>NZ_JBHVRR010000002.1:0-295457 GCF_042885635.1 Streptomyces sp. NPDC058045 | reverse complement strand
TCCTCACACCCCACCCCCGCCTGAGGTGTTTTTTTTTTGGGGGGGGGTAGGTTTTTTTTTACCACCCCCCCGCCGCGGGGGCCCCCCCCGCGGGGCCCCCCCCCCTTCCGTGCGGTGCGTCAGCCGGTAGGCCGCGCACCGCACGGGCGCCGCATCAGGCCTTGACGCGGACTTCCTTGCGGAGGTCGGCGGTTCGCTTGGCGGCCTCGTCGAGGCTGGTGCCCTTGCCGCCGTTGGCGGCGACGCCCATGCCGAGGGTGCTGTAGTCGGCCCACATGCACAGGTACTGGCGGTCCGTCTGGCCGGTCGCCTTGTTCTTGCCCTCGCCCTGCTGGCACTTCATCACGGCGCCGTCCAGGCTGTCGGGGGTGACCTCCTCGGGCTGCCCGAGCAACTTCATGTTCTTGTTGCTCTTCATCCCGTCGAAGGCCTTGTCGATCGCCGCCTCGGGGTCCGCGATCTTGCCGTAGACGCCCATGAACGTGATCGCCTTCGAGCCGGCGACGGCGGACGGATCGACGGTGTTCGGGTCGGTCATGTCGATCGTGGTGTACATGGCGCTCACCGACTTGGCGTTGGTGATGCCGCTGTCGGCCAGGTCCTTGGCGTCGCCGCTGGTGGCGTCCTGCGGGCCGCGGTCCTCACCGACGCGCTTGAAGTCGCCGAGGGCGGTGGCCGGGGTCGTCAACTTGTGCGGCCCGTCGTCCGCGAGGTCGGAGCCGCCGCTTCCGGTGCCGAAGAGGAAGTACGCGCCGACGCCGATCGCGGCGACCACGGCGACTCCGCCGATGATGAGGCCGGTCTTCATGCCGCTGCCTCCGGAGGGAGGCTGGGGCATTCCGGGCATCGGGCCCGTCGGGGGCTGCTGGCCGTACGGGCCGGGCTGCTGGGGCTGGCCGTAGGGGGTGGTGGGTGGCTGCTGGCCGTAGGGGCCCGGCTGCTGCGGCTGCTGCGGTGGGTAGCCGTACCCGGGCTGCTGCTGGGGCTGCTGCTGCGGGTAGCCGTAGCCGGGCTGGGGTGCCTGCGGCTGCTGGCCGTAGGGGCCCGGCTGTCCGTACGGTCCGGGCTGCTGGGGCTGCCCGCCGTACGGGCCCGGCTGGTTGTGACTCATGACGGGTTTCCCCTCCAGGTGCTTATGCGTTCCGAACATCCTGGCGTACAACGAGGACGAATGGAGCACGGGGTCCGTCACCGTTACCGAACTATCGGGTTTCAGGACGGGATGGTGACGGCCGTAAACTGCCTCCGTGACCGACAACACTCAGCAGCAGCATTCAGCGCCCACCACCGAACTGCCGACCCAGTACGCGCCGGCCGAGGTAGAGGGGCCGTTGTACGAGCGCTGGGTGGAACGCGGTTACTTCGACGCCGACGCGAAGAGCGAGAAGCCGCCGTTCACCGTCGTCATCCCCCCGCCGAACGTCACCGGCAGCCTGCACCTGGGCCACGCCTTCGAGCACACGCTGATCGACGCCCTCACCCGCCGCAAGCGGATGCAGGGCCACGAGACGCTGTGGCAGCCGGGCATGGACCACGCCGGTATCGCCACCCAGAACGTGGTGGAGCGGGAGTTGGGCAAGGAGGGCCGCTCCCGGCACGACCTGGGCCGGGAGGCCTTCGTCGAGCGGGTGTGGCAGTGGAAGGCGGAGTCCGGCGGGCAGATCTCCGGCCAGATGCGCCGCCTCGGCGACGGTGTGGCCTGGTCCCGCGAGCGCTTCACCATGGACGAGGGCCTCTCGCAGGCCGTCCAGACCATCTTCAAGCGGCTCCACGACGACGAGTTGATCTACCGCGCCGAGCGCATCATCAACTGGTGCCCCCGCTGCCTGACCGCCATCTCCGACATCGAGGTGGAGTACCAGGACGACGACGGCGAGCTGGTGTCGATGCGCTACGGCGACGGGGACGACTCGATCGTCGTCGCCACCACCCGCGCGGAGACGATGCTCGGTGACACCGCGATCGCGGTCCACCCGGACGACGAGCGCTACCGGCACCTCGTCGGCCGCACCGTCCGACTCCCGCTCACCGACCGGGAGATCCCGGTGGTGGCGGACGAGCATGTCGACCCGGAGTTCGGCACCGGCGCGGTCAAGGTGACGCCGGCGCACGACCCGAACGACTTCGAGATCGGGCAGCGGCACGGCCTGCCCTCGATCGCGGTGATGGACGAGCACGCCGTCATCACCGCGCACGGCCCCTTCCAGGGCCAGGACCGGCTGGAGGCCCGCAGCGCCATCGTCGCCGCACTGCGCGCCGAGGGCCGGATCGTCGCCGAGAAGCGCCCGTACGTCCACTCGGTGGGGCACTGCTCGCGGTGCAAGACGACGATCGAGCCGCGGCTGTCCATGCAGTGGTGGGTCAGGGTCGGCCCGCTGGCGAAGGCCGCGGGCGACGCGGTCCGCGAGGGCAAGGTCGCCATCCACCCGCAGGAGATGGAGAAGCGGTACTTCGACTGGGTCGACAACCTCCACGACTGGTGCATCTCCCGCCAGTTGTGGTGGGGCCACCGCATCCCCGTCTGGTACGGGCCCGAGGGCGAGGTCGTCTGCGTCGGCCCGGACGAGGAGCCGCCGAGCGGCGAGGGCTGGACGCAGGACACCGACGTCCTGGACACCTGGTTCTCGTCCGCCCTCTGGCCGTTCTCCACGCTGGGCTGGCCCGAGCGGACCGAGAGCCTGGCGAAGTTCTATCCGAACTCGGTCCTGGTCACCGGCTACGACATCCTCTTCTTCTGGGTCGCCCGGATGATGATGTTCGGCCTGTACGCGATGGACGGCACCCCGCCGTTCCACACCATCGCCCTGCACGGCATGGTCCGCGACCAGTTCGGCAAGAAGATGTCCAAGTCCTTCGGGAACGCGGTCAATCCGCTGGACTGGATGGACAAGTACGGTTCGGACGCGCTCCGTTTCACCCTGGCCCGCGGTGCCAACCCGGGCGTCGACGTGCCGATCGGCGAGGACTGGGTGCAGGGCTCCCGGAACTTCGCCAACAAGATCTGGAACGCGACCCGTTTCGCCCTGATGAACGGCGCCACCGTCGAGGGCCCGCTGCCCGCGCCGGAGGAACTCTCCGCCACGGACCGCTGGATCCTGTCCCGGCTGAACGCCACCGTCGCCGAAGTCGACGCCTTCTACGAGGACTTCCAGTTCGCCAAGCTCTCCGAGGCCCTCTTCCACTTCTCCTGGGACGAGGTCTTCGACTGGTACGTGGAGCTGTCCAAGACCACGTTCCAGGAGGGCGGCCGGGCGGCCGAGGCCAGCAAGCGGGTCCTCGGCGAGGTGCTCGATGTGACGCTGCGGCTGCTGCACCCGATCGTGCCGTTCGTGACGGAGACGCTGTGGACCACGCTCACCGGGGGCGAGTCCCTCGTGGTCGCCGAGTGGCCCGCCGACAGCGGCTTCCGGGACGCGGCGGCGGAGCGGGAGATCGGCACCCTCCAGCAGGTCATCACCGAGGTCCGCCGTTTCCGCGCCGACCAGGGGCTCCAGCCGGGGCAGCGGGTCCCGGCCCGGCTCACCCTGGACGGCACCGCGCTCGCCCCGCACCAGGCGGCCATCCGGCAGTTGCTGCGGCTCCAGCCGGAGGGCGAGGGCTTCACCGCGACGGCGACGCTGCCGGTGGCCGGGGCTGAGGTCGCGCTGGACCTGTCCGGGGTGATCGACTTCGCGGCGGAGCGCAAGCGCCTCGCCAAGGATCTGGCGGCGGCCGAGAAGGAGAAGGCGCAGGCCGAGGGGAAGCTCGGCAACGAGGGCTTCCTGGCGAAGGCGCCGGACCAGGTCGTGGCGAAGATCCGCGGCCGGCTCACCAAGGCCGAGGAGGACATCGCCCGGATCGGCGCCCAGTTGGAGCGCCTGCCGGAGGCGTAGTCCGGAGTCGTAGTACGGAGCCCCGTCCGCGGTGCCGAGGCCGGTACCGGGGACGGGGCTCCTGCGCGCAGCGGCCGCGCGGGTCCTCCGTAGACTGTGCGGTGTGAGTGAGCGCCCCCCGTATGACGGCAGTGACGGATTCGAGTCGGATCCGGAGGACGGGTTCGAGGACTTCGAGGAGATCGTCTCCCAGGAGACGGACCGCGACCCGGACCTGGCGGTGATCGAGGCCGGCAGCCGCACCCTGCGTACCCAGGCCGGACCGCCGGAGGCGGATGTGCCGGCGCGCCCCGCCGATCCCGAGGTGGACCGCGCGCTGCGCGAGGTGGAGGCCGAACTGGCCGGCCGCTGGGGCGAGACGAAGCTGGAGCCCTCGGTCTCCCGGATCGCGGCCCTGATGGACGTCCTCGGCGATCCGCAGCGCGCCTACCCCTCGATCCACATCACCGGCACCAACGGCAAGACATCCACGGCCCGCATGATCGAGGCGCTGTTCGGCGCCTTCGACCTGCGCACCGGCCGGTACACCTCGCCGCATGTGCAGTCCATCACCGAACGCATCAGCCTGGACGGCGCCCCGATCCCGCCCGAGCGCTTCGTGGAGACGTACCGGGACATCCAGCCGTACATCGAGATGGTCGACGCGCGGCAGGACTTCCGGTTGTCCTTCTTCGAGGTACTGACGGGCATGGCGTACGCGGCGTTCGCGGACGCGCCGGTGGATGTGGCGGTCGTCGAGGTCGGGATGGGCGGCAGTTGGGACGCGACGAACGTCATCGACGGCACGGTGGCCGTGGTCACCCCGATCGACCTGGACCACACCGACCGGCTCGGCTCGACGCCCGGCGAGATCGCCGCAGAGAAGGCCGGGATCATCAAGCGGGGCGCTTCCGTGGTGCTGGCCCAGCAGCCGGTGGACGCGGCGCAGGTGCTGCTGAAGAAGGCCGTCGAGGTGGACGCCACGGTCGCCCGGGAGGGCCTGGAGTTCGGTGTGCTGTCCCGGCAGGTCGCGGTCGGCGGGCAGCTTCTGACGCTGCGCGGCCTGGGCGGGGAGTACGAGGAGGTGTTCCTGCCGCTGCATGGCGCGCACCAGGCGCACAACGCGGCGGTGGCGCTGGCCGCGGTCGAGGCGTTCTTCGGGGTCGGCTCGCAGCACGCCCGGCCGCTGGACATCGAGACGGTGCGCCGCGCCTTCGCCTCGGTGGCCTCGCCGGGGCGCATGGAGGTGGTGCGGAAGTCCCCGACGGTGGTGCTGGACGCCGCGCACAACCCGGCGGGCGCCCGTGCGACAGCCGAGGCGGTGGGCGAGGTCTTCGGCTTCAGCCGGCTGATCGGCGTGGTCGGCGCGAGCGGCGGCAAGGACGTACGGGGCCTGCTTGAGGCGTTCGAGCCGATCTTCACTGAGGTCGTGGTGACGCAGAATTCCAGCCATCGCGCGATGGACGCGGACGCGCTGGCCGGGGTCGCGGTGGAGGTCTTCGGCGAGGACCGGGTCCAGGTGGAGACACGGCTCGACGATGCGCTGGAGGCGGCCGTCACGCTGGCCGAGGAAGAGGGCGAGTACGCGGGTGCGGGAGTGCTCGTGACCGGCTCCGTGATCACGGTCGGCGAGGCCCGGCTGCTGCTGGGAAGGGGCTGAATCCGGCCGTGCGTACGCTCTGTGCTTCCACTCTGATCGGTGAGTTCTTCGTGGTGGGCTTCGCCGGTCTGGTGGCGATGAAGGACCCGGCGCTGACGTCCGGCACGGTGTGGACGGTGTGCGGTGTCGCCATGGTCCTCTGCGTCCTGCTGTGCGGGGTGATCACCCGTCCCGGTGGGGTGGTGCTGGGCTGGGCACTGCAGATCGCGCTGATCGCGGGCGGGTTCGTGGTGCCGGTGATGTTCTTCCTGGGGGCGGCGTTCGCGGCGCTCTGGTGGTGTTCGGTGCACTTCGGCCGGAAGATCGACGAGGCCAAGGCCCGCTTCGCGGCGCAGTCCGCCGAGGCGGACCCCGGCCCGGCGTGACGACCGGGCCGCCCTCGGCCCCGACCTGACGCTGTGTGACGGCCACCGAGGCAGGCCCTGTAACCTTCCACCACCCCGCATGTGCACCGGTCTGCCGGGCATCCCACCACCGAAGGAGTCAGCACTGTGACCCAGCGCACCCTTGTTCTGCTCAAGCCGGACGCCGTCCGCCGTTCGCTGGTCGGCGAGCTCATCGGCCGTATCGAGCGCAAGGCCGGGTGGACCGTCACCGCGCTGGAGCTGCGCACCCTGGACCGCGCCCTGCTGGAGCAGCACTACGCGGAGCATGTGGGGCGCCCCTTCTACGAGCCGCTGGTCGAGTTCATGTCCTCGGGTCCCGTGGTGGCGCTGGTCGTGGAGGGCGAGCGGGTCATCGACGGCGTACGCAAGCTGGCCGGGCCGACCGATCCGATCGCCGCGGAGCCGGGCTCCATCCGCGGGGACTTCGGCACCGTCACCCGCGAGAACCTCATCCACGCCTCCGACTCCGAGGAGTCCGCGGAGCGCGAGATCAAGCTGTTCTTCCCGGGCCTGTCCTGATCCGGCGCAGCCTTTCGCCCCGCCCCGCCGCGGCTGACGCTCCGTCAGTTGTGACGCCTCCGCCGGCTCGTACGCCACGCCGTTCCGCCCGTCGCCCCACCGCCGCGGGCGCCCGCTGCGTACGGTGGTCCCGCGCGGAAATCCCCGCCCCTCGCGGCATATGCGTGCCGATCGGGGGAACGAGAGCTTCCATCGGCACGTCTGCATTAGCGGGCTAGCGGGACATCTGCTGAGAATGGCGATGGCCCTCGCGTCGGGTACCTACGGACGCGACTACGATGGAGCCTTCGCGCCACTCAGCACCCACTTCGCCGACCTGAAAAGCCATCAAACGCTCCACTTGGGAAGGCCAGACGCATCCTCATGGGGAACAACATGTCGTTCATCGGCCGTGACATGGCTGTCGACCTCGGGACCGCCAACACGCTGGTGTACGTCAGGGGCCGGGGGATCGTACTCAACGAGCCGTCTGTCGTCGCCATCAACACCAACACCGGTGGCATTCTCGCGGTCGGCGCCGAGGCGAAGAAGATGATCGGGCGCACCCCGGGCAACATCGTGGCCGTGCGCCCCCTGAAGGACGGCGTGATCGCCGACTTCGAGATCACCGAGCGGATGCTCCGCTACTTCATCCTCAAGATCCACAAGCGGCGCTATCTGGCCCGGCCGCGGGTCGTGGTCTGTGTGCCGTCGGGGATCACCGGGGTCGAGCGGCGTGCCGTCATCGAGGCGTCCTCGCAGGCCGGGGCGCGGCAGGTGCACATCATCGAGGAGCCGATGGCCGCCGCGATCGGTTCCGGCCTCCCGGTGCACGAGGCCACCGGCAACATGGTGGTGGATATCGGCGGCGGCACCACCGAGGTCGCCGTCATCTCGCTCGGCGGCATCGTCACCGCCCAGTCGATCCGCGTCGCCGGCGACGAGCTGGACAACGCGATCATCCAGCACATCAAGAAGGAGTACTCACTCCTCCTCGGTGAGCGCACCGCCGAGCAGATCAAGCTGACCATCGGCTCCGCCTACGACCTGGACGGCGACGAGCACACCGAGATCCGCGGCCGCGATCTGGTCTCCGGCCTGCCGAAGACCGTGGTCATCTCCGCGGCCGAGGTGCGCAAGGCCATCGAGGAGCCGGTCAACGCCATCGTCGACGCGGTGAAGACCACCCTCGACAAGTGCCCGCCCGAGCTGTCCGGTGATGTGATGGACCGCGGCATCGTGCTCACCGGCGGCGGCGCCCTGCTGCGCGGCCTGGACGAGCGGCTGCGCCGGGAGACCGGGATGCCGATCCATATCGCCGAGGACCCGCTGGACAGCGTGGCGCTCGGATCCGGCAAGTGCGTCGAGGAGTTCGAGGCGCTCCAGCAGGTGCTGGACGCACAGCCCCGCCGCTGAACCCCGCACGACCGTGAGATGAAACCGCCGCACGGACGTCTCACTCCGTGCGGTGGTTCCTTGATATAGAGGCATGAAGCCCGCAGAAGGCATGAAGCCGTACACGGCGCACGCTATCGGCTCATGCCAGACGAATCCCGACGAGGAAGGCACGGCCGCCGCACGTGAGGGACACACGAGAGAGCCGGCTGCTCCTGGTGCTGCTGGTCGCCATCGCGTTCGCACTGATCACGGTGGACATCCGCGGTGGTGAGGACTCCCCGGTCGACGGTGCCCGGCAGGCCGCCGCCACCGTCTTCGGACCGGTGGAGAACGGCGTCGCCGGTGTGGTGGACCCGGTCGGCAACGCCGTCTCCGCGGTCCGCGCCTCCGGCGACCGCCATGACCGCATCGCCCGCCTTGAGCACGAGAACGCCCGGCTCAAGGCCGAACTCGGCAGCGGCGAGCGCAACCGCAGCAAGGCCCGCCAACTCGACAAGATGCTCCGCACCGCCGGCGCCGGCCAGTACGGCATCAAGGGCGCGCAGGTCATCGCCATCGGCGCGGCCCAGGGCTTCTCCTGGACCGTCACCATCGACGCCGGTGCCCACGACGGCATCAAGCGCGACATGACCGTACTCAACGGGGACGGGCTCGTCGGCCGGATCACCACCGTCGGCCCGGACAGCGCCACCGTGCTCCTCGCCAGCGACCCGGACTTCACCGTCGGCACGCGCATGGAGGGCAACGACGAGTTGGGCTTCGCGGCCGGTGGCGGGGACCGTCCGCTGCGGGTCCAACTCCTCAACGGCAAGGCCAGGGTGAAGAAGGGCGAGCGCCTCGTCACCTTCGGCTCGCAGTCCGACAAGCCCTTCGTGCCGGGCGTCCCGGTCGGCACCGTGGTCCGCGTCGACCCGTCCGGCGGCGACCTCACCCGCACCGTGTACGTCAAGCCCTTCGTCACGTTCACCAAGCTGGACGTGGTCGGCGTGGTCGTCGAGGCGCCGCGCAAGGACCCGAGGGACAAGGTCCTGCCGCCCGCCCCCAAGACCAAGCCGACGCCCACCGTCACGGTCACCGTCACCCCCGGCGCCAACCCGCCCGACGGCCAGGCGCAGGACAACGGCCGGGCGCAGAACGACGGCCAGGATGCGCAGGCCCCCGACGGGGCAGACCGACAACCGCAACAGCAGTAGGAGCTGGACCCATGCGCGTCAACCGGATGCTGCTCTCCACCGCCCTGGTGATCGTCGCCCTGGTCGTCCAGGTCAGCGTCCTCGCCCGGCTCCACCTGCCCGGCGCCGTCCCCGACCTGCTGCTGCTCACCGTCCTCGGCCTCGCCCTGGTCTACGGGCATCTCGGCGGCGCCTTCATCGGATTCGGTGCCGGACTCCTCGCCGACCTCGCCCCGCCCGCCGACCACGCCGCCGGGCGCTACGCCCTCGTCCTCTGCGTCGTCGGCTACCTCGCCGGGCTCGCCCGCCCCGACACCGGGCGCTTCCAGTCCGTCGTCGGGCCCATGCTGGTGGTCGCCGCCGGTGCCGTCGGGTCGACCGTGCTCTACGCGGGCGTCGGCGCCCTCGTCGGTGACACCGCCGCCCGCCATGTCGGCCTCGGCAGCCTGCTGCTCACCGCCGTCATCTACGACCTGCTGCTGGCGCCGTTCACCGTGCCGTTCATCATGGCGCTCGCCAGACGTGCCGAGAACGATCCGCTCGGCGAGACCGGGTCCGGCTCGGGCAAGGCCTCCGATGTGGCGGCCGGCTGGCTCGCCTCCGGTACCGGGCTCCGCCTCGGCGAGCAGCGCGGCAGCCTGCGGCTGCGGGCCGCCCGCAACCGCGCCTCCCGGGCCGGCCGCATCAAGGGGGTCAAGCGCCTGTGACCGCAGCCCACCGCACACCGCACCGCAGAAGCTGAGGGGAACAGCGCCCGTGAGCAACATCCCCGAGACCGGACGCACGCCCCGCGTCCAGATCCGGCTCGTCGTCATCCAGATCCTTGTGCTCTCCCTGCTGTTCACCCTCGGCGGCCGCCTCTGGTACCTCCAGGTCCGCAACGGCGACGAGTACGCCAAGGAGGCCTCGGGCAACCACGTCCAGCAGGTCGTACAGCCCGCCACCCGCGGGTCCGTCCTCGACGCGCGCGGGGTGCCGCTCGCCGACAACGAGACCCGGCTGGTGGTGTCCGCCTCGCGGACCGAGCTGATGAAGATGCCCGACGGCGGGAAGGCCGTCCTCGGCAAGCTCGCCGGCATCCTCGGCCTCCAGCCCGCCGATGTGACGGCCAAGGTCCGCCTCTGCGACGCCAAGACCAAGCAGCCCTGCTGGAACGGCTCCCCGTACCAGCCGATCCCCATCACCGACGAGGCAACTCCCAAGCAGGCACTGCAGATCCGGGAGCGTTCCGAGGACTTCCCCGGCATCACCGCGGAGCCCACCGCCGTCCGCCGCTACACCGCACCCGGCGACGCCAACACCGCCCAGGTCCTCGGCTACCTCTCGCCCGTCACCGACGAGGAGATCAAGAAGTCCGAGGACACCGACTCCCCGTATCTGCGCTCCGACATGGTGGGCCGCAGCGGCCTGGAGCGGCAGTACGACAAGGAGCTCCGCGGCAAGGCCGGGGTGACCCGCTACGAGGTGGACAACCTGGGGCGGGTCATCGGCCGCGCCAAGTCCGACTCGGCAGAACCCGGTTCGAACGTCGTCACCAGCATCGACGCCCGGGTGCAGAGCGTCGCCGAGTACGAGCTGAACGAGGCGATGAAGGCCGCCCGGCAGACCTTCGACAAGAACACCGGCGAGAACTACAAGGCGGACTCCGGCGCCGCCGTCGTCATGGAGGCCAAGACCGGCCGTGTCGTCGCCATGGCGTCCAACCCGGACTACGACCCCAACTCCTGGGTGGGCGGCATCTCCGGCAAGGACTACGCCAAGCTGACCGGCAAGAAGTCCAACTACCCGCTGCTCAACCGGGCCATCCAGAGCCAGGCCGCGCCCGGCTCCGTCTTCAAGGTGATCTCCACCACGGCCGCCGTCGACGCCGGCTATCCGTTCAGCGGCAACTACCCCTGCACCAGCTCGTATTCGATCGGCAGCCAGGTCTTCAAGAACTTCGAGTCGGAGAACTTCGGGCCGATCAACCTCGGCCGCGCGCTGGAGGTCTCCTGCGACACCGTCTTCTACGGCATCGCCCACAACGAGTGGAAGAAGGACGGCGGGAACCACCCGAAGAAGAACGCCAAGGACTGGTTCTACAAGACCGCGCACCGCTTCGGCCTCGGCAAGGAGACCGGCATCGACCTCCCCAACGAGGTCAAGGGCCGCGTCCCGGACCGCCAGTGGAAGCAGAACTACTGGAAGGCCAACAAGGCCGCCTGGTGCAAGGACGGCAAGAAGGACGGCGACTACGTGCAGCGCATCGCCTACGAGAACTGCCTCGAAGGCAACCAGATGCGCGCCGGTGACTCCGTCAACTACTCCATCGGGCAGGGCGACACCCTCGTCACCCCCATCCAGATGGCCACCATCTACGCCGCCCTCTCCAACGGCGGCACCCTCTACGACCCCAGCATCGGCAAGGCCGTCCTCAGCCCCGACGGCAAGCACATCCAGCAGCTCAAGCCGCGTTCGCACGGCAAGCTCCCGGTGAGCGCCAAGCTGCGCGACGAGATCGACGGCGCCCTCGCCGGCGTCGCCACCCGGGGCACCGCCGCCTGGCGCTTCGGCGGCTGGCCCCAGAACAAGATCCCGATGCACGCCAAGACCGGTACCGCCGAGGTCTACGGCAAGCAGACCACTTCGTGGTTCGCTACCTACACCAAGGACTACTCGATCGTGATGACGATCTCCCAGGGCGGTACCGGATCCGGCGCCTCCGGCCCCGCGGTCCGCAAGATCTACGACGCCCTGTACGGCGTCGGAAGCGACGGCGGCATCGACAAGAAGAAGGCCCTGCTGCCGCACCCCCAGGACCGCCTGCCGAAGATCCAGCCCGACGGCAGCATCAACGCACCCAAGGTCAAGCCCTACGACCCGGGCGAGAACCCGGGCGGCCAGCCCACCGACCAGCCGACCGACCCGGGCGGCGGCCAGCAGGACGGCGGGGGACAGCAGGACGGCGGGGGACAGCAGGACGGCGGCGGCCAGCAGGACGGCGGGGGTCAGCAGAACGGACAGCAGAACGGGCAGCAGGACGGAGGCGGGCAGCGGAACGGGCAGCAGCCGGCCGTCGCCGGGCCGCCCGCCGCGGGGAGGCGCGACTGATGGCCGGAACCAACGGCTTCTCCGTCTCCGGCTACGGACCGGAGCGCTCCACCATGGCCCGGCTGCTGGCCCGCGACTCGGTGGCCCGCCGGCTCGACTGGCCGATACTGCTGTCGGCGATCATGCTCTCCGGCATCGGTGCCGCCCTCGTCTACTCCGCCACCCGCAACCGCACCGAGCTCAACCACGGCGACCCGTACTACTTCCTGCTGCGGCATGTGCTCAACACCGGGATCGGGCTGGCGCTGATGGTCGGCACCATCTGGCTCGGCCACCGCACCCTGCGCACCGCCGTGCCCATCCTGTACGGCATCTCCGTCTTCCTGGTGCTGCTGGTGCTCACACCGCTCGGCGCCACTGTCAACGGCGCCCACGCCTGGATCGTCTTCCCGGCGGGCTTCTCCCTCCAGCCCTCCGAGTTCACCAAGATCACCATCATCCTTGGGATGGCGATGCTGCTCGCCGCCCGCGTCGACGCGGGCGACCGGGACCACCCCGACCACCGCACCGTCCTCCAGGCGCTCGGCCTGGCCGCGGTGCCGATCCTGATCGTGCTGCTGATGCCCGACCTCGGCTCGGTCATGGTGATGGTGATGATCATCCTCGGGGTGCTGCTGGCCTCCGGCGCCTCCAACCGCTGGATCTTCGGCCTGCTCGCCACCGGCACCATCGGCGCCATCGCCGTCTGGCAACTGCACATCCTGGACGAGTACCAGATCAACCGGTTCGCCGCCTTCGCCAACCCGAGCCTCGACCCGGCCGGCGTCGGCTACAACACCAACCAGGCCCGGATCGCCATCGGTTCGGGCGGCCTCACCGGCTCCGGCCTCTTCCACGGCACCCAGACCACCGGCCGCTTCGTCCCCGAGCAGCAGACCGACTTCGTCTTCACCGTGGCCGGTGAGGAACTCGGCTTCGTCGGCGCCGGACTCATCATCGTCCTGCTCGGCATCCTCCTCTGGCGCGCCTGCCGCATCGCCCGCGAGACCACCGAGCTGTACGGCACCATCGTGGCCGCCGGGATCATCGCCTGGTTCGCCTTCCAGGCTTTCGAGAACATCGGGATGACCCTGGGCATCATGCCTGTCGCCGGTCTCCCGCTGCCCTTCGTCTCCTACGGCGGCTCGTCGATGTTCGCCGTCTGGGTCGCCGTCGGCCTGCTCCAGTCCATCCGCGTCCAACGCCCCCTCAGCGCCTGACCCGCTCCCGGCCCCGCTCACCACCGCGGGGCTGGGTGTCATGCGCACGCCCCCTGCCCAGGCGGTGCCGAGCGCCCTACCCTCGGGGTATGGGCCGGGCGCAGCGTGAGGTCGAGCGGAAGTTCGAGCGGACCGGGGCGGGGGATCCGGTACCGCCCGCACTGACCGATGTCCGCGGGATCACCGCCACCGCTCCCGGCGGGCACCATCTGCTCGACGCGGTCTACTGGGACACCGCGGACCGCCGGCTCGCCGCCCACCACATCACCCTCCGCCGCCGCACCGGCGGACCCGACGAGGGCTGGCACCTCAAACTCCCCGTCCCCGACCTGCCCGACACCCGCGACGAGATCCACGAACCCCTCGAAGCCGGGACAGCGCCTTCGCCGTCCGGCGGTGGGCTTTCGCCGTCCGGCGGTGGGCTTTCGCCGTCCGGAGCGTCGTCGTCCGGGGCGTCCGGTGGTGGGCCTGGGGCGTCCGGGACCGCTGCCTCCGTCGTGGTCGGTCATCCGCCGCCCGCTCTGGCCCGGCTGCTCCGCTCGCGTACCCGGGATGCGCCGCTGGTGCCGCTGGTACGGCTGCGCACCGAGCGGCACACCACCTTGCTACTCGGCAAGAACGGCGAGCCCCGCGCCGAGCTGGCCCTCGACCGGGTGCACGCCGAGCGCCTCACCCCCGACGGCATCCCCATCGGCGCCCACTCCGACTGGACCGAGGCCGAGGTCGAACTCGCCGCCGGGGCACGGCCCGCCCTCCTCGACCGGCTCGCCGGCGCCCTCCGCACCGCCGGCTGGCACCCCTCCGCCGTCAGCTCCAAACTGGCCCGCGCCCTGCAAGCCACCGACCCTGCACCTCCTGAGTCCGCCCCCGCTTCCTCCAAGTCCGACTCCGCACCTCCCCAACCTCCGCCCGACACCGCAGGTGAGTACGTACTGCACTACCTGCGTGCCCAGCGGGAGGCCCTGATCTCCCTCGATCCCGCGGTCCGGCGGGATCTGCCCGACGCGGTGCACCGGATGCGGGTGGCCACCCGGCGTATGCGCTCCGCCCTGCGCAGCTACCGCAAGCTGCTCGACCCTGCTCGCACTCGCCCCCTCATCGCCGAACTCACCTGGCTGGCCTCCGAGTTGGGCGTCGGGCGTGATCAGGAGGTCCTCACCGCCCGCCTCACCGCCGCCCTCGACGCCCTGCCCGCCACCCAGCGCACCGGTCCCGTCCGGACCAGGCTGCGGACCTGGTCGGCGGCCCATCGGAGCGGATCCCGGCGCAGGCTGCGGCGCGCCCTGGACGGCGAGCGCTATCTGCGGCTGCTCACCACCCTCGACGAGCTGACCGCCCGGCCCCCGCTGCTCCCGGCCGCCACCCGCCCGGCCGCGGGCCCCCTCACCTCCGCCGTCTCCCGCGACCGGCGCCGTCTCGCCCGCCGCCTGGACGAGGCACAGCGCCTGCCGCCGGGCCCCGACCGGGACGCCGGCCTGCACGAGGCGCGCAAGGCGGCCAAGCGCCTCCGCTACGCCGCCGAGGCCGCCACCCCGGCGCTCGGCACCGCGGCCCGGGACACCGCGGCCGCCGCCCGCCGCCTCCAGACCGCGCTCGGTGAGCACCAGGACAGCGTGATGGCCCGCACCGCCCTGCGGGAGATCGCCGACCAGGCCCACGCCGCCGGCGAGAGCTCCTTCACCTACGGTGTGCTCTACGCCCGCGAGGAACAGCACGCCGCCCGTACCGAGGACCAACTCCCTTCTCTACCACCTGACTTGCCGCGCCCGCCGCGCTAGGGGCGCCTCTTACCCGAGACCTGCGGACCGACCGGGACCACGACCGGTACCGCCACCGCCCGGGTGCCCTTCGAGCCGTCTCGCGTTCTGTTCGGGATCCTGCCATGCCGCAGGGAACGAGCCGGAGTTGTCCACAGGCAGGCGTTTGTCCTATGGGCGGGTAGACGTGCTTATTCGCGGCACGGTGTTGTCCACAGGGCGGTGCGCAGCGTTGTCCACAGGCGTGCGGGGGCTTGTCGTGGCCGAGTTAGGCTGGATGCTCTCTTGCCCCCGCTGCCCTGCGAGGGCGTCCGGCCCGCTCACGAAAGTCGCGAAATGCCTGTCGACTCGGTCTTCCCACAGCTTGAGGCCCTGCTCCCGCATGTGCAGAAGCCGATCCAGTACGTCGGCGGAGAGCTCAATTCCACCGTCAAGGACTGGGACGCCTGCGACGTCCGCTGGGCGCTGATGTACCCGGACGCCTACGAGGTCGGCCTGCCTAACCAGGGCGTCATGATCCTCTACGAGGTGCTCAACGAGCGCGAGGGCGTCCTCGCCGAGCGCACCTACAGCGTCTGGCCGGATCTGGAGGAGCTGATGCGCAAGCACAGCGTGCCCCAGTTCACGGTGGACGCGCACCGGCCGGTGAAGGCCTTCGACGTCTTCGGCCTGAGCTTCTCCACCGAGCTCGGCTACACCAACATGCTGGCCGCGCTCGATCTCGCCGGTATCCCGCTGAACGCCGCGGACCGCACCCTGGACGACCCGGTCGTCCTCGCCGGAGGCCACGCCGCGTTCAACCCGGAGCCCATCGCGGACTTCATCGACGCCGCCGTGATCGGTGACGGTGAGCAGGCCGTGCTGGAGATCACCGAGCTGATCCGCGCCTGGAAGGCGGAGGGCCGCCCCGGCGGCCGCGAGGAGCTGCTCTTCCGCCTCGCCCGCACCGGCGGGGTGTATGTGCCGGGCTACTACGACGTGGAGTACCTGCCCGACGGCCGTATCGCGCGCGTCGTGCCGAATCGCTCGGGTGTCCCCTGGCGGGTGTCCAAGCACACCGTGATGGACCTGGACGAGTGGCCGTATCCCAAGCAGCCGCTGGTGCCGCTGGCGGAGACGGTGCATGAGCGGATGTCGGTGGAGATCTTCCGCGGTTGCACCCGCGGCTGCCGCTTCTGCCAGGCCGGCATGATCACCCGCCCGGTGCGCGAGCGTTCCATCACCGGCATCGGCGACATGGTGGACAAGGGGCTGAAGGCCACCGGCTTCGAGGAGGTCGGACTGCTGTCCCTGTCCTCCGCCGACCACACCGAGATCGGCGACATCGCCAAGGGCCTCGCCGACCGCTACGAGGAAGACAAGATCGGCCTCTCCCTGCCATCCACCCGGGTCGACGCCTTCAACGTCGACCTGGCCAACGAGCTGACCCGCAACGGCCGCCGCTCCGGCCTCACCTTCGCCCCCGAGGGCGGCTCCGAGCGGATGCGCAAGGTCATCAACAAGATGGTCTCCGAGGAGGACCTGATCCGTACCGTCGCCACCGCCTACGGCAACGGCTGGCGCCAGGTGAAGCTGTACTTCATGTGCGGTCTGCCCACCGAGACCGACGAGGACGTGCTGCAGATCGCCGACATGGCGATGAACGTCATCCAGAAGGGCCGCGAGGTCTCCGGCTCCAACGACATCCGCTGCACGGTGTCCATCGGCGGTTTCGTGCCCAAGCCGCACACCCCGTTCCAGTGGGCCCCGCAGCTCTCCGCGGAGCAGACCGACGAGCGTCTCACCAAGCTGCGCGACCGGATCCGCGGCGACAAGAAGTACGGCCGCTCCATCGGCTTCCGCTACCACGACGGCAAGCCCGGCATCGTCGAGGGCCTGCTCTCCCGCGGTGACCGCCGCATCGGTGCCGTGATCCGCGCCGTCTACGAGGACGGCGGCCGTTTCGACGGCTGGCGCGAGCACTTCTCGTACGACCGCTGGATGCGGAGCGCCGCGGCGACGCTGCCGGCCTTCGGGGTCGACGTCGACTGGTACACCACCCGCGAGCGCGGCTACGAGGAGGTCCTGCCCTGGGACCACCTCGACTCCGGCCTCGACAAGGACTGGCTCTGGGAGGACTGGCAGGACTCCCTGGACGAGACCGAGGTCGAGGACTGCCGCTGGACCCCGTGCTTCGACTGCGGCGTCTGCCCCCAGATGGACACCGAGATCCAGATCGGCCCCACCGGCCGCAAGCTGCTCCCGCTCAGCGTCAAGTAGCAGAGCAGAGACGGAGGCCCCTCGCCTTGGTGATGGCGAGGGACCTCCGTCTGTGGGGCGGGGTCAGGGTGTGCGCAGGAGTTCCAGGAGGGCTGCGGCGGACCAGGAGAAGTTGGTGGAGTTGCGGCCCTCGCCGGTGAGTGGGTTGTAGTTCTCGTGGATGGGGCCGTCGCCGAGCAGGCCGTCGGCGCGGGTCAGCAGCCGCTCCGTGATCCGGCGGGCGTCGCCGTGGTAGCCGTAGGCGCGCAGGCCCTCGATGGTGAAGTACGCCTGGTCCAGCCAGACCAGGCCGCGCCAGTAACCGAGCGGGTTGAAGCCCGGGTTGTCGCGGGCGGCCGTCGGCAGCGGCAGATGCGTGGCGAACTGCGTGTCGTCGATGAGGGCCGAGCGCACCCCGGCCGCCTGCCCGGCGGTGGCCGCCCCGGCCCACAGCGGGATGGCGCCCTCGATGCCCTTGCCGGCCTCGGCGCGCGGCGCCCCGTCCAGCGCCCGGTCGTAGAAGAAGCGGGTCCCGGGGTCGTACATGCGGGTGCGTATCTCGCGGCCCAACTGCTCCCGCTCGTCCAGCAGGTGGTCGGCCTCGGCGGACCGGCCCAGTACGCGGGCGATGTCCGCCAGGTACTGCTTCTCCGCGTACAGATAGGCGTTGAGGTCGACGGACTCCTGCTCCAGGGAGTAGCCGGTGGTCTGGCCCGCGGAGTCGGTGTTGGTGGTGACGGCGACCTCGTCGAAGCGCGGCGCGTTGTCCATGCCGCTCTCCCAGGCGGCGGCCAGGCGGCGGGCCTTGGTGGAGTCGTTGGCCGGGTCGACGGTGGCGCCGTACTCGGCCAGGCCGTTGCCGTCGTGGTCGCGGTTGCGGTACCACCAGGCGTGGTAGTCGGTCAGCTTGGGGTACATCCGGCGCAGGAAGGCGGTGTCGCCGCCGCGGCGGTAGACCTCCCAGACGGCCCAAGCGGCCAGCGGCGGCTTGGAGTTGCGCTCGTTCCAGTTGGCGCCGCCGCCGCGGATGTCGTTGAAGAAGATGCAGTCCGGGATCATGCCCGCGTCCTGCGGCCGCTCCGCGGAGGCCTCGGTGATCTGGTAGTCGAACATGGCCTCGATGGCGGACATGGCGAGGCGCGGTGCGAAGAGCGCGGTGGAGACGGCCTCCTTCCAGGAGTCCCAGGCCCAGGCGCCGCCGGCGAAGTAGGTGTAGGTGAGCGAGGGCGTGAGCACGTCCTGCTTCAACAGCCCTGCCGGGCTGCGCCAGTTGGTCACCAGGGTCTGCACGGCCTTGGCGGCCGGGCGGCGGCGGCCGGCCGGTATCCGGTCGAGCGCACCCTTGAGGTAGCCGGCCCACCGCTGCTCGGTACGGGCCGCGACCTTCTCCGGGCGGGCCAGCGCCGAGCGCACCGCGTCGTCGTCGGCCCGCCGTTCCGCCTCGTCGAAGGTGTAGCTCTCGGCCCAGGTGTGGACGGCGCTCTGGCCGGGGGCGAGGCGCCGGGGTGCGTTTGCGGTGGTCAGGTACTCGTCGCCCTGCACGGTGGTCTTCACCGGGTCCGCGTGCCGGACCTCGAAACGGGCCTGACCGGTCGTCAGATAGGAGTCGAAGTCCCGTACCTCGGCGAAGTGCACGGCGACCCCGGTGCGGGTGGCGGCCAGCCGGGGCGCGCTCCGCACGGGCTCGGTGGTGTGCCGCAGCAGGGTGCCGGACCAGTCGGCGCGCAGGGTGCGCGGTATGCGACCGGTGTTGCGGACCTCGGCGGTGACCAGTGCGGTGCGGTTGCTGGCGAAGCGCAGGGTGAGGGTGAGTTCCAGGCCGTCGGTGCGGTGGACCTGGGTGAGCAGGCCGGGGGCGCTGTGACCGCCGGGCGCCGGCTCGCTCCGCAGGTCGACCCGCTGCCCGGTGTGCCCGTCGGTGAGCCCGAAGCGGGTGAAGGCACGGCTCAGGTACCAGGGGTACTCCTCCGCCAGATAGAGCGGGCCGCTGAAGCCGAGCCGGGGGCCGAGGTGCTCGGGGGCCGCGGGGTCCGGCAGGCCGTAGGCGTGCCAGGCGCCGAGGTCGGCGAAGACGTTGAGGGTGTTGACCTTCGCGGGTCTGGCGGCGGCCGGGAAGCCGTGCAGGTCCAGCAGGTCGGTGAATTCTCCCGTCGGTTCGGAGCGCGTCCCCTGCGGCGGGGGCGTCCCGTCCGGGAGCGGCGCCGCCTGCGCGGGTACGGCACCGAGCGCTGCGGCACCGACGGGTACGAGGGAGAGGGCGGTGAAGCCTCGTCTGGAAATCTCCGGCATAGTGCACTCCTTCGTTCAGTAATCGAAGGGGAACTTACGGTTGCCGAACAGGGGCGACAAGAGGTTGATCGTGACTTTGGTCCGTGCGGCAGTCGTGGGCGGGGCCCGACAGTCCGCGGCAGAGGTCTCCGATCACCGTACGGTGCGTCAACTCGGTATATTCCAGGGCTGATTGGGATGGGTGACGGAATTATCGGTCAGGTGTCTTCCGTTTGTGAAGATTGCAGAGCGTTCAGAAGGTGAAGCGATGAGTAGCGACGTGCGGCGGCTTCTGTGAAGGGAAGTGGCGTGAAGTGATCAGTGGTTGCGGAGGTGGCGCGCGGGTCCGGTGAGTGCCCCGCCCGCCGCGGTCCCGCGCAGGGCCCGCCGGGAACGTTGTGGCCGCGGCGCACGTACCCTGGGTGGAGGACGACCTACTCACGAAGGAATCAGGACACTGGGCAAGCGACAGCCCGAAGGCCCACCGCCCGCACCCGCGGTGCAGCGCATCCGACTGCGCTACACCAAGCGCGGCCGCCTCCGGTTCACCAGTCACCGCGACTTCCAGCGCGCCTTCGAACGTGCGCTGCGCCGGGCCGAGGTGCCCATGGCGTACTCGGCGGGTTTCACCCCGCACCCCAAGGTGTCCTACGCCAATGCCGCACCCACCGGCACCGGCAGCGAGGCCGAGTACCTGGAGATCGCCCTCACCGAGCCCCGCGACCCGCAGGCACTGCGCGGGTTGCTGGACGAGTCCATGCCCACCGGGCTCGATGTGGTGGACGCGGTGGAGGCCCGCACCTCGGGCCTGGCCGACCGGCTCACCGCCTCGGTGTGGGAGCTCCGGCTCGACGGCGTGCAGCCCGAAGCGGCGCGCCGCGCCGCGGAGGCGTTCACCGCCGCCGGCACCGTCGAGGTGCAGCGTCGCACCAAGAACGGAATGCGGACCTTCGACGCCCGTGCCGCCGTCCTCGAACTCAGCGAGGCCACGGCGCAGGCCGCGGTCGCCGGCGGGGCCGCGGACAGCGGCGGCGTCATGGCTGATAGGCCGGGTGACCGGCCCTGTGCGATACTGCGGCTGGTTGTTCGGCACGTGACGCCTGCCGTTCGACCCGACGACGTCCTGTCCGGTCTCCGAGCTGTGGCCGACCTGGCGCCGCCGGTCCCCGCAGCGGTGACCAGGCTGGCGCAGGGGCTGCTCGATGAGGAGAGCGGCAAGGTGACCGATCCGCTCGCGCCCGACCGCGAGGCGGTCGCGGCCGCTCCGGCCAATCAACCCGGAGCCGCGGCAACCGCCACCGCGACGGCTGCGCCGTCGGAAGGTTCCGGGTAGGGAAGGTCGCCGAAGCGCCGCCCTCGTACTCGGGAGCCACCAGGGTCGGGCAGCGCATCGACCAGAAGACTTTCGCCAGGCCGTACGCACACATGGCGTACGGAACCGGCGAGACCAGGACACGGAGAGCTCCCGTGCGGCGCCCGCGCCCCGGACGGCGGCCCAGCGCGACAGATCGCGAAGGCCGTGGACGTCAACCGGACCAGACGCGGCGCCCGGGAGCCTGACGGGAGAAACCCCCGAATGCTCGAACCGACCGAACCCACTGCGGGTTCCGACAACAACAACACCCCCAGCGACACCCTGCCGCCGCGTCGTCGGCGCCGGGCTGCCTCGCGTCCCGCGGGCCCACCGGTGGGATCCGCCGCGGTGGAGACCGTCGCCGCACCGGCCGAGTCCGTGGAGCCGGCCGCTCCAGCCGACCTCGCCGCCCAGGCACCGGCCCAGGACGCCGCGCCGCCACGTGCCCGCCGTCGCGCCACCCGCCGGGCGTCCGCCCCGGTCGGCGCCCCCCAGACCGCAGCCGCGGAGACGGTGACCAGTACGCCCGCCGAGGCGCCCGCCGCCGAAGCCCCCGCTGCCGAAGTACCGGCGGAGGAGTCCGCGCCGCGTACCCGGCGCCGGGCCACCCGCCGTTCCACCGCACCCGCCGGTGCCCCGCAGGAGACCGCGGCCGAGGCCGCCGTGGAGACGCCCGCCGAGGCGCCCGCCGCCGAGGTTCCGGTGGAGGAGCCCGCGCCGCGTACGCGCCGCCGGGCCACCCGCCGTTCCGCCGCGGCCGAGAGCGCACCGGCGGCCGCTGAAGCCGCCGCGTCTGCCGAGGCCCCCGCCGCGGAGGCCGTCGAGGCGGCCGAGGAGGAGCCCCGTCGCGGGCGCCGCCGTGCGGTGCGCCGTGCCGCGACCGGCTTCTCCGAGCCGGCCCGCAAGTCGGGCCGCGCCGCCCGGGCCGCGGACGACGCCGCCGAGGACGAGTCCGAGGGCCGTCCCGCGCGCCCCGCCGTCGCCGTCTTCCAGGCGCCGGTCTTCGCCGAGCCGATGTTCCAGACCCCGGAGCGCGCCGCCGCGGCGGCCGCCGCCGAAGCCGCCGCGCAGCACGAGGGCGAGGACACCGAGGACACCGAAGAGGTCGCCGCGGCCCCGGCCCCCGAGCCCGCCGAGGCCGGTGGCTCCCGCAGGCGCCGCCGCCGTCGCGCCGCCGACGAGGAGCAGCCCGCCCGAACCCAGGAGCCGCAGGAGTCGGCCGCCTGCGGTGAGGACGACGGCGCCGAGGACGGTGCGGAAGACCCCGCGGAGAGCGACAGCGAGGACGGCGAGGAGTCCGGTTCCCGCCGGCGCCGTCGCCGTGGCGGGCGCCGCCGCCGTCGCGGGGACGCCGCCGAGCAGGGCGACGAGAACGGCGAGGACGGCGAGGAGCAGGGCCGCGAGACGCAGTCCGGCGCCGAGGACTCCGACGACGAGCAGCAGGACGGCGAGGACGGCGGCAGCTCCTCCAGCCGTCGCCGCCGTCGCCGTCGCCGCCGCGCCGGGGACAGCGGCGCTGACCACGACACCTCCTCGGACGACCCCGAGCGCACCGTGGTGAAGGTCCGCGAGCCCCGTAAGAAGGAGGAGCGCGGCACCGGATCGGACGAGGTGCAGTCCATCAAGGGCTCCACCCGCCTGGAGGCCAAGAAGCAGCGCCGCCGCGAGGGCCGCGAGCAGGGCCGCCGCCGGGTCCCGATCATCACCGAGGCCGAGTTCCTGGCCCGCCGCGAGGCCGTCGAGCGGGTCATGGTGGTCCGCCAGCACGGCGAGCGCACCCAGATCGGCGTCCTCGAAGACGATGTGCTGGTCGAGCACTACGTCAACAAGGAGCAGTCCACCTCGTACGTCGGCAATGTGTACCTGGGCAAGGTGCAGAACGTGCTGCCGTCGATGGAGGCCGCGTTCATCGACATCGGCAAGGGCCGCAACGCGGTCCTCTACGCCGGCGAGGTCAACTTCGAGGCGCTCGGCCTGTCCGGCGGCCCCCGCCGGATCGAGACCGCCCTCAAGTCCGGCCAGTCCGTGCTGGTGCAGGTCACCAAGGACCCCATCGGGCACAAGGGCGCCCGCCTCACCAGCCAGGTCTCGCTGCCCGGCCGGTATCTGGTCTATGTGCCCGAGGGCTCGATGACCGGTATCAGCCGCAAGCTGCCCGACACCGAGCGGTCCCGGCTGAAGACCATCCTCAAGAAGATCGTCCCCGAGGACG
This sequence comes from Streptomyces sp. NPDC058045, assembly GCF_042885635.1. Classification (NCBI taxonomy): domain Bacteria; kingdom Bacillati; phylum Actinomycetota; class Actinomycetes; order Kitasatosporales; family Streptomycetaceae; genus Streptomyces; species Streptomyces sp. NPDC058045. Next base: position 272,374 of record NZ_JBHVRR010000002.1, on the reverse strand, counting down.
CCGGTGTCATCGTGCGCACCGCGGCGGAGGGCGCCAGCGAGGAGGAGCTGCGCCGCGACGTGGAGCGGCTCCAGGGCCAGTGGGAGGAGATCCGCAAGAAGTCCAAGGCGATCTCCACCAGCTCGCCCAGCCTGCTCTACGGCGAGCCCGACATGACGGTCCGCGTCGTCCGGGACATCTTCAACGAGGACTTCTCCAAGGTCATCGTCAGCGGTGACGACGCCTGGGAGACCGTCCAGGGCTATGTCTCGCATGTGGCGCCCGACCTGGTCGAGCGGCTCCAGCGGTGGACCAGCGAGGTCGACGTGTTCGCCACGTACCGCATCGACGAGCAGTTGATGAAGGCGCTGGACCGCAAGGTGTGGCTGCCCAGCGGTGGTTCGCTGGTGATCGACAAGACCGAGGCCATGGTCGTGATCGATGTCAACACCGGCAAGTTCACCGGTCAGGGCGGCAACCTTGAGGAGACCGTCACCAAGAACAACCTGGAGGCGGCCGAGGAGATCGTGCGTCAGCTCCGGCTGCGCGACCTGGGCGGCATCGTCGTCATCGACTTCATCGACATGGTCCTGGAGTCCAACCGGGACCTGGTGCTGCGGCGGCTGCTGGAGTGCCTGGGCCGGGACCGCACCAAGCACCAGGTGGCCGAGGTCACCTCGCTCGGCCTGGTGCAGATGACCCGCAAGCGGGTCGGCCAGGGCCTGCTGGAGTCGTTCTCCGAGACCTGTGTGCAGTGCAACGGGCGCGGTGTCATCGTGCACATGGAGCAGCCGGCCTCCACCGGGGGCGGCGGCAAGCGCAAGAAGCGCGGCCGCGGCGGCGAGCACCAGCACGAGACCGAGCGCCCCGCCGCCACCGAGCCCGCCGCCGCGGAGGCGCCCGAGTCCGCCGCCGAGGTGGCCGCTGAGGCCGCACCGCCGGTCGCCCTCCCCGCGCCCGACTTCAAGCCGGACGAGGAGCTGTACGGCAGTGTCGCCGAGGCGGAGGCCGCGGCCGGGGTCGGCGGCGGTCGCCGTTCGAGGCGTCGTGCCACCCGGCGGGCGTCCGCGCCGGCCGGTGCGCCGAAGGCCGCCGGTGGCATAAGGGAGTCCGAGCCGGCCCCCGCGGCACCGGCCGAGACCGCGCCCGCCGAGCCGGTGGCCGAGGTCGGGACCCCGGTCGCCCCCGAGGCCCCCGCCGCTCAGGCGGAGCCGGTCGAGGAGACCGCGCCGGTCCGTTCACGGCGTCGTGCCACCCGGCGGGCGTCCGCCCCGGCCGGTGCGCCCAAGGCCGCCGACGAGTCGGCCGCCGAGGTCACGGTGCCCGTCGAGCCCGTACCGCAGCCGGAGGCCGCCGCGGAGGCGACTGCCGGAACGGAGGCCGTCGAGCCGGAGCCCGTGAGTGCGGCGCCGGCCCGTCCCCGCCGCCGTGCGGTGCGCAAGGAGACGGCGTCCACCGCGGCCGAGGAGTCCGCCGTGGTGGTGCTGGCCTCCGGCGAGCCCGAGGCCAACGAGGCGGCGGGCCGCGACGAGGAGGCCGCCGAGGAGGCGGCAGCCGCGGAGACCGCCACCGAGGCGGAGGAGGCCGCGTCGGCGAAGAAGACGGCGCGCAAGACCGCCAAGAAGGCCACCGCGAAGAAGGCCGCGACCAAGAAGGCCACCGCCAAGTCGGCCGAGTCGAAGACGGCCGAGTCGAAGACGGCGGCGGCCAAGAAGACCGCGGCCAAGAAGGCGACGGCGAAGAAGGCCACCGAGGGCGCCGCCACCGAGGGCGCCGCAAAGAAGACGGCCGCCAAGAAGACGGCGGCGAAGAAGACGGCGGCCAAGACGGCCACGGCGAAGAAGACCACCGCCAAGAAGTCCGCGGCGAAGAAGACCGCGGCGGCGGAGCAGTCCCCGGCGCCCTCCGTCACGGCACCGGCAGAAGAGGTCTGAGGTGGTACGGGGCCCGGTTTGACCCCCAGGACCGGGCCCCGTAATCTTGCCGTCGGCGTTTGTACGCCATCCCTCTGAGCAACTCCCTCCGGTCGGACGTCCGGATCCTGGATCCAGGGTTCCGTCCGGAGAGGCCGCTCGTCCCCCGCGGATCATCGGGCCCCAGGGCACGTGTGGGCGGCTGGCATCAGAGGTCCCGTTTCGAGCACAGAGAGTGAGATCCGCGTGTACGCCATCGTGCGCAGCGGTGGTCGCCAGCACAAGGTTGCGGTCGGCGACATCGTTGAGGTTGACAAGCTTTCCACTGCCAAGGTGGGCGACTCGGTAGAGCTCTCTACCCTGCTGCTCGTCGACGGCGAGTCCGTGACCAGCGACCCGTGGGTGCTGGCCGGGATCAAGGTCCAGGCCGAGGTCGTGGACCACCACAAGGGCCAGAAGATCGACATTCTGCGCTACAAGAACAAGACCGGTTACCGGCGTCGTCAGGGCCACCGCCAGCAGTACACGGCGATCAAGGTCACTGAGATCCCCACGGCTGCGAAGTAAGGGACTGAGGAGAGATGGCACATAAGAAGGGCGCATCGTCCACCCGGAACGGTCGTGACTCCAATGCCCAGCGGCTCGGCGTGAAGCGCTTCGGCGGTCAGGTCGTCAACGCCGGTGAGATCCTGGTCCGTCAGCGCGGCACCCACTTCCACCCGGGCTCGGGCGTCGGCCGCGGCGGCGACGACACGCTGTTCGCGCTGAACGCCGGCGCGGTGGAGTTCGGTACCCGCCGCGGCCGCAAGGTCGTCAACATCGTCCCGGTCGCCTGACCCAGGCCCCGCAGGACAGATCTTCCGCGAGGGCGGACCTCGACTTCCCGAGCCGGGAAGCGGGTCCGCCCTTCGCGCGTTACGCGGACAGGCACCGCGTCACGCACCCCGAAATTTCCGTACGTATCTGGAGGCACCCCCATGACCACCTTCGTGGACCGCGTCGAACTCCACGTCGCCGCGGGTAACGGAGGCCACGGCTGTGCCTCCGTGCACCGTGAGAAGTTCAAGCCGCTCGGCGGGCCGGACGGCGGCAACGGCGGACGCGGCGGCGATGTGATCCTCGTCGTCGACCAGTCCGTCACCACGCTGCTCGACTACCACCACAGCCCGCACCGCAAGGCCACCAACGGCCGCCCCGGCGAGGGCGGCAACCGCGCCGGCAAGGACGGGCAGGACCTGGTGCTGCCGGTCCCCGACGGCACCGTCGTCCTGGACAAGCAGGGCGAGGTGCTGGCCGACCTGGTCGGTCACGGCACCTCCTTCGTGGCCGCGCAGGGCGGACGCGGCGGCCTCGGCAACGCGGCGCTCTCCTCCGCCCGCCGCAAGGCCCCCGGCTTCGCCCTCCTCGGCGAGCCCGGGCAGGGCGGGGACGTGGTGCTGGAGTTGAAGACGGTCGCCGATGTGGCGCTCGTCGGCTACCCCAGTGCCGGCAAGTCCTCGCTGATCTCCGTACTCTCCGCGGCCAAGCCGAAGATCGCGGACTACCCCTTCACCACGCTGGTGCCCAACCTGGGCGTGGTCACCGCGGGCGCCACCGTCTACACCGTGGCCGATGTGCCGGGCCTCATCCCCGGCGCCAGCCAGGGCAAGGGCCTGGGGCTTGAGTTCCTGCGGCATGTGGAGCGGTGCAGCGTCCTGGTGCACGTCCTGGACACCGCGGCGCTGGAAACGGACCGGGACCCGCTCTCCGACCTCGACACCATCGAGGCCGAACTCGCCCAGTACGGCGGGCTGGACGGGCGGCCCCGGGTGGTCGTCCTCAACAAGATCGACGTACCGGACGGGCGTGACCTCGCCGAACTGGTCCGCCCCGACCTGGAGTCCCGCGGCTACCGCGTCTTCGAGGCCTCCGCGGTCGCCCATCTGGGGCTGCGTGAACTGTCCTTCGCGCTGGCCGAGTTGGTGACGCGGGCCCGTGAGGCGCGGCCGAAGGAGGAGGCGACCCGGGTCGTCATCCGCCCCAAGGCGGTCGACGACGACGGCTTCACCGTGACCCGCGAGGACGAGGGCATGTACCGGGTCCGCGGCGAGAAGCCCGAACGCTGGGTGCGCCAGACCGACTTCAACAACGACGAGGCCGTCGGCTACCTCGCGGACCGGCTCGCCCGCCTCGGTGTGGAGGACCAGTTGATGCGGGCCGGCGCCCGCAACGGCGACGGCGTCGCCATCGGCCCCGAGGAGAACGCGGTGGTCTTCGACTGGGAGCCCACCGCCATGGCCGGCGCCGAGATGCTCGGCCGCCGGGGCGAGGACCACCGCTTCGAAGCGCCCCGCCCCGCAGCCCAGCGCCGTCGCGACCGGCAGGCCGAACGGGACGAGGCACAGCAGGAGTTCGACGGTTTCGAGCCGTTCTGACGATTCCGTCCGGACGGGCATCTTCCGGGCCGACCGAGGCAACCATCCGTTGCGGCAGGGGGTCTGGCAGGGGGAGACGGGGCGGCTGAGGTCGGCCCGTCGCCGTCCGGGTCGTCGGGAGGGAGTCCTCCGGGCGCGGGCGCCGCACCATGACCCCCACGTCGACGGAGGAACCGATCATGAACGCGCGCACCAGGGCCGGCCGGCTGGGGCTGATCGCGGCGGTGGCGGTGACGCTCGCCGCGACCGCCCCCACGGCCTCCGCGGACACCCAACGCCCCGCCGGCCGCACCCTGGAGGACGACTTCAACGGTGACGGCTACGCGGACGTCGCCTTCGCCGCACCGGACGCCACCGTCGACGGTAAGAAGCAGGCGGGCTATGTGGCCGTGATGTACGGCTCCGCGGACGGCCTGAAGAAGTCGAGCCGGCAGGTCTTCAGCCAGAACGCGCCGGGTATGCCGGGCGTCGCCGAGCAGGGCGACGCCTATGGCAGCGCCGTCACCACGGCGGACCTGGACGGGGACGGCTATGCGGACCTGGTGGTGGGTTCGGCGGGGGAGAACGACGAGACCGTCGGCACCGACACCGGTTCGCTGGCCGTGATCTGGGGCGGCGCCAAGGGCCTCGCCACCTCGACGACCCTGCTGACCGGCACAGAGGCGTACGAGGGGATAGGCGGCAAGGTCGTCGCCGGGGACTTCGACGGGGACGGGCACCGGGATCTGGCGACGGTCTCCGGCTCCCACGATCTGAAGGTGCTCAGCGGCCCGTTCGGCCGGGACGGCAAGGCGGCCGGCACCCGGGTGGTGAAGGACGAGTTCGACAGCCGGATCCTTGACCTGGCCTCGGGCGACCTCAACGGCGACGGGGTCACCGACATCGCCGCGGCGATGAACGACGGCGACGAGTACGACGCCCGCCGGGTCGCCTACTGGCAGGGCACCAAGGGCTCCGGGCCCGCCCCGTACAAGGTCGTCACCAAGGCGGACGGGGGCCGGCTCCAGGGCGGGGAGAACCTCGACATCGGTGATGTGGACGGGGACGGCTTCGGCGACATCGTGGTGGGCCGGGCCGTCGACGGCTACGACAGCGACCTGGACACACCGCTCGCCAAGGGCGGCATGGTCACCTTCCTGCCGGGCGGTGCGGGCGGCCCCGATGTGAGCCGGGCGCACTCCTTCAACCAGGACAGCAAGGGCGTGCCCGGTGTCGCCGAGGCCGGGGACGGCTTCGGCGCCGGGGTGTCGGTGGGCGACATCGACGGCGACGGCCGTGCGGACGTCTCGGTCGGAGTGCGCAACGAGACCTTCGACAGGAAGAAGAAGGCCGGTGCGGTGGTCACCCTGCGCGGCTCCAAGTCCGGCCTGACCGCCAGCGGTTCGCAGGTCCTCAGCCAGGACACCCCGGGCGTCCCCGGCGTCGCGGAGAGCGGTGACACCTTCGGTACGGCGACGAAGCTGGCCGACACCGACGGTGACGGCAGGGCGGACCTGGTGGTGGGCGCTCCGGGGGAGAACGAGGAGGCCGGTTCGGTGTGGGTGCTGCCGTCCACCGCGTCCGGGGTGAACCCCAAGGGCTCGTTCACCTTCGGCGCGGGCACCCTGGGCACGGTCGCGGCCGGCGCCAAGCTGGGCGGCGCCTTCAACTTCTGAGCGTGCGCGCCCTGTTGGCGGGCGGCGGGGGTTCTGGCGCCCCGCCGGTCCGCCGGCAGGGCGGCCCCGCAGGCCGGTGCCGCTGCGGGTGACGGCCGGTCGACCCGGAGTCAGCGGGTCGGATTCCTCACAGGGCCTCCCCTGTGCGGTCCGTCACACAGCGGGGCCGGGCACCTCCGGTCAACGCCGGGCGTTGCCAGGGTGAATGACCGGTGGACCGCACCTGTGGGGGCCCCACCGCTCACCTTGCACGGCGGTAACCGTGAGTGAGACCATCGCCAGATCCCAGTCGCCCCAAGGTAGGTAGCCTGTGTCCGAGCACATAGCCACACCCCGAACCACCGCAGTGATCCTGGCCGGTGGTACCGGTCAGCGGGTGGGTCTGTCGATCCCGAAGCAACTGCTGAAGATCGCCGGCAAGGCCGTCATCGAGCACACGCTGACCACCTTCGAGCACGCGGACTCGGTCGACGACATCATCGTGCTGATGGCGCCGGGCTATGTGCCGGACGTGGAGAAGATCGTGGCGAAGGCCGGGTTCACCAAGGTGAGCCGGGTCATCGAGGGCGGCTCCACCCGCAACGAGACCACCGAGCGCGCCATCAGCGCCCTAGGCGAGGGCCTCGCCGAGGGCGAGGACCGCAATGTCCTCTTCCATGACGCGGTGCGCCCGCTGCTGTCGCAGCGCGTGATAGACGACTGCGTGGCCGCCCTCGACCGGTACCAGGCGGTCGATGTGGCGATCCCCTCCGCGGACACCATCATCGTGACCCGCACCCACGGTGAGGACGGCGAGTTCATCACCGACGTCCCGGACCGCTCCCGGCTGCGCCGCGGCCAGACCCCGCAGGCGTTCAAGCTGTCCACCATCCGCCGCGCCTACGAGGTGGCCGCCGGCGACCCCAACTTCCAGGCCACGGACGACTGTTCGGTGGTGCTCAAGTACCTGCCGGATGTGCCGATCCATGTGGTCGCGGGCGACGAGTACAACATGAAGGTGACCCAGCCGGTCGACGTCTTCATCGCGGACAAGCTCTTCCAGCTCGCGTCCAGCGCCGCCCCGGCCCAGGCCGGCGACGAGGCGTACCGGGAGCTGCTGGCCGGCAAGACCGTGGTGGTCTTCGGCGGCTCGTACGGCATCGGCAAGGACATCGCGGATCTCGCGGAGAGCTTCGGCGCCACGTCCTACGCCCTCGGCCGCTCCACCACCGGCACCCATGTGGAGAATCCGGAGGAGGTCGAGGCGGCCCTGTCGAAGGCGTACGCGGAGACCGGCCGGGTCGACTACGTCATCAACACCGCGGGTGTGCTGCGCATCGGCAAGCTCGCCGAGACGGACAACGCGACCATCGAGGAAGCCCTCAAGGTCAACTACCTGGCGCCGGTGCAGATCGCCCGCGCCTCGTACAAGTACCTCGCGGAGAGCAAGGGGCAGTTGCTGCTCTACACCTCCTCCAGCTACACCCGGGGCCGGGCCGAGTACAGCCTCTACTCCTCCACCAAGGCCGCCATGGTGAACCTCACCCAGGCGCTGTCCGACGAGTGGGCGGGCGACGGGATCCGGGTCAACTGCATCAACCCGGAGCGGACCGCGACGCCGATGCGGACCAAGGCCTTCGGCGAGGAGCCGGCCGGCAGTCTGCTCTCCTCGGAGGCGGTGGCGCGGGCCTCGCTCGATGTCCTGGTGTCCGAGCTGACCGGGCATGTCATCGACGTACGGCAGCTCGATCCGACGGCCGGTGCCAGCTCCGCGTCCGGCTTCGAGCAGGCGCTGGCGTCCGTTCTGGACCGTCAGGAGAGCGTGTAATACTGATTGGCCGTCATGGTCACAGGCCTCTGGGGGCGCCTCGGGGGCGCCGCCAGAGGCCTGTGTCGATTGAGGCGAGGTCTTCGCAAATGACGCATTCCACACAGAACCGGCACGACCCTCAGAAGTAGGTCCTCTGTGATAACCACCGCCATCCGCGTCGCCCGAGTGGGCAGTCGCACCGAGCTGGCCGCCGCGTTCCTCCTCCTCCTGGGATACCCGGGGATCATGGTGGCGGCTCTGGTGCCGAGCGTCGCCGGCTTCGCCGTCGCCGCCGCGACGACGTATCTGGCGGACAGATTCCTGCACCACCGGGGCAGCTATCTGATCAACCGGCTCGGCAAGGTCAGGGCGGGTCTCTCCATCCGCTTCCTGATCCGCGAGCTGCTGCTCATCCTGCTGCTGGCCCGGATGGACCTCTCCAGGACCCCGCTCTTCTACGGGGCCATCGCCTGCTTCCTGGTCTTCTACGCGTTCCAGGCCCCGCACGGCGCGATCATCACCCTGATCCGCAACCGCCGCCGGCTGCCGGTCGCCACCCGCAATGTGGACCTCTCCAAGGTCGGCATCCCGGACGCCCCGCCGCGCTTCCTCACCTCGCGGCCCGCCGAGAAGATGCTCCACCTCGACCTCTTCGCCGTCGTCGGGCTGCTGATCGCGGCCGAGACCGACGCCACCGTCTGGGGCTTCGCCGGGATCGCGGTCAGCCTGGTGCTGGGCCTCGGCTATCTGCTGGCGCTGGTGCCCTGGGTGCGCGGCGGACGCATCCCGCCGCGCGCCGAGGTGGTGCTGGAGCGGGTCGACGACTGGCTGCGCGAGTACCGCCCCGAGACGGTGCTCTACTTCTCCGGCTCCAGGGACTCCGCCTACCAGCTCAACATGTGGCTGGAGACCATGGAGCAGCTCGACACCCGCCCCCTGGTGATCCTGCGGGAGCGCGTCATCCTCAAGCGGATGGCCCGCACCGGCGTCCCGGTGATCTGTGTGCCCGGCGGCGTCCATCTGATGAACATGGACCTGTCCACGGTGCGCGTCGCCCTCTACGCCGCCAACGTCGGCAAGAACATCCACCTGCTGCGGGTGCCCACCATCAAGCACGTCTTCATCGGCCACGGCGACAGCGACAAGCTCGCCAGCGTCAACCCGTACAGCAAGGTCTACGACGAGGTGTGGACCGCGGGCCGGGCCGGGCGGGACCGGTACGCGCTGGCCGATGTCGGTGTCCGCGACGAGGACATAGCCGAGGTGGGCCGCCCCCAGCTCGCCCCCATCGCCCCCTGGACCGGCACCGTCCCCGAGGACCGCATACCCACCGTCCTCTACGCCCCCACCTGGGAGGGCTGGGACGACGACCCGGGCAACACCTCGCTGCTGCTGGCCGGGGAGAACATCGTCCGGCGGCTGCTTGCCGCCGACCCCGCGGTCCGCGTCCTCTACAAGCCGCACCCCTTCACCGGCACCCGCAGCGCCGCCGCCAAGGCCGTCCATCTGAAGATCACCGCCCTGGTCGAGCAGGCTGCCGCGCAGCGCGCCGCCGACCCGCGGTGGACCGCCGACCCCGCGGCCCAGGACTCGGCCCGCGCCGAACTCGCCCGTATCGAGGCCCGGTTGGACGAGCTGGCGGTCGGCGGCGAGGAGGGCGACGAGGCGGTCGCCTCCCGTGACGGGATGGCCGACCCGGAGCGCGAGGCCGAGGCGGGACGGCTGCGCGAGGAGTGGAACGCCGCCTACTGGCGCTCCTTCCCGAGCTGGGAGCACCGCGTCATCGAGGGCGCCGAGCCCCGGCTCTACGACTGCTTCAACGAGTCCGAGGCGATGGTCTCCGACATCTCCAGCGTGGTCTCCGACTTCATCGCCAGCGGCAAGCCGTACGCGGTGACCGACTCGGCCGAGCTGGGCGCCGAGGAGTTCAAACGGCAGAACACCGCGGTACGCGCCGCCGTCATCCTGTCCAACGGGGCGGGTGAACTGGACGCGCTGCTGGCCGCGGTGCGCGACCCGGCCGCCGATGAACTGGCCGCCGCCCGCGCCGAGTTGAAGGAGTACCTGCTCGGCCCCGACGAGCCGGCGTCCATGGTCCGCTTCAACTCCGCGGTGGACGCCCTGGCCGCCAAGGCCGAGGCGCGCAACGAGGGCCAGCTCGCGGCCGCCGAGCAGGTGCCCGCCCCGCGCCCGGCCACCGCCGAGCAGAGCACCCAGACCGGCACCGCCGTCACCTGAGCCCGGCGTCTCCTGCGCACTTCCTGGTCCCGCGGCCGTCAACCGGTCGCGGGACCAGGTGTTTTCCGCCCCGGCCGGTGTGTGTGGCACATCCCACAGCCCGAATCCGGCATTCGGGGGCAACGCGGCCCACCCCTCGCTCGTCTTGCAGGCGACCGGAGAACGAGGGGGACAGGTGCCGTGAGCGAACCCGATGTGACCGTGGTGATCGGCGCGTACGAGGCGATGCCGTATCTGACCAAGTGCCTGGACTCGGTGGCGGCGCAGAGCCTGGCGGCCGAGCGGATCGAGATCGTCGCGGTGGACGACGGCTCCACCGACGGGTCCGGTGCGTACCTGGAGGAGTTCGCCGCCCGCACCCCGATACCGATGCGCGTCGTCCGGCAGCAGAACTCCGGCGGCCCCAGCGGTCCCCGCAATGTCGGCCTCGGCCTGGCCCGGGGCCGCTGGGTCTTCTTCCTGGACGCCGACGACCACCTCGGGCCCGAGGCCCTGGAGCGGATGACCGCGATGGGCGACCGCAACGGCACCGATGTGGTGCTGGGCAAGGTCGTCGGCGTCAACCGGGGCGCCCCCAAGTCCATGTGGGGCCGCAATCTGGACCGTACCGATGTCTTCTCCTCCAACATCAAGTACACCCTGAGCGCCCAGAAGCTGTTCCGCCGCAGCATGTTGGAGCAGCACGGCATCCGCTTCGACGAGTCGCTGATCACCGGCGAGGACGCGCTCTTCACCCTGGACGCCTATCTGCGGGCGGACGGTGTCTCCGTCGTCGCGGACCATGTCTGCTACTACCTGGTGCGCCGCGAGGACGGCAAGCACGCCACCCGGGCCGGGGACCACACCCGGCGCTTTGAATCGGCGCGGGCGCTGATGGAGTTGATCGCCGCCAGGGTCCCGGCCGGGGAGCGGCGCGACCTGCTGATGGTGCGGCCCTTCGTGATCACGGTGCTGCCGCAGTTCGGCCCCGCCTTCCTCAAGCAGGACGAGGCCGTCCGCAAGCACAAGCTGGAGCTGGCCGCGCCGCTGCTCGCCGAGTTCTGGACGCCGGGCGTATCGGACCGGCTGAAGGTCAACGAGCGGCTGCGGCTGCACCTGGCCGCCGCGGGCCGCCCCGACCTGCTGGCCGATGTGATCCGCTTCGTGCAGAAGAAGAACACCCCGGAGATGGTGCTCGCCGGCCGCGGCGACCGCGTCTATCTGCGCTACCCGCACTTCCGCGACGCCAAGGCCGGCGTACCCGACTCGCTGTATGTGCCCACCGTGCGGGAGGCCGCGGTGGTCACCGGCACCGTGCCGCGCCGGGCGCAGCCGCGCACCGTGCGGGTGATGCGCCGGGTGGCCCGCCGTATCCTGCGCGGCTCCGGCAAGAGCAAGGGCCGCCCCGCGCCGGTCGCCGCGGCCTGAGCCATGGCTCCCCGCACCGTCCGGGACGGGTCAGACCACCTCGCTCTGGACCGCCAGGCCCTCGGCCTCCCGGGCGGCCATCCGCTCCTCGTGCGCGACCGCCTTCAGCCGCAGCGCCTCGGCCGCCCGGCGGAAGCGGACCACGGACGGCGGCTCGTCCGGGCCCAGCAGCCGCCGCTTCAGCTCGGCCCGCGCACCGATGAGCAGATCGAGCCGCGGATCGCGTACCGACGCCAGCAGCGCGGGCACCTCGGTCGCCTCGGGGGAGAGGACCGCGGCCGCCGCGGTGGTGGGGAAGGCCCGGCGGAACTCCTCCTCCGGCAGCCCGCTGGTGTTGGCCACCGCGTACGGCTTGCCGCTGGCGAGGTAGTCGGAGACCACGCTGGACACATCGCTCACCAGCAGGTCCGCCACGTCGAAGCAGGAGTACAGGGCGGGCCGGGGGCCGGTGATGATCTGGTGGGCGGTGGGCGGCAGCGAGGCCCAGTAGGCGTCCTGCCAGGCGACGGTGGCGGCCTCGACGGCGGCGGCCCGCCCCGGCTCGGGGGTGCCCTGCCGCAGCATCCGCTCCGCGTCGTCCGCGGCGGACCGGAACCCGGCCGCGGTCAGGCGGTCCAACTCCTCGGTACGGCGGGCGAGTTCGGCCGCCACGGCGGAGGAGGGGCGGTGGTCCTGGCCACTCTGGGCGGCCCGGATCATGGCCTGGATACGGGCGTCGGCGGCGCCCGCCCGCGGATCCACCGAGCCGGTCATCGGGTGCGGCTTGTACAGCAGCCGCACCCCCGGCTCGGCGAGCAGCGCCCGTACCAGGTGCTCGCCGGCGAGCACGATCGAGGTGTTGCCCGGATTGCCGTCCCAGCCCTCCCAGGTGGGGGCGTAGACCACGGTGAGCGGGGCGCCTTCGGCCGGGGGGCCCGCGTAGGGGCGGATGGTGTCCAGTTGGGGGCGGCCGATCTCCACCACGTCCCGGTCGTCGACGCCGACATCGGCCAGCGCGTACCGCTCCCGGGCGGCGGGACCGGCGACCCACACCTCGTCGTAGGCCTTGGCGTACGGGTTGCAGGAGGACAGCTTGTCGCTCTCGCCGTGGTTGACGAAGGCGTGCTTCATGGTGGGGATGCGCAGGATCTGGGAGGTCTTGCCGGAGTTCGCCGGGTGGATGAGGACCTTCAGCGCGCTGTGCTCCAGCCGCATCAGATGCGCCACTTTGGGCAGGCAGAGCACCGGGATGTCGGTGGCGGCGATCTTCTGCACCATGAAGCGCTCACGCAGCACGATCAGCGGCCGCCCCTCCATCTCGGCCAGCGGCCCCAGCCACATATTGGCCTGGTAGGCGGAGGAGGTGCCGCCGGAGAAGTACATGCCGACGGTGGGCCGGTAGTGCTCCAGCCAGGAGTCCAGCCACCGCAGTGCGGCCTCCTCGCCGAGCGGACGGCGCCCCGGGAGCAGCCGTACCAGCAGCATGACGAGACCGCCCGCGGCCAGTGCGACGGAGACCGCGACCCCGGCCTCGGCCCAATCGGTGCGGCCGGTGGCGGCGTTGAGCAGCAGTCCGGTGGTGGCGGGCAGGCCGAAGAGCAGTACCCGCTGACCGGGCCGGCGCAGCAGCAGTGAGGGCGGGGCGGGGGAGAGGCGCAGCGCGTCCGCGTCGATGTTGCGGGTGACGAACGGCAGGGTGCGGGTGCGGCGTACCAGGATGGCGGCGGCGTGGCAGGCCAGGTGCAGGGCGTAGTAGCACAACAGCCCTGCCACCGGCGGCAGTTCGAGCTCGTCGCCGGGCTGGAGCATCAGCAGGCCGGTCACCAGGAGGAAGTCGCGCAGCACCTGGCGGAGGGTGGCGTCGGCGCGCACCTTCCCCAGGGCCGACAGCAGGGGCCGCTGCCAGCGGTGCAGGATCCCTTCCGCGATCAGCCCGCTGGCGGTGCCCGCGGCCAGCAGCCCGGCGTGCGCCGTGAGGACGCCGGCGAGCTGGGCGGCGTAGGACGCCAACAGCAGTACGGGTGTGAGTAGTTGCACCCGGGCCAGTTGGCCTAGGCGACTCGTGGTCGACATAGAGGGTGGACTCCAGGGATGCGCGTGAGTGCGTGCGGGCACTTTATGCGGAACATAGCCATCCGTTGAACTGGGGGCTACACCCTGGTCAACGCGGGACCCCGCGGCCGGGTTATGGCCGCGGGGTCCGGGTGTGAGGTATGGGCCTGTTGGGCCCGGAATGCTCAGTTCTCGGAGAAGCGCTCGCGCAGCGGCCTCACCGGGGCGCCCGCGGGCCGGGGTTGCAGGGCGCGGCGCAACTGCCGGCCGACGACCCGGCGGGCCTTGCGGTAGACATCGGTCTCCGCGACCCGGGCGGGCACCCGCACCACGGCGGCCGGCCGGGCCGCCCTGGCCGCCTTCACGGCCTTGGCCAGGCGCTGTTCGAGCTGGTCGTTGCGGGCGGTCAGCTCTTCCAGCCGGGACTGGAGGTGGTTGATGCGTTCGCTGACGCCGCCCACCTCGGTCTCGGTCCAGGGGCGCACCGCGGGCGGCAGTGTGAGCCCGGCCATGCGCTCCTCGTAGGCGGCGCCCGAGTCGCCGTGGGTGAAGGTGTTGTGCAGCCCGTTGCGGTCCAGGAAGCCGGTGAAGCGGTCGAAGCGCTCCTTGTGGTTGCGGTTGAACGCGCCGAAGTCGGCCTGCTCGTACAGCTCCGCCGGGTCGAGTTCCGCGGTGGCGGCGGAGAGTTTGCGGTGCGGGATCTCGAAGTAGCGGGCCAGCTCCAGGGTGCGGGAGTCGCCGCAGAGGACGGTGGCGGGCACTCCGGCGAGCAGGGCGGCGATATTGCCGTGGATGCGGGAGCCGAACGAGAAGTCGTAGGAGCCCAGTTCACCGATCCAGGTCGCCGGGTCGAGGTAGACGCGGACCCGGCCGTCCCGGTAGAGGGGGTGGTCGGGGTGGGTCGGGATGGAGCCGAGGGCGCTGTTCGGGTCGGACATGTCCCGCCAGTGGAGCTGTCTGGCCTCGCCGATGTTCTGCCCGATGAAGGTGAGGTCGGGGTAACGCGCGTAGGTGGCCCGGACGATGTCGGGCAGGGCGCTGCTCTTGAAGGCGCTGTGCGAGCCGTTGACGGCGATCCGCGCGTCCCGGTCCAGCTCGCCGCCGTGGTCGATGCGCAGGGCGTCGCCGTTCATGAAGAGCGAGGGGCAGCCGATGACCTCGACATCGCGGAAGCCCATGTCCTTCAGATACCGCTCGGTGAACTCGCCGCGCACCCCGATGGTGGCGCTGCGGTCGAGCACCGCGGACACGAACTCCCTTACGGAGGGCTCTATTCGGGCCAGCCGCGCCGGGTTGTAGCCCACCCCGGTCTGGGCGCCCACCCCGAGCACCACCACCGGTATCCGCAGTCGGCCGATGAGCCGGGTGAGCCGCTTCAGGGAGGCCTCGAAGGAGGGGCGGAAGGCGTTGGCGAGGGGGATGACGAAGGCGTCGTACTCCTCGTTGATGCGTTCCGCCTGGGCCAGCCGGGACCGGATGCCGTTGGAGACGACCTCGGTGCCGGGCACGGTGAGGATCTTGTGCGAGGCGTCGCTGAAAATCAGGTTCCCGGCGTTGGTGGCGATGACGTCCCTGTGCAGCGCGTCCTCCACCGAGAGTGCGGTGAACGGGCTCTTGCCTGAGCGCAGGAGGACGCGCTTCGCGCCCGGTCCCCTCGTTGTCATGTCACAACCTTAGCTTTACTTAATCTTCAACTTCTACCGGTGGTCACCATGGCTCCACGCGGTCACCGCAGGCCCACGGGCGCGGTGGGCCACCCCCTTTCGACGCCTTTCCCCCGGTTCGGTCCACCGACTGAAACGCGGCGGCGGTCCGTAGTGGTCCTCCCGTAGATTGCTGACGACGGGAGAGGTCGATGGGTTGTATCCAGCACAGAATTGGAGACGTTCGTGCCCGCGGAAAGTGACGCAAAGCGGTCAGATCGGTTGATGACGGCGGGTCAGCGGGCGCCGCGTGCCGAGGTCGCCGAGGCCCGCCGCGTCGTGGTCAAGGTCGGCTCCTCCTCCCTCACCACCGCCGAGGGCGGCCTCGACGCCGACCGGGTCGACGCCCTCGTGGACGTCCTCGCCGCCGGGCGCGGAAAGGGCGAGCGCGAGATCGTCCTGGTCTCCTCCGGCGCCATCGCCGCCGGCCTCGCCCCTCTCGGCCTGCGCCGCCGCCCCACCGACCTCGCCCGGCAGCAGGCCGCCGCCAGCGTCGGCCAGGGCCTCCTCGTCGCCCGGTACACCGCCTCCTTCGCCCGCTACGGCACCCGCGTCGGCCAGGTCCTGCTCACCACCGACGACACCAGCCGCCGCGCCCACCACCGCAACGCCTCCCGCACCCTGGACAAGCTCCTCGCCATGGGCGCCCTGCCGATCGTCAACGAGAACGACACCGTCGCCACCGACGAGATCCGCTTCGGCGACAACGACCGCCTCGCCGCCCTCGTCGCCCACCTCGTCCGCGCCGACCTCCTGGTCCTCCTCTCCGACGTGGACGGCGTCTACGACGGGGACCCGGCACGCCCCGGCACCAGCCGCATCACCGAGGTCCACAGCCCCGCCGACCTCGACCGGGTGGACATCGGCAGCGCGGGCCGGGCGGGCGTCGGCACCGGCGGTATGGTCACCAAGGTGGAGGCCGCCCGGATCGCCGCCGCCGCCGGCATCCCCGTCGTCCTCACCTCCGCCAGCCGCGCCGCCGACGCCCTCGCCGGACGCGACACCGGCACCTACTTCCACCCCACCGGACGCCGCAGCGCCCACCGCCTCCTCTGGCTCCAGCACGCCTCCACCCCACAGGGCGCCCTCACCCTGGACGAGGGCGCGGTACGGGCCGTGGTCGAGGGCCGCAAATCGCTGCTGCCCGCCGGAATCGCCTCCGTGGAGGGCGAGTTCGCCGCCGGTGACCCGGTCGAACTGCGCGACACCGAGGGCCGCGCCGTCGCCCGCGGCCTGGTCTCCTTCGACGCCAAGGAACTCCCGCAGCTCCTCGGCCGCTCCACCCGCGAACTCGCCCGCGAGCTCGGCCCCGCCTACGAGCGCGAGGTGATCCACCGCGACGACCTGGTGGTGCTGGAGCAGTGAGCAGCCGGGGCGGAACCCCAACTCCCGTACGGGGAACGGGAGTCGGGTTCCGGGCGGCCGACTCCGTGCGGAGCCTCGGACTCCGGTCGGCGCCGGCGCACCGTCCGTAAACCAGTGCACCTTCCGTAAAACCGCCCCACGGCGGGCCGCGGGCTGCTCCACTTGCTGAAGTACCCGTCACAAGGCGCCGGCGCCCGCGGGGCGCCGACGGACCACGTGGTGCGAAGGAGGCAGCAGTGACACGTGTACGCCCGAGGCCGGCATCCCGACGTGAGGGCGGTCCGCCCCTGCGCGCCGTCCCCACCGACCTCGCGCCCGCCGCCGCACCCGGCACCACCGGTCCCACCGAGGCGCCCCGGCTGTGGCATGTGACGCTGAGCGTCGCCGGCCGCAGCAGCCCCCTCGACGAGGTCCGCCGCGGCCTGGAACAGCTCGCCCGCGACCACCCCTTCCTCCTCACCAGCCGCTACGCCGCCGACCACGCCGAGATCCGCTACTGGGAAGAGGCCCGCGACCTGCACGACGCGGCCGCCGTGGCGCTGCGGCTCTGGGGCGAGCACCGGCGCAGCGCCCGGCTCCCGCCCTGGGAGACCGTCGGCCTGGAGGTCATCGACCGGGACACCTACCACCAGCGGCTCAGCGAGGCCCCGGTGCCCGGCCCGGCCGGACCCGCGGCCCCCGTCGGCCCGCTCGGCGTCCGCCCTTTCTGACCGGCGTTCTGACCGGCGTCGACCGGCACTGACCGGCCCCGGCGGACCGCGCCCGCCCGCCGGCCAGGCCGTCTCGCGGTGTGGGACGTGGCCGGACGCGCTCCGGGCCGCGGACTACCCTTCCCGGCATGACGCCGCTCTCCGACACCACCCCCGGCTCGCCCTACGCCAAGATGTCGCCCGTCGCGCAGGCCGCCTACCGGTCGCAGGCCGCCGCCGCGGAGATCGCCCCGCTGCCCCGCGCCACCAAGGACGACGTACTGCTCGCCGTCGCGGACGCGCTGGAGGTCCGCACCGGCGAGATCGTCGAGGCCAACCAGCTCGACATCGCCAGGGCGCGGCAGGCCGGCACCCCGGACGCCATCATCGACCGGCTCACCCTCACCCCCGAGCGGATCCGCGCCATCGCCTCCGACGTCCGCGACGTGGCCGCGCTGCCCGACCCGGTCGGCGAGGTCGTCCGCGGCTCCACCCTGCCCAACGGCATCGACCTCCGGCAGGTCCGCGTCCCCCTCGGCGTCGTCGGCATCATCTACGAGGCCCGGCCCAACGTCACCGTGGACGCCGCCGCCCTCTGCCTCAAGTCCGGCAACGCCGTCCTGCTCCGCGGCTCCTCCTCCGCGCTGGAGTCCAACACGGCACTGGTACGGGTGCTGCGGGACGCCGTCGGAGGCGCCGGGCTGCCCGCGGACGCCGTGCAGGCGGTGCCGGGGGAGGGCAGGGAGCCGGTGCGCGATCTGATGCGCGCCCGCGGCCTGGTCGACGTGCTCATCCCGCGCGGCGGCGCCGCTCTGATCCGCGCCGTCGTAGAGGAGTCCACCGTCCCCGTCATCGAGACCGGCACCGGCAACTGCCATGTCTATGTGGACGCCGAGGCCGACCTCGACACCGCCGTGGCCATCCTCCTCAACTCCAAGGCGCAGCGGCCCAGCGTCTGCAACGCCGCCGAGACCCTCCTCGTCCACCGCGACATCGCGGACGCCTTCGTACCGCGCGCCCTGGACGCCCTCGCCGAGGCCGGCGTCACCGTCCACGGCGACCGGCGCATCCTCGACCTCGCCCAGGGGGCGAAGGCCACCGTCGTCGAGGCCACCGCGGAGGACTGGGAGACCGAGTACCTCTCCTACGACATCGCCGCCGCCGTGGTCGACTCCCTGGACAAGGCCGTCGAGCACATCCGGCTCTGGTCGTCCGGCCACACCGAGGCCATCGTCACCACCTCGCAGCAGGCCGCCCGCCGCTTCACCCGCCTGGTCGACTCCACCACCGTCGCCGTCAACGCCTCCACCCGCTTCACCGACGGCGGCCAGTTCGGCTTCGGCGCGGAGATCGGCATCTCCACCCAGAAGCTGCACGCCCGCGGCCCCATGGGCCTCACCGAGCTGACCAGCACCAAGTACATCGTCACCGGCGACGGCCACATCCGCGGCTGACCGGACGGCCCGCCCGTGGTCCGGCCGCCGTCTCGCCAGTCGGGAGGATGGGCGGACCGTCTGTCCAGAATGACCCGTCAGGTCTACTCTGGGTCCCGTGCCGGAGGACGTGGGGGGCACGCCGTCTGCGGACGGCCGGGAGCCCGATGACGACCACGGGATGGCGGACGAGGAGTTCGCCACCGTGGTCTTCGACGAGGACTTCGTACGGGCCGCCGCCTTCCATGAGCCCAGCGCCGTCGAGCGGCTGCTCGCCGCGGCGGAGGCCCGCGCCGAGGCCGAGGCGCACCGCTCCCGCTCCCACGGCAGCGGCCTCGAAGACGACCCGTACCCACCGCTCGGCCCCGACGGCCGGCCCCTGGACGGCGCCTACGACGAGGACGACCTGCTGCCCGAGGGGTACGGGCACGGCGGGCCCTCCCGCTGGCACCGGCCGGTGGCCTGGCTGCTGGCGCTGGTGATGGGCGTCGGCATGGTCGCCCTCGCCTTCGCCGCCGTCTACCGCGGCGCCTCCTCCGGCGGCCGACAGGACCAGGTCCCACCGCCCGCCAGCACCGAGGTGGAACGCACCAGCCCCGGTTCACCGCCCGCCGCCGACCCCACCCGCCCGCCGGTCTCCGCCGCCCCCGGCGTGAACTGACCCCGGAGCGGCTCCCGTTCGGCCCCGGCCCGGCCCCTACCCGACGCGGGCGCCGGAGCGCGATTTGGCGGACACCGCGCGTTCACCCGGCGGCAAGGGCACCTACCCTGAAGGCATGGGTGGGCCAGGGGACCCGCCGGACGGCCCCGAGGGCGCGTCCGGCGGAGGTGAGGACGAATACGGACCAGTGGTGTTCGACGAGTCGTTCGTCCGTGCCGCCCACCTCCAGGAGTCCTCCGCGCAGGAGCGGGTCACCGACCACGCGCCCGCGGTCCGGCCCCGCAGCCCGCGCCGCGGCTTCTCCTGGCAGGCCCTGATCCTGGTGGTGCTGATCGCCGCGGCCTTCGGCACCGCCGTCTACATGGGCGTCAACCGCCCCTACCAGCCGCCGCTCGCGGACCGCGTGGAGCCGCTGCGGATGACGGTCATACCCCTGGCCCCGCCCCGAGCGGTGCCCGGCGCCGACCGGGCCGCCGACCTCTACCGCCGCAGCCCCGCCGCCCGCTTCGCCTCCGGCGCCGCCGGCATCACCCCGCCCGCCCGCCACCGCACCGACCACTTCACCGACAGCCAGGTCACCGCCGCCGCCACCATCACCAAGGACTACCTCTACGAGTCCTCCCTGGACTCGCAGGTCGTCGGCGGCACCACGGTGCAGCCGGTACGGGCGCTGATCGACCCGCAGCAGCACACCCAGTTCGACCACAGCTTCCGGCACCCGGCCGCCGACGGACGGCACGCCCCCACCGGCTGGCTCACCCGCGTAGACCGGGCCACCGCCGTCCTCACCGGGGACGGCATCCGCGTCCGCGGCACCATCCGCCTCCGCGAGACCCGGACCCGGCTCCTGGAGGTCTCCTCCGACCACACCTTCGTCTACGCGCTGCGGCCCGCCCACGGCGAGGGCCGGGTGTCCCTGCTCACGGTGCGGCGCGAGATGGTCTTCCGCTTCGACCCGGACGATCTGCGGCTGCACCGGGCCGAGTTGGTCTCCGCCACCGTGCAGGCGGGCCCGCTGTCCTGCTCGGTGGACTCGGCGGACGCCCTCCGGCCGCTGCTCGCCGGGGAGAAGGCCAAGCCCGGCGGCCCCTCCACCGCCACCGACCCGTACGCGACCGGCGGCGCCGCCGAGCTGTGCGGCTCCCTCGCCCTCCGCGCCCAGCCCGCCGTCCCCGGCGACTGAGCGCCGGGTGTGCTCAGCCCGCTTCCGGCCCCGGCTCCCCGCGCCCGCCGGGTGCGTCCTCGGGGCCGTCGTCCGGCCCGGGGCGCCCGCGGCCCCCGGTGAAGCGGTCCCGGACCTTGCCGCCCAGATCGCCCGCGCCGCCCGCCAGATCCGACACCAGCTTCATCAGCGGGTCCTTGGAGCTGCGCACATCGCTCGCGTACGCCGCGGCGGACTGCCGGAAGGACTCGCCGACCGGTGTCTCCTTGTCCTCGTCGCGCCGCGGGTAGTGGCCCTCCATGATCCGCTGGAACTCCCGCGAGGTGCCCCACTTCCGCAGCTCGGCGGCGCGCACCGTGGCGAACGGATGCGTACGCGGCAGCACGTTGAGGATCTTCAGCACGGAGTCCCGCAGATCGCCGGCGGCCTCGTACTCGTCGGCCTGCTCCAGGAAGGCGTCCACGTTCATCTCGTGCAGATGGTTGCCGCCCGCGAGCTTCATCAGGCCCCGCATCGACGCCTGGAGGTCCTGCCCGGCCAGCAGCCCCGCCCGGTCCGCGGACAGCTCCGACTTGCGGAACCACTCCCGCAGCGCCGTCACGATCGCCAGCACCGCCATATTGCCCAGCGGGATCCACGCCACCCGCGTCGCCAGACTCGTCAGGAACAGCAGGATGGTGCGGTAGACCGCGTGCCCGGACAGCGCGTGGCCGGTCTCGTGGCCGATGACCGCCCGCATCTCCTCCTCGTCGAGCAGCTCCACCAGGCCCGTGGTGACCACGATGATCGGCTCGTCCAGGCCGATGCACATCGCGTTCGGCTGCGGGTCCTGGTTCACATACATCGGCGGGACCCGCTCCAGGTCCAGGATGTGGCAGGCGTCCCGCAGCATCTCGTGCAGATGCGGGAACTGCTGGTCCGAGACGCGCACCGAGTCCGAGAGGAAGAGCAGCCGCAGACTGCGCTCCGGCAGCAGACCGCTCAGCGCCTTGAAGACCGTGTCGAACCCGCTCAGCCGCCGCAGCGCCACCAGCGCCGAACGGTCCGCCGGATGCTCGTACGCCCGCGAGGAGATACCCGGGAAGCGCGTACGCCGCCGCCCCGGCACCCGTTCCGTGCCCTCGCTCCTACCGTCGAACTCGCTCTTACCGCCGTCGGACTCGCTCATGACGCCCCCCGCACCTCTCGCAGCTCCGCCCCGGTACGAGGCCCGGCCGGTATCCGGACCCCTCGGGCACCGTCCAGCCTAGGCGGTGCCCGGTGAATCCGGCACGGTCCCCGAGTCCCGGCGCCCCCGACTCACAGGGCGACCCCCGCGCGGAGTTACCGTTGCCCGGCAGCCCGACCGGTCGGCGCCCCCGCGGCCGGCGGGACGAACGAAGTCCGAGGAGCACCCCATGGCGCCACTCATCGCGGCCACCGCCGTTCTGGCCGGCTCCGCACCGGCGGCCCAGGAGCACGGCGCGGGCACCCTGCTGCGCACCGTGCTGGTGGTGGCGATCGTCGGCGCCGCACTGCTCGCCTGGTTCCTGCTGCGCGGCTACCGCGGCGACGGTGACGCGGATCCCGCCGCGGGCCCCGCCTCCGACCCTGCCTCCGGCGCCCGCGAAGCCGACGGCGCCGAGGCCGAACGCCGGGGCACGACAACCGAGTCGGGGTGAACCGCCGCAGGGCCCCCGCATACGATGGGCCGGAAAATCCTCCGCCCGACCCCACCACCGGATAGGTCCTGCCGACGATGAGCCTCCACAGCACCGCTGCCCAGCTCGCCACTCTCGCCTCCGAAGGCACCGAGGGCGGCGGCAACCACGAAAGCCTGAGCCCCTACCTCACCGGCGGCGGCGCCCTGTTCGCCCTGCTTCTGCTGCTGTGGATCACCACCCGTTTCAACCGCGACCGCTGAGCCCGCTCCCGGATCCCGCGGGCCCTGCCCGCCCAGGGCGCCGCGCCGGGCCGGTAGGGTCTGCACGCATGGGAGAGCAGGACATGCCTACCGGCCCGGTGCACACGGGCAGGCGCCGTCTCGGCGTGATGGGCGGAACGTTCGACCCGATCCACCACGGGCACCTGGTGGCGGCCAGTGAGGTGGCCTCGCTTTTCGCGCTCGACGAGGTGGTGTTCGTCCCCACCGGGCAGCCCTGGCAGAAGAGCCACAAGGAGGTCTCCCCGGCCGAGGACCGCTATCTGATGACGGTCGTCGCCACCGTGGAGAACCCGCAGTTCTCCGTCAGCCGTATCGACATCGACCGCGGCGGACCCACCTACACCACGGACACCCTGCGCGACCTCAAAGCGCTCAATCCGGACACCGACCTCTTCTTCATCACCGGCGCCGACGCCCTCGGCCAGATCCTGACCTGGCGCGACACCGACGAACTCTTCGGCCTCGCCCACTTCATCGGCGTCACCCGCCCCGGCCACCCGCTCGCCGACCCGGGTCTTCCCGAGGGCGGCGTCTCACTGGTCGAAGTCCCGGCCCTCGCCATCTCGTCCACGGACTGCCGGGCGAGGGTAGCTGCGGGCGAACCGGTCTGGTATCTGGTGCCGGACGGTGTCGTGCGCTACATCGCAAAGCGCAACCTGTACCGCGGCATCTGAGCCGGGAGGGGCACCCTGTGAACGACCGATACGACGGATACGGCGGGTACCCGGCCGAACAGTACGAACTGGTCGGCTACGACGAGTACGGCCAGCCCGTGTACCGGCAGGCACCCCCCAGACAGCAGCAGCCCCAGCAGGACTACGGCCCCCACCACGGCGGCCAGGACCAGTACGGCCACGACCCGTACCGGGGCACCCGCGCCCACCAGGACCCCTACGGCAACCCGCCCCAGCCGAACCCGCCGCCGAACCCCCAGCCGAACCCTCCGTACGGCGACCGATACCAGGGCAGTCACCAGGGCGGGCAGTACCCGGACAACCGCCAAGCCGGGCGGTACTCGGGCGGTCATCACCCCAACTCCCCGTATCCGGACGCCACTTACCCCGATTCCGGGTACCCGGGCGATCCGTACGGCGGCGGCCACGACACCGGGCAGCAGCCGCCCGTACCGCCCGGCCCCGCGCCCTACGACCCGTACGGCCCGGCCGCCGGCACCGGGCAGCAGGCCGCCTATGGGGGCGGTCCCCCCACCGCTGAGCAGACCGCGCACATACCGCAGCAGTACAGCCCCGTCCCCGGTGACGGAGGTGAACCCGGCTACCGCACCGAGCAGTTCGCCTTCGTGGAGGAGCCCGACGAGGACTCCGAGGACGTCATCGACTGGCTCCAGTTCACCGAGAGCCGCACCGAGCGCCGCGAGGAGGCCCGCCGCCGCGGCCGCAGCCGCCTGATCGCCATGGTGGTCGTCCTCGCCCTCTGCCTCACCGGCGGCGCCGGCTACCTCTGGTACACCGGCAAGCTCCCCGGCCTCGGCCAGGGCGGCGGCGCCGGCTCCGCGGAGGCCACCGGACCGCAGAACCGCGACGTGATCGTCGTCCATCTGCACAACACCCGCGGCGGCACCTCCACCGCCCTCCTGGTCGACAACACCACCACCAAGAAGGGCAGCACCGTACTGCTGCCCAACTCCCTCTCCCTCACCGACGACGACGGCGGCGACACCACCCTCGGCAAGTCCGTCGCCGACGACGGCACCTCCGGCACCCGGCAGTCCCTGGACACCCTCCTCGGCACCGACATCCAGGGCACCTGGCGCCTCGACACCCCCTTCCTGGAGAACCTGGTCCAGCTCCTCGGCAACGTCGACGTCGACACCGACACCGACGTACCCGACCCGGCCGCCAAGAAGAAGGGCGGATCGGCCCTGGTGAAGAAGGGCAAGGAGCAGACCCTCAGCGGCCGGATGGCCGTCGCCTACGCCACCTACCGGGCCCGGGGCGAGTCCCCCAACGCCCAACTCGCCCGTTTCGGGCAGGTGATGCAGGCCGTCCTGCGCAAGATGCCCTCCGACGCGCACGGCGCCACCGTCACCGTGCAGTCCCTCGCCCAGATCCTCGAACCGCCGCTCACCGAGAAGGACTTGGGCGCCTTCCTGGCCAAGCTCTCCGACCTCGCCAAGGGCGGCGACTACAAGACCGCGATGCTGCCCGTGCAACCCGGCGGCACCCTCAGCCGGCAGGCCACCGACAGCGTCGTCAAGGACCTCCTCGGCGGCACCCTCAAGGCACCCGAGAAGGGCTCCGCCCTCCGCGTCTCCGTCCAGAACGCCGCCGGCACCAAGACCGCCCCGAACGACGCCCGGGTCGAACTCCTCAACGGCGGCTACAGCTATGTGAAGGGCGGATCCGCCGACGCGCCCCGCGCCGCCTCCGAGGTCCGCTACGCCGACGCCGGGCACAAGGAGGACGCGGCGGAGGTCGCCAAGACCCTCGGCCTGCCCACCCGGTCCGTCCGCAAGGGCGAGGTCCCGTCCAACGCCGATGTCACCGTCGTCCTCGGCCAGGACTTCCACCGCGGCGGCGGACAGTAGTACGGCAGCCGCGCGCCCGCCCCGGAGCCGGGGCGGGCGCACCGGTGGAAAACCCGTCCGGGGCCGTCGGCGGTCCGTGAGACCCTGGGAGGCACCATCCGCGCGGCCGCCGCTCGGCCGCGCGCCCGCCCCTTCCGACCGAAAGCCGCCCAGTGACCGCAACGGACCGTTCCATCGAGCTCGTCAACGCCGCCGCCCAGGCCGCCGCCGACCGGCTCGCGCACGACATCATCGCCTACGACGTCAGCGACGTACTCTCCATCACCGACGCCTTCCTGCTGGCCTCCGCCCCCAACGACCGGCAGGTCAAGTCCATCGTCGACGAGATCGAGGAGCGGCTGACCAAGGACCTCGGCGTCAAGCCGGTACGCCGCGAGGGCGACCGCGAGGCCCGCTGGGTCCTGCTCGACTACGTCGACATCGTGGTCCACGTCCAGCACAGCGAGGAGCGCGTCTTCTACGCGCTGGAGCGCCTCTGGAAGGACTGCCCCGAGCTGGAGCTGCCCGCCGACGCCCTGGCGACCCGCGGCAAGAGCGCCGAGCACGAGCAGCGCCGGCAGGCCGCAGAGGAGGCCGGGGACCTGCGCGAGCTGGGCGGAGAGCTGCGTTGAACGGCCACCGCGGCCGTCGCATCATCCTCTGGCGCCACGGGCAGACCCTCTGGAATCTGGAGCGCCGCTTCCAGGGCTCCACCGACATCCCGCTCACCGAGGCCGGACTCGGCCAGGCCCGACGCGCCGCCCGGCTGCTCGCCTCCCTGAAACCGGACGCGATCATCGCCTCCGACCTGGGCCGGGCCGCCGCCACCGCCGCCGAACTCGCCGCCGTCACCGGCCTGCACATCACCCACGACGAGGCCCTGCGGGAGACCTACGCCGGAGTCTGGCAGGGCCTCACCCACGAAGAGATCATCACGCTGCACGGCGAGGAGTACACGGCCTGGAAGCGCGGCGAACCGGTCCGCCGGGGCGGCGGCGAGCTGGAGTCCGAGGTCGCCGACCGGGCCGCGCCCGTGGTCCTGCGGCACACCGAGAAGCTCCCCGAGGACGGCACCCTCGTCGTGGTCAGCCACGGCGGCACCATCCGCACCACCATCGGGCGGCTGCTCGGCCTCGACGCCCGGCACTGGGAGAGCCTCGGCGGCCTCTCCAACTGCTGCTGGTCCGTCCTCGGCCAGGGCGCCCGAGGCTGGCGCCTGCTCGAACACAACGCGGGCACCCTGCCGGAACCGGTCCTCGGCGACGACGTCTGAGCAGCAGCGATCCCCGGCCGTCCAGGATTTCACTTTCCGGCAGCGCGCAGGCTAAAGTTCCTCTTGTTCGCCCCGCCGAGCGGGACGGAACACCAGGCGGCTCCGGTCGCGTGGCACGAGGGGCTATAGCTCAGTTGGTAGAGCGCCTGCATGGCATGCAGGAGGTCAGGAGTTCAATTCTCCTTAGCTCCACGAGTGCGAGGGCGATCTGTATCCGCGGGAAGCGCGGGTCGGGTCGCCCTCGTCGTATGTGCGCGGCTTCGCCGCGGGCGAGGGCTTCGCCACCCGCGGCCCCCCTTTCCGGTGGCGCGCCGTCAGATCCGGGCGCTGCCCAAGTCGCGGGTGCCGGGCGGGAGTTCGGCTTCCGGACGCCCGGTCCCGGTGTCCGTCGCCCGAGGATCGCGGATGGCGGGAAGGGAACGTCGGCGCCGCTGCCCCGGACGCGCGGCCATGGCAGAATCGGACGACCGGTCGGGGGCCGAGTCCAGGCACCGGAAGGCCCGGCGGGAGGGAGAGACGATGCCGGACAGCATCATCGCGGAGGACGGGCACCTCCCCGACGTGCTGCACAGACCGACAACCGCCCCCCGCCCACCCGCCGCCGAACCGCCCGTCCCCGGCACACCCCGCACCCCGCGCGAGACCACCCTGAGCTGCCCGTCCTGCGGCTCCGGCCATGTGGCGCAGATGCTGGGTGACAACGGCGGCGTCTCCTACGTGTGCACGGCCTGCGGCCACACCTGGAGCTGAGCCATGGGCGCACACAGACGGAAGTGCGACTGGTGCCGCCGGGGCACCCCCATCGTCCGCGACATGGAGCCGGTCAACTCCGAGTACCAGTACTGGTGCGAGGAGTGCGCGCGGGCGCTGATCATAAAAGGCGACCCCATCGAGACCTACCGCGAGTTGGAGGGCGAACCCATCTACGGACGCCTTCTCGACGAGCACTGCACCCTCAAACGCTTCTACTCCTTCGCCACCGCCTGACCCGCTCCGGCCCCACCCCGGCCCCACCGGAAAGGATTTGGTGGAGCACGGGGGTGACCGTGTAATGTTGGCGTCGCCGCCGGGGAGACCAGGCGGAATGGGGCTATAGCTCAGTTGGTAGAGCGCCTGCATGGCATGCAGGAGGTCAGGAGTTCAATTCTCCTTAGCTCCACGAGTGCGAGGGCGATCTGTATCCGCGGGAAGCGCGGATCGGGTCGCCCTCGTCGTATGTGCGCGTCTTCGCCGCGGGCGGGGGCTTCGCCACCCGCGGCCCCCTTTCCGGTGGGCCGCCCTCGCTGTATGGCCGCCGGGCGGAAGCGCGTCGCGGGTCTCAGGGTGGCTGCGGTACCCTGGCGCCATGCGTGCCGTACGCCTTCTGCTTAGCGGGCCGCGCTGATCAGTCCCGACTGCCCCGGAATACACGGGAAGAACGGTCGGAATCGGCGCGGCGTCCCCTCCTGTGCGAGGGGTCTTTTCGTTTGCGGACACTCCCCGGGACCACCGGACCCGGGGACCTGTCCCGGCCGCGGCGGAGACGACCGATGGAGCTTTGAGGATCATGAGCGAGACGAACCCTGCTGCCGAGTCGGCAGCACCGCACCGCTACACGGCCGCCATGGCCGCCGACATCGAGGCACGCTGGCAGGACTTCTGGGACGCCGACGGCACCTACGAGGCGCCCAACCCCACCGGTGACCTGGCCGGAGATCCCGAGGTCGCCGCCCGGCCCAAGAAGTTCATCATGGACATGTTCCCGTACCCCTCGGGCGCGGGACTGCACGTCGGCCACCCCCTGGGATACATCGCCACCGACGTCTACGCCCGCTTCCAGCGCATGACCGGGCACAACGTCCTGCACACCCTGGGCTTTGACGCCTTCGGCCTGCCCGCGGAGCAGTACGCGGTGCAGACCGGCACCCACCCGCGCGCCTCCACCGAAGCCAACATGGAGAACATGAAGGCCCAGTTGAGGCGGCTGGGCCTGGGCCACGACAAGCGCCGGTCGTTCGCCACCATCGACCCGGACTACTACAAGTGGACCCAGTGGATCTTCTTGCAGATCTTCAACTCCTGGTACGACGAGGACGCCGGAAAGGCGCGCCCCATCGCGCAGTTGGTCGCCCAGTTCGCCGGCGGTGAGCGCGCTGTGCCCGGAGGCGGCACCTGGGACGCGCTGACCGCGGCCGAACGCGCCGAGATCCTGGGCGAGTACCGCCTGGCCTACGCCTCCGACGCCCCCGTCAACTGGTGCCCCGGCCTGGGCACCGTCCTGGCGAACGAGGAGGTCACCGCCGAGGGGCGCTCCGAGCGGGGCAACTTCCCCGTGTTCAAGGCCAAGTTGCGCCAGTGGAACATGCGGATCACCGCCTACGCCGAGCGGCTGCTGACCGACCTGGACGCGCTGGACTGGCCCGAGGCCATCAAGCTCCAGCAGCGCAACTGGATCGGCCGCTCCGAGGGCGCCCGCGTCGACTTCCCCGTCGCCGGCCACGACGACCGTGCCGTGACCGTGTTCACCACCCGGCAGGACACCCTGTTCGGCGCCACCTACATGGTGCTGGCGCCCGAGCACGAGCTGGTCTCCGGCGACCACCCGGTCGTCCCCGAGGCCTGGCCCGCCGGCACCCGCGACGCCTGGACCGGCGGCCACTCCACCCCCGCCGACGCCGTCACCGCCTACCGCAAGCAGGCCGCCGCCAAGTCCGACGTGGAGCGCCAGGCCGAGGCCAAGGACAAGACCGGCGTCTTCACCGGCGTCTTCGCCACCAACCCGGTCACCGGCGAGCAGGTCCCCGTCTTCATCGCCGACTATGTGCTGATGGGCTACGGCACCGGGGCCATCATGGCCGTCCCCGCCCACGACAGCCGCGACTTCGCCTTCGCCCGCGCCTTCGAACTGCCCATGCGCTGCGTGGTCGAGCCCTCCGACGACCGCGGCACCGACCCCGCCACCTGGGACGACGCCTTCTCCTCCTACGAGGCCGCGCTGGTCAACTCGGCGAGCGAGCGGATCACCCTGGATGGGCTGGGCGTCACCGACGCCAAGGCCCGGATGACGGAATGGCTGGAACGCAGCGGTCACGGCCGCGGCACCGTCAACTACCGCCTGCGCGACTGGCTGTTCAGCCGCCAGCGCTACTGGGGCGAGCCCTTCCCCATCGTCTACGACGAGGACGGCGTCGCCCACCCGCTGCCCGAGTCGATGCTGCCGCTGGAACTGCCCGAGGTCGAGGACTACAGCCCCCGCACCTTCGACCCGGACGACGCCGACACCCAACCCGAGACCCCCCTGTCCCGCAACGAGGACTGGGTGAACGTCACCCTGGACCTGGGCGACGGCTCCGGCCCCCGCAAGTACCGCCGCGAGACCAACACCATGCCCAACTGGGCCGGTTCCTGCTGGTACGAGCTGCGCTATCTGGACCCGCACAACAGCGAGCGGCTGGTCGACCCGGCCATCGAGCAGTACTGGATGGGCCCCCGCGAGTCCATGCCCACCGGCGGCGTCGACCTGTACGTGGGCGGCGCCGAGCACGCCGTACTGCACCTGCTGTACGCCCGCTTCTGGTCCAAGGTGCTGTTCGACCTGGGGCACGTCTCCTCCGCCGAACCGTTCCACAAGCTGTTCAACCAGGGCATGATCCAGGCCTACGTCTACCGCGACAGCCGTGGCATCGCCGTCCCGGCCGCCGAGGTCGAGGAGCGCGACGGCGCGTACTTCTACCAGGGCGAGCAGGTCTCGCGGCTGCTGGGCAAGATGGGCAAGTCCCTGAAGAACGCGGTCACTCCGGACGAGATCTGCGCCGAGTACGGCGCGGACACCCTGCGCCTGTACGAGATGGCGATGGGCCCGCTGGATGTGTCCCGCCCGTGGGACACCCGCGCCGTCGTCGGCCAGTTCCGCCTGCTGCAACGCCTGTGGCGCAACATCGTGGACGAGGCGACCGGCGAGATCGCCGTCGCCGAGGTCCCCGAGGCCGACATCGACACCGGCACGCTGCGCGCCCTGCACAAGGCGATCGACGGGGTCCGCGGTGACCTGGAGGGCCTGCGCTTCAACACGGCCATCGCCAAGATCACCGAACTGAACAACCACCTGGTGAAGACCTATGCCGGTGGCGCGGTGCCGCGCTCGGTGGCGGAGCGGCTGGTACTGCTGACCGCGCCGCTGGCCCCGCATGTCGCCGAGGAGCTGTGGCGCAGGCTGGGCCACGCCGACTCGGTCGTCCACCAGGACTTCCCGGTCGCCGACCCGGGCTATGTGGTGGACGAGGCGGTGACCTGCGTGGTGCAGATCAAGGGCAAGGTCAGGGCCCGTCTGGAGGTCTCGCCGTCGATCACCGACGAGGAGCTGGAGCGGATCGCGCTGGCCGACGAGAAGGTGGTGGCCGCGCTGGGCGATGCCGGTATCCGCAAGGTGATCGTCCGCGCCCCGAAGCTGGTCAACATCGTCCCCGCCTGACCGGCGCCGCCGTTCCCGCCTGACCGGCGGCTTCGTTCCTGCCAGGACCGGCGGGCTTCGTCTCCGCCGGCCCCGGGCGGGCTTGTCAGGGGCATTCCCTAAGGGCAGGTTGGGGGTTCCACCGGAACCCCCAACCTGCCTGCTGCGTTTACGGTGGAGGGGCACGGAGAAGCGCGGAGCAGCGGGGGAGAGGGCGGCGCCGAGCCGACCGGTCCCCCGCCGTGAACCGTTCGCGTGCCGCACATCCGCGTACCGCACAACGGGAGGAGCCCCATGGCAACCGCGCTCATCGTCATGGCCGTGCTGTTCATGCTCTTCCTCGCCCTCGGCGTCTACGCCACGGCGAAGGCCGTCGGCGCCGCCAAGCGCGGTGTGGACCGCACCATCGAGCAGGCCCGCCGCTCCGTCGAGGACCACACCCTGCGCGCCCGCACCTACACCCAGTCCGGCCCCGCCGCCGAACTGGCCGGTCTCCGGCTCGAACTCCGCACCTCCATGCGCGCCACCCAGGACGCCCTGCACGCCGGAGCCGAGAGCGACCCCTCGCTTCAGGAGTCCCTCGACCTCTTCACCCGCCTCAGCGAACACGGCCACCGCCTCAACGACGAACTCCGCCGCCTCGAACGCGACCCGGACCGTGAGCGCCTCCGCCGCCAACTCCCCGAACTGCAAGAGCGCACCCGCCGGATCACCTCCTCCGCGGAGTCCCTGCGCTGGGCCGCCCGGGACCGCGCCCAGCACTTCGTCGAGGGCGACCTGGACGACCTCAGCAACCGGATCGACCTGGAGGCGGGCGCCCTGCGCCACTGGACGGACGAGCCCGCCCCCGAAGCGGGCCGCCCTTCCCCCGGCACGGGGAGCAGGGACGCGGGCGGCGGACGCGGCGCGCAGGGCGGGCGGGGTACGGCGGGCCGACGCCCCGGAGCGCCGACTTCCGCCGACCGGCAGTCCTCGGCTCCGGCCGGGGACGGGCAGGCCGCCATCACCCCGCCCACCGCGCGCCCGGTCCCCCCGTGGCAGCGGAAGGCCCGCCCCGAGAACACCACCTGAGCGGTCCGGTACGGCACTTGGGCCGGTGACTTGTGACTGCTCCGGTGGGCAGCGTGTGGCTGGTCGGGTCGGCATTGCGAGATCTCCGTGTGGTTGGTCGGGTGGGGCTGCGAGGCTTCTGTGTGGCTGGTCGGCTGGGTGCTGTGCGGCTGGTGTGTCCCTGTGGGGAGGTACCGTGACCGTTGTCGTGCAGGGGTCCCGCGAGGGCCGGTGTCGGGCCGAGCCCCGACTGCCGGGCAGCGGAGACGGCAGGTAACCTCCAGCTCATGCCCCATGTCGCCATCGTCACGGATTCCACGGCCTACCTGCCGCAGCCCGCGATGCAGCGCCACGGCATCACCGCCGTCCCCCTCACCGTGGTCCTCGGTGACCAGGCCCTGGAAGAGGGCACCGAGATCTCCTCCCGCGCTTTGGCCGAGGCCCTGCAGAAGCGGCGCTCGGTGACCACCTCGCGTCCCGCACCCGCAGTCCTCGCCGACACCTACCGCCGTATCGCGGACACCGGTGCTGACACCATCGTCTCCCTCCATCTCTCGTCCGAGTTCTCCGGCACCTACGACGCCGCCGTCCTCGCGGCCCGCGAAGCCCCCGTGCCGGTGCGGGTCGTGGACACCGGCATGGTCGCCATGGCGCTCGGCTTCTGCGCCCTCGCCGCCGCCGAGGTCGCAGAACGGGGCGGCACCGCCGAGGAGGCCGTCGCCGCCGCGGAGAAGCGGGCCGCGGACACCTCGACCTACTTCTACGTCGACACCCTTGACTATCTGCGCCGTGGAGGCCGCATCGGAGCCGCCCAGGCCCTGCTCGGCTCCGCCTTCGCGGTCAAGCCCCTGCTCCAGCTCGACGGGGGCCGTATCGAGCTGCTGGAGAAGGTGCGCACCGCGTCGCGGGCCGTCGCCCGCCTTGAGGAGATCGTCGCCGAACAGGCCGGCAGCGGCGCGGTGGACATCGCGGTGCACCACCTCGCCGCTCCCGAGCGCGCCGCCCTCCTCGCGGAGCGCCTCCGGGAACGGGTACCGGGCCTGGCCGAGCTGCACCTCAGCGAGGTCGGCGCGGTCATCGGTGCGCACACCGGACCCGGTCTCCTCGGGGCCGTGGTCTCGCCCCGCTGAATCTGAGACGTGGGCAACCGGCCCGCAGTGTCGGTCTGTTCGCCCATTTCACTCATCCGGGTGGCGGAGTTATCCACAACTCCCCGGTTTTCCACGGGAATTCACCAAGATCCACTCGGCCGGTGCGTGGCCTCTAACGTCCGGGCCATGACTCCTCGTACACCTGCACCTGCGCCCTCTTCCCTTCCTCCTTCTTCCTCTCCCACCTCGCCGCCGCGTCGTACGCCCACCGTGCTGCCTCTTGCCACGGCCCTCGGTGAGCACCGCCCCGTACGGTTCCCGCTGCCGTGCGACACCGCCAACTCCCCACCCGGCAAACCGACTTCGCGCCCCGAGCCGACTCCACCGCGCCCTGCCGCCGCCACCCGCCCCCGGAGCACCCGAGCCCGGCACCGTAGGACGACCGACGAACCCACCCGTTCCCGCGCCGAGGACCTCCTCTCCCCGGCGCCGCGGGAGCAACCGTCCGGTGAGGCTCCGGTGGGAGGGGCGGGGGCGGGTGCTGCGGTGACGGGAGTGACGGGGGTGAACTCCGCGTTGCCGGTGGGGGGTTCGGAGCACTCGCGTCCCCCTGGCGCGGAGCCCTGGTCGACGATGCCTCTGCCTGCGGTCGCACCTCCGGCGGTCACGCCTTCCGCGGTGGCTGAGGCGGAAGCGGAGGCGGGGAGTGGTGGTCGGAGCGGGGCCGGGCCGGTGGTTCGCACGGGGCGGTGGTCTGTGGCGGTGCGGGAGCGGCTGCCGTTGTGGATGCAGACCCACTGCGCGCTTGAGCGGCGCAGCGTTCTCGCCCTCGCCGTGCTGCTGCTGGCGGCCGCCGCGTTCGCCGCCCAGCACTACTGGACCGGTCGGGCCCGGCCGGTCCAGGCCCCGGAAGTGGTACGGGCGGAGGACGGTCCCGGGGGCGCGGGCAGCGACGGTGCCTCCGGTTCCGGTGGTCAACTCGGCGCCGGACAGCGGGAGTCCGAGGGCACCGGCGGCGCCCGGTCGGCGGGTGCGGGCCGTCCGGGGGCCTCCGGTGGGCCGATCGTGGTCGACGTCAGCGGGAAGGTCCGCCACCCCGGACTTCAGCGACTGCCCGCCGGTGCCCGGGTCGCGGACGCGCTGAAGGCCGCGGGCGGGGTGCGTCCCGGGGTCTCCGTCGTGGGGCTGAACCGCGCCCGGTTCCTCGTCGACGGTGAGCAGGTCGCCGTAGGAGTGCCCGCGGCCCCCGGTTCCGGTACTGCGGGCGGCGGCGGAGGAGGCGCCGGTGGGGCAGCGGCGGGCGCTGCCCCGGTCGGCCTGAACACGGCGACGGTGGATCAGTTGGACACCCTGCCGGGGGTAGGCCCCGTCCTGGCCCAGCACATCATCGACTACCGCACCCAGCACGGCGGTTTCCGCTCCGTGGACGAGCTGCGCGAGGTCAACGGCATCGGTGACAGCCGCTTCGCCGACCTACGGGACATGGTCCAGCCATGACCCCGGCACCGGAGAGTCCCCCCGAGGCCATGGACGCCACGGCGACTGAGGCGACGGCCCACCGACCGCCCGTGCACCGCACCGCCCGCAGCCCCCTTGGTGATCCGCACCCGCACCAGGAGGCCCCCGCCGACCTGCGCCTGGTCGCCCCCGCGGTGGCCGCCTGGGCCGCCGCGGCCGCCGCCCTGGACGCCCCCACCGCGCCCGTCCTCCTCGCCGCAGCCATCGCCACGATCCTCGGCCTGCTACTCCTACGCCCCCGCCCAGCCCACGGCCCCACCCCTTCCTCCCCTCAACTCACCGCCCTTTCAAGCCAATTCGCCGCCCAGCCCCCGCCCAGGCCGGACCGATGGCCGTCCCGAAGGCCGTCCCGCAATCCGGACGGCGCCTCGTCCCGTAAGCCGGCCTGGCGGCGGGTGTCGGTGGCCGGGGTGCTGCTCTGTGCCGCGGCGGCCGGTGCCTCTGCCGTGCTGCATGGGGCCGATCTGCACCGCGGCCCAGTACCCCGGCTCGCCCGTGCCCACGCCCACGCCACCCTGGAGGTGGAGATCACCGCCGATCCGCGCCGTACCGCACCACGAGTCACCGGTGACCACATGGCTCCGTCCAGCCTGGTCACCGAGGCCCGGGTGCTCCGGGTGACGTCCTCCGACGGCGGCACCACGGCGACCCGTACCCCCGTCCTCCTCATCACCGACGCTCCCCGCACCCCGCGCACCGCCCCCGGCAGCGCGCCCCCGCACGGGCCCGCCGCTCCCTCGGCGCGGGTCGAGGAGGACTGGGCGGGGTTGTTGCCGGGTGCCCGGGTGCGGGTCGTGGCACGGCTGGCGCCCGCGCTCGCCGGAGACTCGGTCGCCGCGGTGGCGCGCGTATCCGGTGGGCGGCCGCCCGAGCCGGTGGCCGCACCACCCCCGGCGCAGCGGCTGGCCGGCAAGCTGCGGGCCGGGCTCCGGGAAGCCACCGACCATCTTCCGCCCGACGCCAGGGCCCTGCTGCCGGGCCTGGTCGTGGGAGACACCTCCCGAGTGCCGGCCGACCTCACCGAGGCCTTCCGGGCCACCGACCTCACTCACCTTTTGGCCGTAAGCGGTGACAATGTCCGGTGAACAGATGGGTTACTTGGAGAGATCATTGTTGCGCACGCGCAACATGTAGTGCGTCGACCTGCGGTTATTCCTCTAGCCCGGCGCCATGATGGGCTGCCGCCGCGTCACCTCATAGAGGAGCGGCCCCTCCAGCAGTGCAGGAGAGGCCGCTCAACAGTGGCACGCCGCCCCCAGATTGTGGAGGCCCCGGCCGGCAATGGGGGCAGATGCCGACCGGGGCCGTGGGTCACCCCGCTCGCCGCGCCATCTCCCCGCGAACGGGGTGGTCTCATTGCCGCTCGTGGGCAGCCCGCTGAACGCGGAGGTCGAGGGCGGCGAGCGGCGGGCAGTCGCCCGGGTCGGCGTGGCTGTAGTTGGTGCAGCCGGGGCCGGACCCGGCCTCGTGGTGGTGCGTGCGGTACGGCTGGTCTTCGAGGATGCTGCCGTGGCAGCGGGCGCAGATCACCGCTGAGCCTCCTGCCAAGCTCGGCGCAGCCGGTGACCACGAGAACAGACGCCGCCCCGGATGGAGCAGACGTGACAGTCCGCCGTGTGCAGGAGGTAGGTGCGGTACTCCGCGTCACCGCGGGCACCGACTGGCGGGGCGGCGGTCATGATGCGGCCTCCGTGTCGCTGACCGGGGTGAGGTCGCGCAGGCCGCGGCAGGTGGGACAGGCGTAGCGCGTCTGGCTCGTCGTGGGCCCGACAGCGCGGACGTGCTTCACGTCCTCCGCTAGGTCCCGGTGGAAGTCGCACCAGCCCACCTCGCGGACAGCCGCGGGCGACGGTGCGGGAAGGGGTGTGATTCGTGGCTGAGTCATGGCGTTCGCCTCCGTTCCCCGTTGACCGTATGGGCGCTGCGAGACTGCGGGGAGTGTGTGCAACGGGCGTGCCCTGTTGGGGAGTTCACACAGTGTGTGAACCGGATCCAGCTACGGTTGTGACCGACAGTGATCCGGGGGCAAAAAATGGAACCCAACACGTTGCTGGACGCGCTGCTCGCCGAGGCTGGCATGTCCCGCAAGGGCCTGGCAGCGCAGATCAACGCGGCTGGGTCAGCCCGAGGGAAGCGCATGCGTTACGACCACAGCTCTGTCATCCGTTGGCTCAGGGGCGAACGCCCCCGCGGAATCGTCCCTGACCTCATCGCCGACGTGCTGAGCCGTCGCCTCGGCCGACCGGTCTCCCTCGACGACATCGGCATGGGAAAAGGGGCGGCCCCGCCCACGGGCACGCCCCTCGACGGGTTCATCGGCAAGGCCACCGCCCTGTGGCGCGGCGACCACCAGCAGCGCGATGACCTCCAGCGGGCGCCCGTCATCACCGGTCTGCCTGCCGTCGGCCCCGTGTGGGAGTGGGAAAACCCGCCCGAGGACATTGACGTGTCCAGCCGCGGCACCGTTCGCGTCGGCCTCCCCGACGTTGAGCAACTCCGCATCGCTCGTGCCCACTACGAGCAGATGTACCGCAAGGCCGGTGGGGTTGCCACCCGCGGCCGGGTGGTGCGGTTCCTTGTCCAGGACGCGGCGCCGCTGATGCGCGGCACGTACACCGACGGCACGGGCCGCGAGCTGCACCGGGCCGTCGGCGGCCTGGTCGCCATTGCCGGGATCTGCGCCTATGACTCCAGCGCCCAGGGCCTGGCCCAGCGCTACTACCACCAGGCACTGCGTCTGGCGAAGGCGTCCGGTGACCGGGCGTTCGGTGGATACGTGATAGCTCTCCTCGTCAACCACGCGATCTACCTCGGCGAGCACCGGGCGGCCGTCGCCTTCGCCGAGGCCGGACTCCGCACCGCCGGACACGCCATCAGCCCGGCCCTGGCCTGCGACCTGAACGCAATGCAGGCCAAGGCCTTCTCGCGGATGGGCGACCAGACCGGCGCCCGACGCGCGATGAAGCAGGCCGAGACCGCAGCCGGGCTGATCCGGCCCGACGAGGAACCCGCGGAGACCGGCTACGTGCAGCCAGGTCTGTTGGAGAACGCTCTCGCGGACACCCTGATGAGGCTCGGGGACACCGGACCGGCGCAGCGCTTCGCGGCCGAGGCTGTGGGCATTCAGGCGCACGCCCGCGGGCGGGTGCATCGGCTCGCCACCCTCGCGGACTGCGAGCTGCGGGCAGGGGAGGTAGACCAGGCGGCCGGGACGGCAGAACGGATGCTCGACACAGTGCACGGCATGGAGTCGCACCGCCTGCACGACCGGCTCGCGGGAGTCCGCCGGAACCTCGCAGGCACCGGCAGCCGGTCGGTACGGGATGTGGTCGGCCGGATCGACGACACCCTCCGCATCCCTCTATAGGCGGTGTGGTCGACTGGGGGCGACCTCGATGGAAGGCGGCATCAGTGTCCGTGTGGCGGAACTTGGGCGAGCGCACCGTGTACGAGAACCGATGGGCCACGGTGAACATGGCCGACGTCGAGCTGCCCGACGGCCGTCACCTGGACCACACGGTGATCCGGCTGCGGCCCGTAGCTGTGGCCACCGTCGTCAACGAGGCAGACGAGGCACTGCTCCTGTGGCGGCACCGGTTCATCACCGATGCGTGGGGGTACGAACTGCCGTCCGGCGGCACCGGCGAGGGCGAGGACCCTGCGACCGCGGCGGCCCGGGAGTTCGAGGAGGAGACG
Source organism: Streptomyces sp. NPDC058045 (assembly GCF_042885635.1). Classification (NCBI taxonomy): domain Bacteria; kingdom Bacillati; phylum Actinomycetota; class Actinomycetes; order Kitasatosporales; family Streptomycetaceae; genus Streptomyces; species Streptomyces sp. NPDC058045. The sequence goes on along the minus strand of NZ_JBHVRR010000002.1, from coordinate 234,427 downwards.
GGGTGGCGGCCTGGGCCGATGCGGCTGCTCCTGGCCGTCGACCCGATGCCGGGCATCTCCACCAGTCACCACAGGGTGTACTGGTCGGACACTGCGGAGCAGGTTCGGGAGATCCCGGAGGATCACTTCGAGTCGCAGCGCCGCGAGTGGGTGCCGCTGGCGCGGGTGCCCGAGATGATCGCCCGCGCTGAGATCCGCTCGGCGAACGCGGTGGCGGCCCTGCTGATGCTGCACCAGCAGCGGTGCGTCAGAGCGTAGGCATAGAGTGCGGCCCCGTCCCTGGGAATTGCTGTCCATCAGGGGCGGGGCCGCGACCACCACGCAGCCAGCAGTGGATAGGTGCCGTCACCATAGAGGCGCGTACAGCACGCCCACCGTCACCGGGCCGCGGCCTCGTACACCGCGACCCCCAGAGCTACCACCGCCGTCACCGCGCCGACCGCAGGCAGCGGCCACCGGCCCCGCTCCAGCGCCGCGACCCGATGCTCCAGATCCTCGACGGCCTTGTCCGTCTGGCCCTGCCGCTGGAGCGCCACATCCAGTCGACCGCCCAGCGTGGCGAACCCCGTGTCGACCGAGCCACGGAGCCGCTCCAGCTCGATGGCAACGGAGGACTCAGGCGGAGTCACTACCCCTTCTCCGCAGCCTTATCGAGGGCAGCCCGGACCATGCAGTCCTTCGCCTCCAACAGCTTCCGGAGCCCGGCGGTCAACTCGGGGCCGTCGGGCAGGCCGGCCACCAACTCGTGGGCCAGCCCGTGGAAGGGGGCGCTGACCTCAGCAAGGTGCGGGGGCAGGTGGTCGTACGCGAAGTACCGGAGTACGTGCGTGGTGCTCGGGTGCCGCTCGGTCATGACGGGTCCCCTGTCTCGGTGAGGAGCGTCAGGATCTGCGTCACCTGGTCGCGCAGCTCGGCCACTTCCTTGCGCAGCACGTCTACGCCCTCGTGCGCGACCCGCGCATGGCCGTACGCAGAGCCGAGCGCCGTCCCCACGCTGATCTTCTTGTCCGCCAAGCCCTTGTCGTCAGGCCAGCGGCGCGGCATCCAATCGCCGATGCCGACCTGGTCGTTGAGCTGCATGTCGTCCTCCTCGGGGATTCTCCCGGCGGGCGCCGCCAGGACCGCGGCGATGCGGTCCCGCATCGAGTTCATAGAGAACCCCGCCGGGTCGATCTTCTGGTTGGTCCACTCCAGGTGGCCGATGACGGAGTGCTCGCCCCACCCGTAATGTCGGCACACCGCCGCAGCCGCCCGGGCGATCGCCACCAACTGGGCCTCGGGCCACGGGTCCTTGCCGTCGCCGCGGTTGACGCACTCGAACCCGACGAACCTGCTGTTGCCGTCGACCGTGCCGCGGCCGGGCTTCGGGTGGTGCGCCGACTCGTTGATCACCGCGTCCAGGGCGTCGGCGTCGCCCGTTCCGGCGTGGTTGGCGCGGCCCCACCCGACGAGGGTGACCTCGCCGTTCTTGTGGATCACGCCGTGGCACAGCGGCCCAGGCAGGTCCGCCCGCCCGCTGTAGCACAGGTCGACAATGCCCTTGCCGTCGCCGGAGGCGGTGTGGTGGATCATGACGCCGTTCAGCGGCCCCCAACCGGTGCCGCGCTGGCCGCGGTTGTGGGTGGACCAGCCGGAGCGCTCATGAACGTTCAGCCCCTCGGCACGCAGCGCGCGAGCGAACTGCGCCGCCGTCATGGGAGTAGCCATGGGTCAGCCCCCTGCCGTATAGGAAATGTTGCGGACCTTGCCCTGGAACGGATTCGCGGAGTCGCCGAGGACGGCGTTGCCCTCCTCTTTCTCCACCCAGAAGTACGGGCCGCGGTACTGGGAGTCCGCAGCGGTGACCGTGTACCGGGTGCCGTTCGCCGCGATCCGCGTGAACGTGATCTGCGTCGGGGTCACCGTCAACTCGTACGACGACCAGGCGTTCACCGTCATCGCGGGCGTGCTCTTGGTAGCGAGGTAGGTGAGCGAGGGATCCCATTTGGCGAGGCCCAGCTCCCCGTTCTGCCGCTGGTACGCCCGGTACAAGGTCCGCTGCCCGCGGGGGAATCTGCGGGGGTTCAGCACTGGATCGTCGGGCCAGTTGTACGGGTCTACGTCCGTCGCGGCGCCGAACAGCAGGCCCATCTTGGCGCGGGTCGCGGACGTCGTCGCCAGGCTGTCCCACCTCATATCCCAGGTCAGCGTGTACGACGTGGGGTCCTCGATCGGGCACTCCCACCCGCACAACACGGCGGCCCGGCCGGTGTTCGCGCCGAAGTTCGGAGGCAGAATCAGGCCCTGCTCGCGCTCCTCGACACGGCCGCGCACCAGACCGCTGGGGGACACGATGTCTTCCTGGTCCGTGCGGAACGTCAACTGCCCCGTGCCGGGCCGCCGGTGCTCCCACGGGTCCGACTCCGTGCGGTACGAGTACGGGCAGTTCGCGGTCAGCGGACCCCGGTAGTACACCGGGTCCAGCATGTACCCGCCGCGGATCCCCAGGCCCTCGACCCTGGCCCGGGTGGCGTGCCGCGAGTCGCCGAGCATGAGGACCTGGAGCCCAGCGTCCCGGTACGTGGTGAACACGCTGTCGGCGCACAGGTGGTTGAGGACGATCCACTCGATTCCGGCCGCGGTGAGGTCCGCCACCGGGTAGGGCAGCGTCGCGTCGCCGTACGTCGCCGGTTTGACCGGCACCATGACCGGTGTAATCCCCGCGTTCTTCACGGTGACCGCGTTGGTGATCTCCTGCACGCCGATCATTGCCCACTCCTGCGCGCAGTGCCCGAGGACAGCGCGCACGGCCCCGGTGATCGCGACGCTCTCCGGGTAGACGGCGTTCTCCGGGTCCGGCCCGCAGTCCAGCAGAGCAATGGACTTGGCGTCGATCATGCGCAGGAAGTCCGCGGCCAGCGGCTGGTGGTAGTTCGGGGCGAGCCACCCCCACCAGCCCCCACGCCGGTCATCCCGCCCGGCCGGCACATCCCCGTCAGGCCGCTGATACGCCACCGGGTCGTCCACGTCACCAGCGAAGTTCCACACGCTCTTGATCGTCGACGAGCTGAGCTGCCGAATGTCCTGCCCGATGTAGATGGAGGTACGGCGCCCGGAGATCTGGTGGTCCCAGTAGTCCGCCACCACCCCCACGTCGTCCGAGCTGGTGGCGACGTGGAAGCCGATGATGTCGCTGCCGGTCGCGAGGCAGTATTCGAGCTGGTGCGGCGAGCTGTAGGGGCCGTGCAGTCCCGCCAGCGAGTCCGCCCCGACCACGTTCGGAGCGGCCGGCAGGTCAGCGATCGTCTGCCCGCACACCCCCGGCACCGGCCCCGGGCCGCCCGGCACCATCACGCCCTGGTCCGTGCCGAAGCTGGCGGCCTGGCCAGCGTCGTCGGACAGGTGGACCTGGATCCGGCCCGAGCCCTCGTCGTAGATCAGCCCCGGGCCGAGGTTCTCGGCCACGCACTCGGTGATGACCTGGCAGCCGTCCTCCGACTGCCCGCCCAGGCTCACCACGTACGGCTGCTGCACCGATCCGTTCCCGGTCACCTGGATCGGAGCCCGACCTGTAACCAGGCAGGAGCAGCTACCGGAGCACCCGCATCGCGCCATCGTCCTATCCCTCCTGCTCGTGGCCCAGCACGTACGGCGTCAACTGCCTCTCGCCGTCCGGGGTCCACGTCTGCTGCATCCACCGGCCGCCGATGTTCAGGACCACGTGGCTGGCCATGGAGTCGGCCCGGGACGCGGCCCGGCCGAGCGCGGCCTGCGCGGCGATCGCCGCCCGCAGCGGCCGCTGCGCCGCGCGCTGCCCGGGTAGTGCAGTGCTGCTCATCCGCCCAGCTCCTCGTCCACGTCTCCCAGCGGGATCAGCGCGATGCCGACCCGTTCACCGCCCTGGCCGCCTTGGTCGGCCTGCCACGACACGTCCACGTCCGACAGGACGAAGCCCCGCTCGATGGGTACGCACATGCTGGAGGCGAGTACGTCCAGGCGCTCGCCGGGCACCAGCTGCTGCACGGTCACCGGGGCGTCCGGGGTGAGCTGGGACTGGTCCGGGACGTTGATCGCCACGGGCACCGGGTAGCGGCCGGCCAGTGCATCCCGGGCGGCGCTGCGCAGGTCGGCGTCCGTGACGTCCTCCTCCTGGAGGGTCACCAGCGTGTCCAGGCGGCCGTACGGCGTGCCCGTGCGCCCGGTTCCCAAGGTCTTGCCGTCGGTGATGTTCTGGAACTGCTGGCTGGTTGCCCAACCGTAAGTGGCGCCCTGCGTACCGTCCTTGATGACCTCGACGTCCCCCGCGATGTGGTCCAGGGTGAGCCGTCCGATCGCCCTCGTCCCGCTGGTGGGCCGTCCCCGCAGCACGATGGACCGGCCGACCGTCGTCCAGGTCAGGCCGCGTTTGGTCCACTCGCGCCAGATGTTGCCCATGGTCTCGGTCCACGCGGTCTGGTTGTCCGAGCCGTCCTTCTCGACCTTGATGGTGGGCAGGCCCTCGTCGCGGCGCACGAGGTAGTCCAGGATGCTGGGGTAGTCCCGCGGCACCGACAGGTCCGGGTCCGTGAGGTTGAGTCGCAGGTGGTTGTCGGCGATGTACGTGATCGGTCCCCGCCGCCGACCAAGCGCGTCGGCGCCTGCATTGATGTAGCGGATCGGGTAGTTGTTCACCAGGTGGTCCAGCCACGCGGTGACGTCCTGCGCCTCGATCGTGATGCTGTCCCGGCGGAACCGCGGCCGCACGATCGGGCCCTGCCAGACGAGTTCGCCGTCTCGGTAGATCGTCAGCTCATGGCACCACGGCTCGACCTGGCCAAGGTCCTCGCAGCAGGCGGGGTCCAGGCTCGCGCGGGCGATAGTGACGCTGGCCTCGGAGATGTCGTTGATCGTCCGCGACCACTTCACCGCCGTCAGTTCGCTCAGCATCGCGTACTGCTGGCCCCCGCCGCGCCAGTGGATCAGCGCCGAGTACGTGCTCGCGCAGCCCAGCACCGTCGGGACCTCACCGACCGGCGCCCCACCGCCGCAGCCTGCCTCCGGCGTGTAGGTGACCGGCGCGGAGTCGGCCGTGTCCACGGTGCCGTCCTGGCGGCGGACCTCGACCCGGTAGGTGATCGGCACACAGGCGGGCGGCGACGCATCGAACCAAGTCGAGGTGAACGGCAAGGTGTTGCCCTGCCCGGCGAACAGCGGCTGGTCCAGGCCGCCGACCACGCGCGAGATCTGCCACGACGCGATCCCGGTCGGCTCGGCCACCGTCACCGTGAGCTGGACCCCGCGCTCCGCGCTGGTCACCACTGCCGCGGTGATTCCGACAGCCACCGGCAGCGGCACTACGTCGGCCACGCCCCGGTTGACCGCAGCCACGTACCGATAGAACGCCGTCGTCCTGTTGGCCGGGTCCTGGATCCGCGACAGACGCAGGTCCCCGCCCGCGAACATCGCCGCCCGCTGGCTGCGGGACAATTCCAACTGCACTCCGGCACTGCGCAGTCCGCGATTGCAGATGTTGTCCGGATCCGTCCCGGACAGGTCGGCCGGCGGGTCCTCGCAGCGAAAGTCAGCCTCTTCGAGTCGGGCACGGATCCGGTCGCCGAGTTCAGCATCGAGACCGCCGACGTAGGTGACCGCCACCCCGGCCGCCTTGTCGGCGTGCCCGTGCCAGGACACGATCCGATCGGCGCCCGCGGCGTGCTGCACGGCCTGTGGCTCGTCGTAGTGCGTGCTGGTGATGTGCAGCGCAGTGTTGCCACTGCTCTTGATCCCGGCGAACGTGTAGAAGGGCCCGGTCAACTGCGCGGCGTAGTCGGCGAGTTGCTCGGGCGGCGCCTCGATCACACCGCCGTGGATCGCCATGTGCGTGACATAGGAGCCGGTGCCCGGTCGGATCCGGATGTACCAGTCCCGCCCCTCCTGATTGACCAGCTCCCCGGTGGTCGGATCCCGGTCGGAGATCAACTCCTCCCAGTTGGCGTACTTGTCAGCCATCCCCGGTCACCCCGCATCCGCACGCGGCACGAGCAGCACCCGCGCCGTCGCATCCGGCGCGGTGTCATCCGCCCGCGACCACACCTCGATGCACAGTCCGGTTGGGCACGAGAAGACCGGCCACTCGAAGAGCCCGCCGCGCGGGCCGTAGATCGTCGGCGTGGACGTCGCCGTGCCGATGGGGACCTGCTGGCACTCCACCACCGCCCGCTGCACCCGCCCGTCCAGGCGCAGCGTCGAACCGGCCGGCAGGTAGCCGATGTTGATGTCCGTGCACGCGGCACACGGGTCCAGGTCTCCCTCACAGGAACCGTCCTGGCTGGTCCAGAACCTGACCAGCAGCCGCCGCATGTCCTGCGAGCCGACGCGGACTTCGAGGACCGGCACCGTCTCCAACCACGACGACTGCACCAGTGGCGACACCCCGACCCGGGACCGGCGGAAGTTGTCCAGACCGGTCGGATAGCAGAGCGGCCGCGGCACCGGCGGCTGCGGGGGCAGAGGCGGCGGCGGGCACAGCGGGTCCGCCGCACACGGCTCCGGCTGGAGACACTGCTGGTACACCTGGTCCGGATCGGTGGAGGGCACCAGGTCGCCGCTGCCGAGCGGCACCCAGTCGCCCCCGGTGTCCAGCGGCTCGTGGTAGATCCACGGCCGGCCCGCGACCAAGCTGAAAGTGACCGTGGCCAACACGGCACCATTCGCCAGGTACTGGGTGCCCGTGACCTGCGGGCCGTCCAACAAGCCCACGTCGTACAGGTGCCGCAACTCCCGCTGTCCATCGACCGGGCAGCACGAGAACACACACAGCTCATCGCCGGTGCACGACGGGCACGAGGAACCCTGCACCGCGACGGACAGCCACTCCAACCCGTACGACAGGGCACACTCGTCCGTGGCGATCAGCAGCACCGTGTAGGCGATCTCCCGCTGCTGATGCCGCGCCGCACCGATCATCGCCCCGTCGCCGACGAGCTGCACCGGCGTGCGAGTGATGGTGCCCGAGTCGAAACCGGCGACGGCCAAGCCGAGGATGCCGAGCACATTGCGGGACTCGGGTACGGCCGCGTCGTACCAGGGGGCGTCATCGGTGACCGGGTCGACGTACGGCATGTCCCCGACCGCGGCCGCGATGTCCGGGCAGGGATCGCACTGCACCGGCACCCCTCGCGCGAGCGCGTACGCGGCGGCCCGGGCGGAGTTGACGATCTCCGTACCGGCGAGGTCCATGTAGTCGACCAGCACTGCTACACCCCCGCCGCTCGGGCGATCTGCCCCTGGAGGTGCTGGGCGAGCACCATGGGGTCGGACATGCGGGACTGGATGTTCCAGTTGTTCGTGATCTGCGTGCCGCCGCCGGCTCCCTGCCGCGCGAGGATGTCCAGCAGCCCCGACTCCTCCGCGAGTTGGCGGGCTCGCTGCGGTCGGCTGAGCGGGATGATGACCTCAGGTCCGGCCTCACCGACCAGGCCGACCACGGGGCCGTTGATGATCCCCCCGTTGGCGAATGGCAAGACGTTGCGGACCGCTGACGGCAAGCCCGACTTGATCTTGTTGACGATCGCGGAACCGATATCGCCCATCGCCGCGGCGATCCGCCCGGCCAGGCCGCTGAACATCCCGACCACCGACGAGACCAGCGAGGAAACCGCCGACCGGGCAGAGGATGCCGCCCGCTGGAAAGCCCCGGCGATCACCGAGCCGACCTGCCCCAGCGCGCCGCCGATCCGCCCCGGCAGCCCGCCGAAGAGGCCGGACACGGACGACACCAGGGCCGAGACCTGCGCCCGCGCGGTGTTCCCCGCCCGGCTGAAAACCCCGCCGACCAGCCCCACGACGGAGCCGATGGCGGTGGAGATCCGGCCGGGCAGTTGCGAGAAGAAGCCCACGACCCCGCTGACGAAGCCGCCGACCGCGCCCTTCGTGGCCAACAGGGCGCTCACCAGGCCCGTCAGCACGATCACGATGCCCTTGATGATCGGAACGACGATGTTGATCACAGCCCAGCTCAAGAAGCCGTTCTGCACCTGAAGCAGCCCCACGTAGAGCTGGAGCATGGAGCCGATCAGCGGGGCGATCGCCACCAAGAGCTGCGCCAGCGGCGGGAACAGCGGGATGATCGCCTGCACCAGCGAGGTGAAGGCCTGCACGGTCGGGCCGAGGGTCGGCAGCAGGCCGGTGAGGAACTGCGCGATCAGCGGAGCGAAGGCCTGGACGACCTGGATGATCGCCTGGCCCAGCTCGGTCAGCAGCGGCACCAGGGCCTGCGCGGCCTGCCCGAGCGCAGCGCCGAACTGCTGGGCCACCTCGGTCAATACGGGCAGCAGCGGGCTGAGCGCCTGGAGGATCCCCGCGAAAATGTCCGCCAGCGGCTGAAGCAGCGGGACGACGACGGCGAGCGCGGCGCCGAGTACCGCGCCCAGCAGATCGCCGAGCTGCCCGATGACGGGCACCAGAGCCCGGCCGATCGTGCTGATGACAGGCGCCAGGGCCGCCATGAGTGTCCGGAACGCCGGCAGCACGACGCCCGTGATCACGCTGCCGATCGCGCCGAGGACCTGGAAGAGGACGCCGAGCGCATCCTGCGCGGCCGCAGTCTGGAGGAACCGCGCCAAGCCACCCGTGACTTCGTTCAGGACGGCAAGGGTGCCGCCGCCCTCGGTGGTCATGGCGCTGAAGAACGCCCCGACGATGCTGCCCAGGTTCCCGATGAGCGTGCCAAGCTGCCGGAACACGGTGAGGGCGCCCTCGACCCAGGCGACGGCCTGGCCTCCCTCGGAGACCTGGCTCATCCACCGGCCGAACCGCGTGCCGAGGTCGGCGACGGCATTCCCGAACCGGGTGCCGAAGGCGTCCTGGATGGCGGCGGCCATCTCCAGGAAGCCCTGGGTGACCGGGCCGGTCGCCCGTGCCAGGCCGCTCACGGCGGACCGGGTGCCCCGCAGGATCGTCTGCACCGCGGCGACCCCGCGGGCCGAGGACACGAACGAGAGGGCGGCGGAAGCGGCCTTGCCGAACTCGCCCGCGATACCGGCCAGTCCAGTGCGCAGCGTGCCGCCGAGAGCGACGCCCGCTTCCTTGATCTGCCCGGCGAACTGGGAGAAGAACGCGCCCTGAGTGGCGGTCTTGATCTCGGACAGCCCCGGCTTCAGGGCCCGCAACTCCCGGGCGGCGGACTGCGCTGCCGGTGCCAGCCCCTCCAGCGACTCCTCGAACTTCTCGGCGTCGTCGCCTAGCGCAGCACCGAACGCATCCCCCACGCCGTTCAGCGCGACCGCTAGGGCCGCACCTGCCCCGATCAGGCCCGTAAGTGCTGCGGGCGCCGCAGCGAGGATCCCCAACGCTGGGGCCAGGTCACCCACCAGGGATCCGACCAGAGGGATGAGGGACGCGATGACGAGAGCCAGGCGGGAGAACCCGCCCGCGGCGCCCGACGCTGCCCCGCCACTGGAGTTGAGCTGGTTGGTCAACCGGCCCAGCCCGTTTCGTAGCCCGTCGCCATCGGTGATCACCCGCACCCGCACCGGCGGCGGGTCGAGGCGACGCAGCGCCCGCAGGAATCCGCGGGTGTCCGGGACGACCGGTACCTGGATGGGCCGGATGCCACGCAGCTCCCGCCGCATCAGCGCCGAGAATCGGCGGACGTCTGGCGTCACCGGAACTTGCACCGGTGCCAGCCGCCGTGTCTGCCGGGCCAGTTCGGCGCGGAACCGGGACAGGTCCGGGTCGATGCGGACCTGGGCGCGCAGCCCGCGGATTGCTCGGTTGAGGCGCGCCTGGAACCGGGTCAGGTCCGGCTCGATCTCCACCGTGGCGCGGAGGTTGCGCAGGGTGCGCCGCAGGTCCCGCGCGATCTGCCGACCGGCGGCGCGGCCGGTGTTGCGGACCGCGCGCTGTACTTCGTCGTCAAGCTGCTGCCCGGCGTCCCGCCCCGCCCGCTGCAACTCGCTGCGGAGTTGGGCTGCGTAGGCGGCGGTGTCGCTGGTGATCTGGACGGAGGTACGGCCGACCTGCGGCACGGCGGGCACCTCCGGGCATCAACGCACACCCCGATCACAGGGGTTGTGCGATGCCCGGCCCACCAGCCAGCGGCGTCACGGCAGAGGGTAGAGGCGCGTACGGGCTGGCCGCACTACTCGTCGACGCCGTCGTCCGCCATCGCCGCAATCTGCCGGGACTGCGCCTCCAACTCAGCCTCGGAGAAGCCCTTGGGGACTGCGGCCCGCGTACGGCGCAGCTCGGGCGGCGGATCGAAGATGATCCGCTCCACACGGAACAGGTCCTTCTCCTCCTGGGCCGTGTCGACGATCCACGCCCACACGGCGGAGACGATCCGGTGCCCCGAGGCGGTGTCGACGTCGAGGCCGCGGCGCACGCACCACGCCGACCAGTCCCGCCACCGGTCCTCCGCCAGCGCACACAGCCGCTGCGCGGCCCACCACTCCACCCCGTACACCTCCGGTGCCACACCGAGGACGATGCGCCAGCAGGCGTGCCAGGTCATCGGGTCGCACGGGTCACGCACCCGGCCAGTGACGTACTCCCGGTCCGCGTCGTCCAGGAGGCCAGGCAGCAGGTCGGGCCACTGGCCGGACGCGGCGATGCCCGCCAGGGTGCGCCCGCCGGGCACCAGCAGAGTGACCGTCGTGGTGTCGATGGTGAGCGGCAGCGGCCCCGGGGCGGCGGGGCCGAAGCTCACCGCGGGCGCCGGGCGGCGGTCTTCTTGGCCCCGGCCTTCTTCGCGGGAGCCTTCTTCGCGGCGCGCCGCTGCTCCCGGTTGCCAGCGGCCAGGCCCATCTCTTCCTGGTACGCGACGAGTTCCGGCTCGTAGTGGGCGACGAGCTTCGGCAGCAGGCTGTTGAACAGCTCGTCGACCGACACCGTGTTCTGGGCGGAGCGGGCTTTCACCATCAGCTCGTCCACCGCGGTTTTGTCGAAGCAGTGCAGCAGCGCGTTGCGCAGCTCTGCGAGCACTCCGGCGGCGTCCTCCTGCTCGGCGACCTCTTGCATGTAGGCGATCTGGAGTTGGACCGCGTTGGGGTCGAAGCCGTGTGCTGTGTATCGGCTGCCGTCGCTCAGCTCGACGGTGACCGGCGCCAGCTTGGACGGGTCGAAGCCGCCGGCTTCGGACTTGATCACGAACTCGGTGGCCATGCTGTCCCCTTGGGCGGTGAGTGGATCTGCCGATGACCGTAGGGGTCAGTACCGGACGGTCCCGTCCACCGGACCCGGTGCCACGCTCCGCAGGGCCCGCAGCAGGAACGGCTGCGGCCTCTGCCCCTTCACCTCGCGGGCGAACATCCGGCTGCCGCCGCGGGGTTGCCATGACAGGACCCGGGCCCGCACCGGGCGGATCGGCTGACCGGTCGGGCCGTAGATGCCGGTGCCCTCGTGCACGTAGGCCGCGTACTCCAGGTCTGTGTACACCTCGCCGACCACAGTGCTGCCGCGTACGGCTACCGAGTCGCGGATCGAGGCGCGTAGCTGTCCGTTGTCGACCGGGGCGAGGCGGCGCGCTGCGTTGGCCGTGGCCGTGGTGATGTCGCCGACGATCTCGCGGACCAGTTCGGCCACGGCCGCCTCGTCGATGTCGGTGGTGACCCTGACGCTCATCGCCGCCTCTTCTCCGCTGCGGAGTGGATCCGGGCGATCTCCACCCGGGCCCGCGCCACGACCCCCACCGCCGCCACCAGACACGCGCCCAGCAGCACGAACACGAACGCCGTCGTCCCCGCCATCAGACCTCCACAGTGATCTGCATGATGACCCCGGCACAGCCGCCCTGCGGACCCATCGGCGTCACCGTGCCCGGCCACACCTGCACGTCCTGGAGGGCCTCGCAGCAGGCCACCGCCTCCCGCAGCAGCCGCTGATCGAGGACCAGGCCCCAGGCGTCCGACTCCCGCTGCGCGCAGGTCGGCGCGGACTGCCCGTCCTCGGCGACCACCGCGACGCAGCGGGCGACTCCGACTTCGACGATGGTCTGCATCCGCCAGGTCTGGCACCGGCGCCGCCGCTGCTGGTCAGTGTCGACCGGCTCCTGCCGCACCACCCGCACCCACGCCTGCCCATGCCCGCCGTCGCAGTCGCACGCGCAGAAGTCCTGCGCGGGCTGGTTGCCCCACACCAGGCAGCAGGCGCACGCCGGGCGCCCGCCGTCTGTGAGCGTGGCGCACAGGCAGGCCACCAGGCCGGACAGCACCGGCCCCAACCGCGGGTCGGCCTCCGGCGGGAGGATCACGTCATCGGGCGGGGTGGTCACCGGGTCGCCTCCGGCCGGTAGCGGGCCGCGACCGGGGCCGGCGGCAGATCCAGACTGAACACCGCGCCGAACTGCCGTACCCTGCCCGGGTTCACGAGCTGCACCCAGGACCACACCTGCGGCATGTGTGCCTCCAGCGTCTCGGGCCACGACCCGGGCGGCACGATCTCGTACGCCACGCCCTCGCGGGTCACGCTCTTGGTGCCGGTTGGCAGAGCGCATCCGCCGGTCCCGCCGGCACAGAGCTTGTCAATCTCACACGCGAGCTGGCCAACCGCCCGCCGCCCCGCGGCCGGCACCTCCAGCCCCCGCAGGTAGGTCACGGACAGTGTGCCGGGCTCCGTGTCCGGCAGCCGCAGATCCTGGCACTCCGGCCAGCACTCCCCGCCGGTACGCACCAGGCGGCCGCCGGTCGCCGTGCGGTGCAGCACGTAGCCCTCCGGGTCAACTTCCTGGCCGTCCTGCCGCACCTCCACGACCGAGTGCACCGGCCCCGGCAGGTCGATCACGCACAGCGGCACGCAAGAGCATCCGCTGGGGCCGCAGCCGCACGGCCGGTTGAACCACCTGCCCCCGTCGAGGATCGGCCGGAGCAGACCACCGCCGTACGACAGCGCGGGCGACGGTTCGTCGCAGCCCTTCCGGCACGGCCGCAGAACCTCCTCGCACAGCCCGTACCGGCCCGCCGTCAGCCGCCACAGCACCTCGGTGGCGATCTCCGCCGCAGCCTGCTGCTCCGGGCTCCACTCGGCCGGATCGTCCGGCCAGCCGGGACAGCACGACAGGTCCAGCGGCCACGGACCGCACGGCCCGTCGAGTACCTCGTCCGGCACGCCGGCTCCCTTCTCCGGTAGACCGGGGGCCGCCCCTCGATGCGGCCCCCGGGGCTCGGTTACTTGCGCTTTGCGGAGCGCAGAGCAGCAGCACCACCAGGCGTGAACGTCGTGCTGGCGGTCTCGCCGGACGCGGCCGTGGACGTGGCGGTGATGGTCTGCTCGGTGGTGACAGCCGCGTCGTAGACGTGGCTGGCGGCCGTCGTACCGGCAGCGACCGTCTCGGCTGCCGTGCCGTCGCCCCAGTCCACCGACACTGTGCTAGCCGCCGGGAAACCGGCCAGGGTGATGTTCGCGGTGTGTCCGGTCCCATCGCCCGCGTCCGCGGTGGCGGTCACTGTCGGGGCGGCCGGGGGCGCGGTCGGCGTGAACGTCGCGGTCGCCGAGGTCTCGGCCGTCTGCTCCGAGGTGACCGTGATGGTCTGCTCGGTCCCCGCGGTGCCGGCCGCGTAGTTGTGGGCGGCGGTGCCCGCTCCACCGGTGGTGGCCTGCCCGGTCTCGGCAGCGGTGCCATCACCCCAGGTGATGCTGACGCTGGTGGTGCCAGCCGGGAAGTCCGACCATGTCAGGTCCGCGGCCAGCGGGTTGGTGACGTTGGCGGTGGCCGTGGCGGTCGGCGCTACCACCGGCGGCGCCGGGGTGAACGTCGTGCTGGCGGTCTTCGTGGCGTCCGTGACCGACGTCGCGGTAATGGTCTGCGCGCCCTCGATACCGGCCGCGTAGGCATGGCTGGCGGTCGTGGTGCCCGCAGGCAGGGTCTGGGCGGTAGTCCCATCCCCCCAGGTGACCGTGATGCCGCCGACGGCCGGGAAACCAGTCAGGGTGATCGCGGCGGTACGGCCGGTGGCGTCCGCATCGTCCGGCGTTGCGGCGACGGACGGCTCGCCGACCGGCCCCATCGGGATGCCGACGGTCACCGTGGTGCAGGCGGTGGTGGCGTCACCATCGCATACCTTGATCGGGTACGAGCCGTCAGCCGTGTACGTGTGGGAGGCAGTGCCCTGCTCGGGCCCGGCCTCTACCGGGGACCCGTCGCCCCAGTCAATCGTCGTCGGTCCAGCCATGGATGATGCCTCCTCAGGCGTTGGTGATGGTGAGGACCACGGTGCGGCCCGTGGTGTCGGCCGGATCTGCGGCGGCACTCACCTCGGGCGGCAGGACACCCGGGTCCTGGGCGGGCACGACGATCGCCTCGCGGGTGCGGTACGTGTCGATGTCACCGCGGCGCACCGACACCGTGTAGACGCTGGGAACGCTGTACTTGTGGATCACGGACACGGTGCCGTCCGCCCCGACCGTGATCTCCTCCGGCTCCGTACCGTCGCCCCAGTCGATGAGGGCGGTTCCGTCCGACTGCGACGGCAGCCCGACCGTGGCGGTCACCTCGTACGGGTCGTCCGCGTTGTCCGCGGACAGGGCCAGGGTTGGCTCGTCGGCTGGCAGCGCGATGGTCACGTCCCGGGACGCGCAGATGACCGGAGTCTCCTTGTCGCACGCCTTGATCGTGTAGTCGCCCTCCGCGGCGTAGACGTGCGTGACCCACGCGCCGTCGGAGACTTCCTGCGGCGCGGTGTCGTCGCCCCAGTCGACCATCAGCGGCCCGAAGCCGTGATTGTCCGCCCGGAAACGTACGGTCATCCGGTTCGCCTCGTTGGCGACGCCGGTGATGTACAGGTCCGCCGGGTCCGGAGTGGGCCGGTCCACCGGCTGGCAGCCGCACTCCGGCTCGGGCGGCCGGATCGTGGTCACGAAGAAGCGCCTGGGCGTCTTTGGCCCGACGGGCTTCAGCATCGGCCCCGGGACACCGCCCTGTCCGGCCTGCACGTTGTACGGGCCCCGGCGCCAACCGGAGCCGACCTTCGTGCGCCCGTTGAAGTTGAAGCTGATCGCGTCGTTGCCGATCTCCAGGTCACCCGGAGCACCACCGATCACCCAGGGCAGTAGCAGGTAGCCCCACTGTCCCTGCGCACCGGCGCCCGTGCAGGCGTCCTCGGCAGCGTAGACGTTGGTCCACAGCTCCAGGGCGTAGCCAGTGTCGCAGCGCAGCTCCACCGAGTCGTCCCAGCCGATGGCGTTGCCCTCGGTGTCGCGGTAGATCTCGAACGACGGGTTCATGATGTTCACGAGATCGGGGTCGACCGCGCAGAACTCCATCTCCAGCGAGTAGTACGACAGTTGCTCGCAGGGGGCTTCGTTGATGCAGGTCTGGCCGTTGGCTTTGGTGACCGAGATCGTTTCTCCCTCTTCGGTCTCCGCGCTCATCGACACGGTGACGAAGCCATCGGACACGACCTGGTTGCAGTCGCCGTATACGGGGCGCCCGCAGGCGTCCAGGCGCGTGGCGCGCATCACGACGCCGCGCAGCAGGGAAGGGCACGCCATCAGTTGGTCTCCTTCGACGTGGACTTGCGCCGCGCGGCCTGGCGGCGGGGGGAGGCGAGGGCGGCCGGCTCGGCCGCGGCGGGGGTTGCGACCGTGACGAGGACGGCGGCCAGGTAGCAGTCGTGATCGAGGACGTAGGTGCGCTCCGCGATCGCCACCAACGAGTTCGTGGGCGGCTCGAACGCCTCGTTCACGAAGGACTGGCTACGGCGGGCGGTGACGGTGCCGGTGGCGTACAGCCAGAACTGGCCGCCCGCCGGGTCCGGTTCGCCCGGTGCGGCGGGGTCGTCGTAGTAGCCGCCCCCGAACGCGATCCGCGACTCCAACTCGGTGCGCAGGACCTGGCCCTGCTGCGAGACCAACAGGTCAGCGGTGAAGTACGGCTGCGTCCAGCGGGGGGCGTGCAGCGTCGGCTGCCCGCCGTAGTACAGAGCCGCGTCCGCCTCCAGCGCCCCGAGCGCCACCCGGAGCGCCACCGCAGCCTCGCCCACCGGCAGCCGCGGCTCCTCTCCAGCGAGCTGGAGAGAGAACGCCTTCTCGACCTCCCGCGGCTCCACCAGGCGCAGCCGGGCCATGGCCCGATTCGAAGCGTCCGTGAACGCCACCGGGTTGCACTCAACCCGGGTGTAGACCGTGAACGGGCCGCCGCTCCCTACCCAGTTCAGGCCCTCGGACAACGGCTTGTCGTGAGACGTGCCAGCGTCGAACGCGAACGATAGGGAGAAGGGCTGCGGCCCGGCGCCGGGCACCGTCAGTGTCCCGGTCTGCGGGGCGCTCGCCCCAGTCGCCGTGAACTCGACTTCGTACGTACCCGGCCCGTAGGAAACCGCCGGGCTCTGCGCACCGGGCGCGACCGTGCCGGCCTGCACGACCGTCCCGTCCGGCGCCCGCACCGTGTACGTCACCGGCACCTGGCTGTCCGCAGCGGACGACCACTGCACCGGGTAGGCCAGCGAGAGGCAGGACCCGAAGTCGCCGGCCCCCGCCTCGTAGAGAGAGGTGACCGTCGTGGCCGTACAGCCCGATCCGGCCGGGTAGGTGAACGTCCAGGCGCCGTCGGTGGTATCCAGCGGCGACGATCCGCCCGGCGGCACCTCGACCTGGGTCACATCCCCCGCAGGCGAGGTGACCTCCACTGTGACCGGGCCGGGCAGGGCCGGATCACCGATGAGGACCACGCCGGAGGTGGCCGTGGCCGAGGGACGGGCGATGCGCACGCCCACGCCGGCGCCGGGGGTGGCGGTCAGCGTGGCGGCCTGGACGAGCGGAGGGTTGGGGACGGGGCAGGATCCCTCCACCCGGCCGCCCTGGGCGCACGCATCGGTCTCGTACTCGACACCGCCCATCTGCCACCGGCCATCCGCGGTGATGACCTGGGCGACCGACAGCAGGCCGTAGGTGTAGGGCTCGATCGGAGGCGCGTCGACCTCAACACGCCCAGGGATAGGGGTACTCACAGTGCGCCTCCTGGCGATGGAGGCAGCCCGGACCCCGCCACCAGGGGGGACACCCAACGGGGCCGGGCTGCCGGATCAGGCGGCCGCCGCGCAGGTGGTCGTCTGGAGACCACCGGACAGGCCGTTGGCGCACAGCGGGATCGTCACCACGTAGGAGACGCCGCAGCGCATACACACCTGGATGCCCTCCTCGGTGAAGAGGCTGGTGTACATGTTCTGGGTGAGGCTGGCGTGGTCGTAGACGCCGTCCAGGGTGATGACGTCGGCCTGGAGCTGGAAGAAGCTCCCCGCGCGGTACAGCAGCACCTTGACCTCGTCCGGCCACACGGTCGGGATCGTGGTGCCGCCGAAGCCGGTCGGGTCCTGGTCGGCGTAGGCGTCCTGCCAGTCGTACACCCACTGCGGGTTGACGCCGATGCTGCGGAGATAGGCGTCGATGTCGCCGTCCGCGACCGTCCAACGGCCCTCGATCGCCTGCTTCTTCCGCAGGTCGCTCTTGAGGATCGGCTTCAGCCAGATCGGGGCGAGCATCTCCAGCGTCGCGGTGGGCGAGAGCCGCTCCCGGTAGCGCTGGTAGTAGACCTGCAACTCCAGCATCGACAGGACGGACTCGACCAGGCCAGGCCCGTGCGGGTCAGCGATCGCGGCCTGCGGGTTCGGGGCGCCCGGCGCTGGCATGGTGATCGGAGTCGACAGCGACTCCATCTTTGCGATCTTCCACGCATTCAGCTTGTGCGCGTGGATTGCGAGGACGCCCTCAGTGAACTGCGCGACGCGCTCGGGCCACCCGCGCTCGGTGAGGATCGGGGTGCGCAAGCAGATGCCGTCCACGTCGAGACGGCACTCCAGCATGTCGTCCGGGCACGGGACTTCAAGGCACGGCTTCACCGTGCCCGCGATCGCCTCTTCCTCGGTCTGGTGAAATCCCACCTCGTCCCACGCGCCGAAGATCGCTGCCCAGTCGAAATCGCCTGGGTAGCGGATGCCGCCGCGGCGGGCGGTAACGGACGGCAAGCTGACCATGCCGTCCTGGGTGATGCGCATGTCGCACAGGTCGTAGAGCTGCTCGCTGGGGGCGCACCAGCCGCCCGCGGCGACAAGAGAGCCGCCGTTGAGCTGGGACTCGTCGGTGGCCCGCTTGATGACCTCGTCGGCCACGCTGTCGTCGCGGATCGTGAACTCGGCCGGGACGTTGCGCTTGATGCGGGCGACGCCGACGCGCTGCCGTCCGCCGCCCCGGCCACCGGACGAGATCAGCGGCATCATGCGCTGTTCCCACGCCTGGCCGAAGTCGGCGAGGCTGCTGAGTTGCTGGCCGGTGGAAAAACCGGGGACGTCCGCCGCGGCGACGAGCGTGAACGATTCACGGTCCGTAGACGTGGTTCCGGGCGCGGTGGTGTTGCCGAGACCGAGCGGGACGCGCGGCCGGTTGCCGGATGCGGCGACCGCCACCGGCTCCGGGGCCGGATCGGCAGCGGGCGCAGGTTCGACGGCCGGGGCCGGTTCGACCACCGCAACCGGCTCTACCTCCGGGGCGGTCGGCTCGGGCTCCGGTTCGGCGGGCGCCTGGAGCGACCGCAGTCGGTCCGCGGCCGCGGCGGCCCGGGAGTTCCTGTCGTCAGCGGCGGCCTGGTGCTCGCCCAGGCCCTCGCCGATCGCGGCGAGCTGCTCCAACTGCGCCACGGTCGCGTCGTCGGTGGCGCCCTGGGCGGCGTCGAAGCGCGCCATGATCTCGGCGTGGAGTGCGGTCGCGTCGACCTCGCCGGCGTCGGCGATGGCCTGGCGGACGAGGTCCGCGTGCTGGTCGGCCGGGGCTGCGCTCAGCCGGGCGAGGAGATCGTCAAGGAAGCTCACGCTTCTCCCCCTTCATGTGGGGTGTCGTCGTCAGCTCCCGGCCCACCAGCCAGCGGAGTCGGGCCCGAGGGTACGGGCGTGTACGGGATGCCCTGGCGCTACTGGGGCGGCGCCTGGTAAGGGATCGTCTCGGTGACGGTCCCGGAGCGGTCGACCTTCTCTACGCGCCCCTTGTGACGACGCAGCGAGTTCAGGGCGTCCACCTTGTTCGGATAGTCGACCTTTCCTCCGTTCTGGGGGTAGTGCCGCCAGAAGGTTCCCTGGGCTGTGTTGCCGGTTCGGGTAGCGCGGCCGCCAGAGCGACCGCCGCAATTGCAAGCGATGGTGATCACGTCCTCTGAAGATCAAGGATTGCGGGAGTCCCCAGGCCAGAGGCCTGTGACGTCGTGGTGCCATTCCGAGCAGATACGCCGTGCACGCTCGTCCCCAACGTGCTTGATGAGGAATCGGTGGCAGCGCGTCCAGTCGCCTGGAGTGCCCCACCGGATCCGTGCCGCGCCTGCGCCGCGTTTCCAGTACTCCTCCAGGTTGTTGACGAACGCTTCGTCCGCCTCGTTGATCTGCAAGTTCTGGAGTCGCTGGCGGACGTTGCGGATCCGGAAGGGGGCGAATCCACCAGGGTCGTCGTCTTCGCTGCCGTCGGCGGCGAGGCGGGCGACGTGCGGTGCCCGCAGGCGGCGGGCGGCGGCCTGGACACGCACCTGCTGCACCCGCCCAGCAGCGGCCGCAGCGCGCCCCCTGCGCTCCTGCACCGCGAGGACCTCCTCGGCCAGGGCTTCGACGTCGGCTCGGGACATCGGCAGCGTCGACCCGCTCGGCGCGAGGACGGCGCCGGCTGCGACGAGCGCGTAGTCGCCTTGGTCGCCCCGGCGCCGCTCCGGCACCGGGAATCCCTCGGTGTTCACGGCGAGCGCGGCCACCAGCTCCAGCCCGGCGCCCTCCTGCCGCCAGTCCCCGGAGAACCTGCTGAGGCTGAGTCGGAGGCGCTGCTCATCGGACAGGGTCGGCAGCACGGCCCCGGCGAGCCAGATGCCGCGGGAGTCCTCCCCGGCGCGGACGACGGCGGCCATGGTGCCGGTGTCGTCGTAGTGAGCTGCTGCGGCTCGCCGGTCGCAGCCGAGGGCGGCGTGCCCGGTACCCATGGTGATGAGGCCGACGTCGACCAGGCCCTCCGACGTGGCCAATGGGCGGGAGTTGAACAGGCGGTACTTCGTGCGCGACCGGGGCGGGGTGATGCTGCGGCCGGGGTAGGAGCGGTGGGATACGCCCCATGCGGCCAGGTATCCGCGGAGGCGCCCGTCGTCGTCGACGGTGACGGGCTGGAGGTCGGGCAGGTCCGGGGCACGGAACCAGTCGGTGGGCGGTGTCCACCCGTCGTACCGGAACGCAGCAGCTACCACGGCCCTGTCATCGTCGCCCGCGTCGGAAAGCAACTGCCACGGTGTCGCACGGGCCTCCTCGCGGAGCGCAGGCATGTCGGGCAGCGCGTCGATGTCCCACCAGGCGACAGCTTCTAGCATGTCGCCGTCCGGATCGTCCGGGTTGAGGACGGCCCGATCGTCGGCGTCGGGGTTGATCGCCAGGTTCATCTCCGCTGGCACGGTGGCGACGTAGCCCTGGTAGACGCCGTTCTCCGACCGCCAGCCGTCCACCACGGTCACGGTGTCGGGGAGCACGATGCCGGTCTCTTCAGCGAATTCCCGGAACGCGGCCGCCTCCGGGTCCTCGCCGTCCTCGATACTGCCTCCAGGGAACTCCCACGTCCCGGAGGCCGGATCGTCGTCGTCGAGGGCGCGCTGGATGAGGAGCACGCGCCCGGTGTCGAGGGCTTTCACAGCCAGGCCCGCGTGCGTGGGCGCGCCCTCGTCCTGGCCCTCCGGGTCGTACGGAGCGCCATCGGGCCCGGCCGGCACAGCGTCGTCGTCCGTGCAGTCTGCGGTCTCCCATCCGCCGTCGCCGTCGGTGCGTACGCAGCCCCATGCCGGGTTGTAGCCCACGATGTCGTCACTGTCGCTGTTGCTGTCGTTCTCGGCGAGCGCGATCTGCGCCTCTGGGAAGGCGGGGTGCGCGAGGAGCGACGCGCCCATGATGCGCCAACTGGTGTACATCTCGCCGGTTTCCGTGCCGTCCTCGGCCGGGTCGCAGCCGTCGACCGGGGTCCCGTCCTCGGCGACGCACACGACACGGCCGTCGGCCTGGTCGATGTCGGCAGACACGAAACGCAGGAAGCCGCGGTCGATCTTGCGGGCGAGGGCAGCGCCCTGCGGGTCGTCCACGTCGATGCGGCCGCGGCCCATGACGCGGTGCCCGTCCTGCCACACCTCGTCCAGCGTCATCAGGCCGACGGTCGCACCGTCGTGGCCGGGGCCGGTGACGTACTGCACGGTAACGGGCAGCGGCAGCGGCCGGACGTCGATGTCGGCGCCGTCAGCGAGGGCGAGCATTCGGCCGTCGGCGGACCACTCGTTGACGAGGGCAACGGTGCCGGTCCAGGTGCCGTCCTCGGCGACGGCGACGGTCGCCGGGTCGCCGGCCGCCACGAGAGCGGAGGGCCAGGGGATGAGCATCAGGGGGTCTCCTACTCGGAGGCGGGGTGGAGGGTCAGCGAGCAGCGGCAGTTGATGACCTCACCGGCCGGACCGCGGGGGTCGCCGGGGAACTGGAGTCGTGCGCGGCCCACGGTGAACGGGGTGGCGAGCGGCACGGTTTGGCCGTCGGCGGCTCGGTGGGTAGCGCGGGTGCGGTCGTCGGCGGTCGACAGCCACGCTTTCGTCCAGGGCCGACGTGTGCGGGCCTGTTCGTCCAGGGCGGCCCCGATGGCGCCAGCGTTAAGGGCGCCGATGACCTCGGTTCGGGTCATGGTGTCGGTGGCACCGGTCCAGCCCTCCAGCGTGGCCAGCTCGGCGACGCGGACCCGGAGTTCGGCTGGAGTCTCGCCGCGGGCGGTACCGTCCCGCCAAGCCGTACGGAGGCGTGCCCACACCCGGCGCGGGAACTGCCGAAGCCGCTCGGCGAGTTCCTCGGCCTCATCGTCCGCCCGGCCGTCGCCGGCGGACGGCGGAGCGGACGGCGCGGTCCGCCGGTAGGAACCGCTGAACACCTTGCGCCACGCTGGGGCGATGCGCTGCTGCACGATCCGCCGCCACGCGCTGTCATCGGGATAGCCGGTCCAGTCCGGCTCGCCGTCGCCGGGCGCTGCGGCCGCCGTCACGGTGCCGAGGCCGAGGCCGGATTGGACCGCGGCCAGGTACTCCTCGACGGCAGCTCGCACCGCCGGCGCCAACTCCCGCTCGGCGGTAGCGACCTGGTCCCGCTGGTGCATCCGGGCCACGAGCCACGGGTCCTGTGAGGCCATCAGGCCGACCACCCATCGCAGCCGGCCTGTGCGATGGCACGGGGGATGTTCTCGCGGTCGTGCTCCTCGCGGCCCCGCAGCAGCGCCCGTACGTAGTCGTCCACGGCCTGATGCAGGCACGGATCGTCCGGTGTCGCGGCGTGAAATTCCTGGTATGCCCCGGACAGCATGGCGTCGAAATGATCCTCCTCGGCGCCCAGCTCGACGTGAATGCGGTGCATCGGCACATGCAGGAACTGGCCGCGCATCGACCGGCCGCCGCGGTTGAGGAGCCACTGTCCGGCGCGTACCAGAGCCCGCCGGACGGCCATGTCGAGGCATCTGGTGCGCCAGTCCGCCGCCGCGGCGAGGGCAGCGGACGCCGTACGGGCAGGCGGCTCCGGCCGGTTACTGGCGGGGGCCTCGATGGCCGACCGGACAGGTGCTGCGGATACCGCCTCGGGTGCCGGCGCGTCGATGACGGCGGCTGCCGCGGCCTGCGGGAGGTTGATTCCCAGGTACGGCAGCAGGGCCGGTGCGAGGCTCGGCACGGACTGCATGAGCTGCTGGACTACCGCCCGGGTCCGCTCCTCTTCGGTCGGGGCGTCCTCGTCGCTGAAGCCCAGCTCGCGGCGGGTGGGGGCGGCGCCGATCAGACCCCGCTGGAACGCCTCCAGCGCTTCCGGGCCGCGGTTCGGGCGCTGCTTGAGGTCGCTCGTGTCGTACCAGCACGCCCAGTTCTCAGGGTCCGGGACGCCGAGTGCCTCCCACGCGGGCCGGAAGTGCTGGCTGTTGAGAGCGTCGCAGACCAGGCCCAGTTTGGGCTCGATGTGCATCGTGATGCCGGTGTCGGACAGGAGCCAGCCGGTCCAGTGGTTGACGTCTGCCATGCCCGTGAGCGCTTCGGGCGGCATGTCCAGGCCGATCGCGACCCGCTTGGTTGCGCCCTCGCGCAGCGGCAGCACCTGCTCGTCCAACTCGGTGGCGAAGCTGAACCACTTGAACTTGTCCTCCACCGAGCCGGGTACGCGCAGCAGCAGCGGAACCAGCGCGGCAGCTGAGTCCCGGTTCCGCAGCGAAGCACTCGCGGCCTCGATCAGCGCGGCCGTGACCGGGTCGGAGTGAATCGGGTTCGCCCCATCGGACTGCTGCGGTGACGCCGGGGTCACGTCGTCGGAGATCAGGCCGAGCCCGGCGCCCTGGAGGCGGGAGTCGACGGTAGCTAGGACGTGAGCGGTCAGACCTTGCAGCTCCCGCAGCGGCTCCTGGAGACCGTTGAGGGGGGAGTCGGGCAGGTAGGCGAACTCGTCGTCCGGCCGCCACAGCCGGATCAACGTCGTCTCGTCCAAGGACAGTTCGACGCGCGCCGTCTGGGACTCGGGCAGCTGCACGCGGATCGTGCCTCCGCCGCCAGCGGACGTGATCTCGGAGGGTGAGCACACCAGCCAGCGCCGCTCACCGCTCTTCGGGTCGTCGAAGCCGACCAAGTAGGACTCGCCGGGGATGTCGAGGTGCACAGACAGGCGGCGCAGCATCTCGGACTGGCCGAGCTGCCCGCCGGCTAGTTCCTCCAGCGGAGCGAGGAGCCGGTCGACGAGGTCGGGGCTGAGGTCCTCATCCTGCGCGTCGACCGGGGTAGGGCGGGATGATCCGTCAGGGTCGATCCGGCCGATGTACAGGCGGGCCCGGGAGCACCCGTTCGCAGCCCACCGGATTCCGGACTTCAGCTCGGGGACGGTGCGGTAGAAGTCCCAGCCCTGGGCCTGCCACTCCTGCTTGCGGCCGACGACGCTGCGGGCCTGGTCCCGGGTGATGATCGTGGCGGAGGCCAGCACCGGACCGTCCGGTGCACCGGGTTCGTCCCGCTGATGCTTGTGGAGCTTCCACCAGGCCACTGGTAACCCCCCTTATCGGCGCCGCTGGTCGCGGACGGCCATGTCGAGGGCGACCGGGTCCAGCACGATGTGCCGCGGCGGTGGCGGCGCGTCGAGCCAGGACGCGGCGAGCGAGACGACGTGCGATGCCGTGAGCGCGCCGACGAGGTAGACGAACGGCACAGTGTCGTGCCAGGCCCAGTGCGCGGCGGCTGCGGCGGCGCCTGCCCAGATGCTGGTGCACCAGGAGCAGCCCATCAGGTCCGCGAGCCACGCGAAGAACGGGCGGTCGGCCCGTTTGTCGACCGAGGTCCGCACGGGCTGGAACAGGGTGTCGTCGACGACGAACCGCGTGATGCGGGCGACGGCGCCGAGGGTGAGGAGCGCGATGATGATCTGGTGGGCCACGGGCCGGACCGTAGGGGCGAGTACGGGCAGCCCTACCGGCCGTAGCCGCCGCGTCCGAGGCTGATGGCCCCCAGCCCACCGCGGACCTGCCCGGCCTGCGAGAGGGACACCCCGGCCGGGGAGCTGATCGCGTCTCCGGTGCTCGGCGCCCGCAGGAGCCCGTAGGCCAGGTACACGCTCGCGTCGATCCGGCCCGGCGAGTCTGAACCCGGCTGCCACGACACCCACTCCGACACCAGTTCAGGCAGGTGCGAGGCGAGGCGGACACGGTCCTCACGCCACTGCTGCGCCACCGGCTCGGCCCGCAGCAGCTTGCCTGCCCGGGCGGTGACCGGCTGGACGTAGGGCGGTAGGGCGTCGGCGGGAATGGCGCCCTCGCGCTGGAGTGCATCCCATGCAGTTCGGATTGCGAGGGTGACCATGTCGCCGCCGTAGTTCTTCTCCACCACGATCAGTGTCGCGTCCGTCTCGGACGCCAGCGTGCACGCGGTCCGCGCCCACTGGTCGGACGGCATGCGGCGGGTCCGGTCGTGTGTCAGGTACAGCCGTTGATCGGTGCCGAGGTACCCAGCGATGACGCCGGCAGTGTCCCGGCCGCCGCCCGACGGGTCGACCGCGACGGCCTTCCGGACCGGGGCGGGTGGTGTGGGGCAGTACGGCATGTCGGCGTGGCTGAGCAGTGCGCCCTCAGGTGGCTGCGGGTCGCCTTGGTAGAGGGCTCCCCAGTCCCGTGGGGTGGATGTTCGCCGCTTGTCCGACCAGTGTGCGAGGAGCGCGTCCTGGTCGCGGTCGTCGAGCGCCGGGTGAGTCAGTGGTTCGCCGGGCCCGCGGCTGAGCGGGTCGTCTTCCTGGGTGGCGAGTGCGGGGAGGTGTACGACGCGCCACCGGCCGCCGGTCTCCGTGGTGCCCTCGTGAGCGAGGACGCGGCCGGCGAGATCGTCAGGGTGCCAGCGGGTCATACACAGCACCACCGGTACGCCAGGCCGTAGCCGGGAGAGGAACACCGACGACCACCAGTCCCATACGTTTTCGCGCATCAGCGCGGAGTCGGCTTCGCGGCGGTCCTTGTGAGGGTCGTCCACGATCCCGATCCCGGTGATTGGGTGGCCGGTGAGGCCGCCGCCCACGCCGACGGCGCGTACTCCGCCGCCGGTCGTGAGTGACCAGTCGTAGGCGGTCTGCTCGCCTCGCTGGGGTTGAAGGCCGAACTGTTCGCCATGGTCGGCGATCAGGCGGCGGACTGCGCGTGCCTTCTTCGTGGCGAGCGATCCGGCGTACGAGGCGATAGCGATGCGGTCCATGGGTCGGCGGGCGAGCCACCACACCGGCAGCAGCTCGGAGACGAGGACGCTCTTGCCGACCTGGGGCGGGGTAGTGATGAGGAGCCGGTCCGCATCGGGACCGAGTTGGGCGAGCGTGGACGCGATCAGCCGGGTGTGAGCCCGTACTCGGTAGGTGCCGCCGGGGTGGAGGTACAGGCCCATCATCGCGGGGTCTTGGAGGGCTGCGAGGCGGCGGGCGTGGGCGTGCAACTCGGCGTCGCTGTATCCGGCGTATCTCTTCACGGCTCAGAGGTCAGGATGGTTTCGGCGTCCGGGGGCTGACCGGCGGCAGCGCGGCGGGCGAACTCTGCGGTGACGGCGTCGAGTTGTTCCTGGCGTTCGGCTTCGGTGGCGGGCGGGGCTTGTCGGATGGTGACGTCGCTGCTCTGGGCTGCGTCGAGACCGTAGAGGCGGCGGTAGCTCTCGCGTACGGCGCGGAGTTCGCGGATGGCGGCGAGCTTCGGCCCGTCGTCTACGAGCGGGCGGCCCTCGTCGTCGTGGACGAGTTTGCCGTGGGAGTGGGCGTAGTGGGTGCGTTCCAGCACGCCGAGGGCTTCTTCGTAGAGCCCGTCGAGGCGTGCGGCTTCGCGTCGGCGGAGGGCTTCGGCGTCGTCGGCGACGATGGCGTGCAGGGCTCGGCTGACAGCGTCGTGCGCCGCGCTCTTGGAGCCGTAGCCGAGTTCGTGGGCGATCTGGAGGTAGGTCTTGCCCTGTGCCCGCAATCGCGCTGCTTGGGCCTCGCGGGCTGCGGTCTCGGGGCTGCGGGTGTAGCGGCCGTGGCCGTCCCGCAACTTGTCGTCCTTCGCCATGTGCCCTCCCTTCGGTGGGGAGGGTAGGGGCGGGTACTGCATGGGTGAGGCCCCGCGCGACGGGGGGGGATGCGCGCAGGGCCTCGGGTCGGCTCGGTTTACGAGGCGCGGGTGTAGCGGATCCAGCCGCCCAGTGGGTAGGGGCTCTCGATCTCGCAAACGGCGCCGCGGTAGTCGACCTGGCAGCCGTCCAGGAGGGCCTCGACGATGTCCTCACGGAAGAGCTGGCCGGTTGACTGGCGCGGATAGGTCCATGTCGCCCGGCCGTCGTAGGAGTCCTCGACCCGGTATGGCGCCTCGGGGTCGACGTCGGAGGACGGCCAGCTGTCGTAGAGCCGCATGTAGTGCGCGATCCGGTACGCCTTGTCGCGGTTGACCACGTCGGATGTCCTCTCGGGTCAGGCGGCGCCGCGCTGGCGGCGCATCTCGGCGGTGATCTCGTCGTGCGTTGCCCCGGCGTCGGCGGCGAGGCGCATGGCGTCGCGGACCTGGCGGGGGTCGGTGAGGCAGTCGGGGCCGCCGTGCGCGAGGAGTTCGCGGGCGGCGGCTTCGATGGCTTCCTGCTTGTCCATGTCGTGTGCTCCTTGCGGGCTGTGGTGGTGGGTCAGAGGAGTCCGAGCCAGCGCGCGATGTCGTCGACGGAGATCCCGGTGACGGTCTCGACGAGGACGAGACCGCAGAGGACTCCGAGGACGATCAGGGCGCCACGGTGGTCGGGTTGGGCATAGCGGATGTGGTCTCCGTCGGGTGGGGTCATCCCCCCGTGGGTGGTGATGCGGTGGGCGTCCCGGTCCGCCTCGGCGTCCGATTTCTGGTCGTGCGCGGCACCGCTGGTGCGGCAGGTGCGGCAGGTGTAGCGGTGGGGCATCGGGACCGTTTCTCGGGTGTAGTAGGGCTTGCTACAGGTGTAGCGGGATTCGCTACATAGCAGGTCAGGGGCGTGTAGCAGGGCGTAGTTGCTCCTCCGGGCCGGTTTCAGGAGAGGGGTCGGGGAGGGGCTCGGGAAGGGGCCCGATCACGGCCTCAAGGTCGTCTCGGTGGACCCCCTGAGCGACCCCCACCGGGGGCTCCTCGGCACCGGCCGGGAGGCGGTCGAGGGTGACCCCTTTGGGGGCTCTCACGGAGGGGCGTACACGCACTCCTAGGCGGGTGAGGTGGGAGCGCACTTCCTGGGCTCCGGTGGAGTCGGGGGCGCCGGCCTCTCGAAGGGCCATGGCGATGTCGCGGAGGTGGACTCCGCGGCGGGGTCCGATGAGGTGTGCGCAGAGCTGGAGGAGCGGGGCCGTCGCGGGCTTCTCCTCGGTGTCTGTGGGGACGGTGTCTGTCGGCTCGCCGGTCGCTCTGCCTGCATCCTTCGTAGGGGCCTGTGCGGCACCTGTGGGGCGCGGGCGGGGTGCGGGGAGTTCGGGGGTCTCCCCTTTCGCGTAGCCGACGAGGACGGCGGCGGCTGCGAGGCTGGTACCAGCCCACTGGAGGGTGTGGGTGGCGGCGGCCCATTCGTAGCCCCACCAGCTCATTCCGGCGCCGATGGCGTAGCGGGTGAGCGTGCCGCGGGGGCTGTTCTTCGTCGCCTTGTTCTTCTGGCCGGTGAGGATGATCCGCCATCCCGAGTAGATGCGGCCGGGGATCGTCAGGGGCCAGCGGGGCACGGGGACGATGCGGATCGGTGTGGTCAGGGCGGTGGTGCTCGCCCGGTAGCCGCGGCCGATGGTGTAGCCGACCTGCTCTGCTCGTGGCGCAGCTGGCTGGTCCGGGGTGGTGGATGCCGTCATCCCGCGATCACCCTGACGATGCTGGCGATGATGTCCGTCGCCTGCTTCATGAGCCCGGTGGCGGTGGACGCGGCAGTCATCATCAGCAGGCCTTGGATGACTGATCCGGCGGGGCCGGGGCGGGTGTAGTGCCACCATCCGCCGATAGCCAGGGCGAGGGCTGCGCCTCCGGCGCCGAATTCGTCGCCGACGTTGGTGAGGATCTGGCTGGCCTTGTCGGAGAGGATCGACCAGGGCTGTCCGGTGTGGGCGTAGAGGTAGCCGAGCCCGATTCCTAGGGCCAGTGCTGCAGTTCCTTTGAGGGATTTGCCGCCCTTCTTGAGTGCGGCGATGACCAGGATGGTGAGGACGAAGGCGAGGGCGTGGAGTCCGATTTCCAGCATGGTTTGGGTCCTTATTCCTGGTCAGTTCGGGGTCAGAGGTGCGGGATGAAGGCGATGACGGTGGCGGTGGCGGTGGCGTGTCCGGCCCAGGCGAGGGGGAGGGCGGCGTCTTTGGTGCTCCGGTGGATGGCCCAGCCGATGAGGCAGACGACGAGGGAGACCATGACGGGGGCGTCGGATGTGGCGTCCTGGAGCCAGGGGGTGAAGCCGATCTTCCAGGCGGCCCACATGCCGCTGGCGGCGTAGAAGACGCGATTGAGGCTGCCGTCCGCCGTGGCCACGGAGACGACGGCACTGGTGATCCGTTGTGTGAAGGGCGTCTCTTTGCGGGCTTCGTTGATCCGGGCGGCGGTGCGCTCGGCGATGCGAGTGGGGTCCCAGGCGGGGCGCTTGTCCTGCTCCCCTTCCTCGGCCTCGGCCGCTTGATCGTCGTCAGCGTCGGTCTTCTTGACGGGCTGTGCCGGCGCCTGCGGGGCCTGGACCGGTTGGTCCTGGGGCTCCTCCTCGACTGGGGTTTCCTTGCCGGGAAGCGGGTTGTCCTTGCTGCCTGTCCGCCACCAGTCGGCCCGCATGATCCGGGTTCGGGAGCGCGGATCCGGTGCGGTCTCTGCCGGATCTGCGGACTCGGTGGACGGTCCGGATCCAGCGGCCGCTTCGGACGGGTCCGGATCTTCCGGGGTGGGCACCGGCTCTGTCCTGGCCGGGGCGCGCCACGGTGGGACCTCTCCGGGCTCCGGCGCCCGCTTCGGCAGCTCGGCCCCGGCGGGGATGATGCGGGTCGGGGTGATGGGCTGGTCGGGCACGGGGTGCTCCAAGAGGTGGCCGATGGGGCGGGCGCCGGCGCGGTGGAGGTAGTAGCGGGCGCGGTGTTCGTCGGCGCCTATGGCGGTCATGCGTAGCCGTCCCGCATCTGGTGCTGGCGGCGGGCCCGGCGTACGGCGGCGGACACGCTGTCGCGGTTCGCGTCGGGCCGGAGTTGCATCACGGCGGCGACTGCGGCGGTGTTCGTTTCGGTTCGCTGGACCTGTTCGCGAACAAGATCGGCGATGGACGGCAAGGCGCTTTGCAACGCTGGGGCGTTGCCGCCCGTTGCGGCGCCACGCGGCGTCGAGATGTAGCGGAAGATCTCCGGGGACATCTCGAACCACTCGGTGTCCCCGTTGCGGTACGCAGAGAAGCGCCTGTGCAACGCCCGTTCCAGTTCCGGCCCGCCTTGCAACGTGAGGAGCACGCTGTCACTGCGCAGGGCGAGTGCGGCGAGACGGCTCTTCAAGTTGGTTGTGTATCCGATCTTGACTCGGCTGCCGTTCGCAACGAAGTAGACGACGCTGCTGTGCACCCCGTGCAACAGGTCATCGACTGTCACAGCGCGGGATGCTTCGACCACGTCGTTGCGCACTGCGGGTGCCGTTGCAGAGCCTCGGAGTGCTGCGTCGAGTTCGTTGCAGAGCAGTTCCGAGACTGCGGTGAGAGCGATCTCGATGCAGTGGGCGTGGCAGAGCGCAACGGGTCGCAGCACTGTTGCTTCACGCGGACACGGGCGCCCTTCGTCATTCGCAGTGCACGTGGGCGGGATCTCGTGGTCGTTCATGACGTCGTCTCTCAGTCCAGTTCTGCGACGGCGGCGGGGTGGAAGTGGGTGCGGCCGTTGGCGTCGCGTGCTGCGACGGCGAGGCGGCCACGCGACACCCAGGAGCGGACGGTGCCCTCGCGCACGTTCTTCATCGCTGCAACGTCTGCGACGGTGAGGAGTGCGACGCCGTCGAGGTCGCTCGCAACGGGTGCCATGGCTTCGTCGATGGCGTCGCGCAACGGGTCCGGCTCGGCGCTGTTGTGTTCCGTGTTGTTGCGTCGGGGTGCTGCGTTGCGCTGCGGCGCTGCGGGCGCGGGTGTTGCAACGGGTGCTGCGGCCGGGGGCGTTGCGGGCGGTGGGGGTGACGCAACGGGCTGCGTCGCGGTCTCCTGCTGCGGCGCGGCAGGGGTGGTCGTTGCGGTCTCGGCGTTGCGCAGCGCTTCGTGGACCTGTCGCATCAGGGCACCGAATGCAATGAGTGCGGCGGATGGCGGGACGGCTGCGACGACGTACTGCATGGGGTGGGCGCTGCTTCCGACGCCGGCGACGTTGAGGGCGATGGAGCCGATGCTGCCGACGGTGGCGAGGCCGATGGCCCACGGGTCGATGCGGTGTTGCAGGGAGGCGCGCAGCATGAGGAGTTCGCCGACGATGATGAAGAGGTCGACTGTTGCCGGCCAGGCCCAAGCGCGGGCGTCGCCCAGTCCGTTGCCGTCAGCGACGCTGGCGAGGTGTTCGTAGGACAGCCAGAACGCGATGCCGGTGAGCACGACCGAGGCCGTGGCTGCGACGGCGGCGAGCACGGTGGCGGGGCGTTGCATGGTGCTGTCTCCAGGCGTAGGCGGCGATGGCGCCGCAGATGAGGGCGGCGGGGTACTGGCCGGTGAGTGCGGCGAAGGCGGAGAGGGTGCCGAAGCCCCACCGGCCGAGCGGGCTGTGGAGTTGCTCGGCCAGTGGGCGGCGGCGTCGGGTCATCCGGCCGGGCTGAGGTTGAAGTGGAGGACTTCGATGTCCTGGGTGAGCAGCTCGTCGCGGGTCTGCTTGATGAAGTGGCCGCGGATCATGGCGAGGTCGAGCGGCTGGGTGAGCTGGAACTCGCCCCACACGGTGCGGGTCCGCTTTGTCGGGTAGCTGGCGGCCGTCCGGAGACTCGGCGGGGTGTGCTCGGGGACGTAGTGGCTGTCGAACCGGACCTTGATCTCGTAGCTGTAGCGGCCGGGCTCGATGGTCTGGGTGTCCATGGGTGGGTGCCTCTCAGGGGTAGGAGTGGGGCCGGGCCGCGCGGGGGGAGGTCGCGGCCCGGCCGGTCTGGTGGGTTAGGTGAAGCGGCGTCGGAAGGCGCGCCCGGACCGGTCGCCGTCACGCTGGACGCGGGCGGCGTGCTTCTCCCGGCGGATGCGGGCCGCGCGGTCGGTGGCGGACTCGCGGTCCGCGTAGCGCGTGGCGGCCAGTTGGTGGTCGCGGGCGATGAGTCGGTCGAGCCAGCTCACTGGCCACCTCGCAGGTTGGCGTCGTCGCGGTTGGACTGCGCTTGGCGGAGGGCTTCGGCGGCGGCGTAGTCGGCCGCGGCCTTGGCCTGTTCGGCGGCGATGCGTTCGGCTTCGGTGGTCATGGTCAGCACCCGCCGCAGGTCTGGGAGGGGGTGTCGGAGTGGAACCAGGTGCCGCACTGGTTGCACTGCCAGGCGCTGAGGAGCGGGGCGAACAGGAGGGTGAGGGTCTTCACGCCGCCACCGCCAGTGCGGCCTGGCGCAGCTGCGCGGCGACGGCAACGAACTCGACCTTCCGGGGTCGGTACGTGGCGGCGGCCTGCGCGACCTGGTCCGGGGTGAATCGCTGGACGTCGCGCATGCGTCGGCCGGCGTGGCAGCGTCCGGTGGTGCCGGTGATGTTCTGCTTCGCGGCGTTGCGGCGGAGCGAGTTGGCGATGGTGCGGGCGTCGCGGATGCCGAGGCCGGCGGCGATGGCGTGGGTCGTGAGGGATGCGGTGCCGCGGCGGCGGATGGAGGCGGTGGCGCGGGTGGTGCGGGCGCGGTCGCGGAGGACGGCGCGGCGGGTGCGGGCTGCCGTACGACGGCAGCGGCGGGCCATAATGCTCACTGGCTGGACTCCTGGTTGTGTCAGGCGGTCTGGCTTCCCGACCGGGTGTGTCACCACCTGGCCGGGGTGCCGGGCCCGGTGTGTCACCACCGGGCCCGGCGTCTGTGCCCTGGCTGAAGGTGTGTCACCACCTGGCCGGGGCTTTGTTGTTGGACTGGAGCGTCCGTCTTGCGCTCCACTGTAGGGGCACCCTACAGTGGAGTCAAGCGGCCTCCCCTGAAGAAGAGGCCACCATGTCGGAGACCAGCGAGGAGGTGCAGCGCGTGGCTGAAGCGATCGCCGCGATCGAGCAGATCGAGGACATCGAGGAGCGCGTGCGGGCCAAGAGCAAAGTCATGGCCGCTCAGGTCGAGCGCAACAAGGAGTGGTCGAAAGAACGGACCAGGCTGATCCAGGACCTATGGGCCGACGGTAACGGGCTCTCGTACCGGCAGATCGCGGACCGGCTCCAGATCAAGGTGAGCCTTGTCCAAGACGCTTTCCGTGGACACAAGGGCACTCGTACTAGCAAGTCTTCGGGGAAGGTGTCCCGTCCCGAGAAGAGCAGCGAAGCGTCGTCCGAGCAGTAAAACGGCCGAGCGGTGTAGAGACCGCCCGGCCGCAGAAAACCAGCGAGCTGGAACTCGCTGATCAAGAACCCCACTCGAACAAGAAAGGTTCGTCGTGAACCGTACCGTTGACGTGCCCGTATGCACCAGTGACCTCTTGGCCGACATGGACCAGGCGGTCCGGGACGCCACCACCAGCCTGCTGGGTCTGATCGCCGACCGGCGTGTCCTGGCTGACGCCCTGAACCCGGCCCTGTCCCCGCTGGACGAGTCGGAGTCCGAGCAGTTCTCGCACGCCGCGTTCTCCCTGGCCCTGTCCGCCATGGACGACGCGATCAGCACGGCCCCGGACCCCCGCTCGACGCTGCGAGCGCTCCGCACCGCCATCGAGCTGCACGCGAACGAGGTGAACGTCTGATGGCCACCACCTTCCACGCCCCCGTGACGATCACCCTGCCCGCACCGCAGGCCACCGCCCCGACCCGCCTCGTGCCCGCTGAGATCGACGGGCAGCGCATCCTCGTCGCCTGCCCCACCTGGTGCACCATCGACCACGTCACCGAACCCGAAGCGCGCCTCGAAGACCTCACGCACTCCGGAAACCACGTCGACCTGATGGCCGACGGGTTCGACCCCGCGGCCGACCAGCACGGCGACGGCTCCCAGCTCTTCGCCTACGCCTGCATCGGCGCCAACCCCGCGGCCCGCACCCCGCAGGAACGGGAAGCCGGGATCATCATCAGCGACGGCGACGGGTTCCTCCTGCGCTTGGACGCCGCGCAGGCCGACCAGTTCGCGGACGGCCTGGTCGCGTTCGCCGCCCAGATCCGCGGCCTCGCCCGCACGCTGGGCGACCGGGGGGTGGGGGCGTGACTGTCCTGACCCACGAGGCGCACGACACCGAAGTTCCTGCGGCGCAGCTCGCGTTGCCCGGCGGGATGACGGTCGTCGCGGAAGTCTTCGATGAGTTCGCGGACCCCGCACACCCGCCGGTCGTGTCCGTCTGGACCGACTACGGGCAGGGCGAGGGACTGGACGCGGACGGCCTGGAGCAGTTGTTGTCGCAACTCCCCGCGTTCCAGGCCCGGTTGCAGGCGATGCGGGACGCACTGGCGGTGACCGGTGGAGCGCGCCGTATGCGCCCTTAGCGTCCGAGCGACCACAAAGAGTGGCCCCTGCGCGGTGAGCGCCGCCAGGGGCACGGACCCAAGGAGAAGCGCCTTGAGCCGACGCCAATGTATCCCGTCGCCCGCCGCGGGCGGCAACGCTGCTGGTCCGGTCGCTGTTGGGACTGCCGGGGTCGCCTGGTGACGAACTGCACCACCGCGGCGGCCGGGGGCGACTCCGGCCACCGCGGGCACCACGCGGAATCCACAGGGGGCGCTCGGTGAGCTACATGGCCACGGCGTGGGCGAGCATGTCCGCACCCATCGCCGACGTGAACGAGTTCGCGGTCCTGATGATGCTGGCCGAGAAGGCGGGCGCCGACGGGTGCGGCGCCTTCCCGGCCCGGAAAACCATCGCCGACCGGACCTGCATCGCCCCGCGGACGGTCCTGCGGGCGCTGCAACGGATGGAGGAGCGCCGCCTTATCGCGCAGGGCGACCAGCGGGCCGCTGAGTACATCCGCGCCGACCGGCGCCCGGTCGTCTATGACCTCCTGATCCCAGCAGCGTGGTACTCCGCACAGCAGCTCGCCGACGTGAACGAAGAGCGCCAGCAGCATGGGCTACCGCCCCTGACGCCGAAGAACCGCCCGGAGATTGCCCCAGCACCCGGCAAGAACACCCGCAGCGACGTCGGTAAGGCCGCGCCGCAGCGCAGGCGGAAGACACAGCGGGGTGTCTCTGAGACACCCTGCGAGGGAGGCGTACGGGGTGTCTCTGAGACCGATACGGGGTGTCTTGAAGACACGCACGGGGTGTCTCAGAGACACCCGAGAGAGGTCCTTGATCCTGTTCTTGAACCTCTCTCTCAGGCTGACGCCGCCGACGCGGCGGCGCCCGCCGTCGGGGCCGATGCCGAGACCGGTGAGAGAGAGAACGGCGCTGCGCGCGGAACCACCCCCCACCTCCCGCCGCAGCGCACCGGGCAGGTCCCCGAGAACACCGGGGATGCGATCGCCGCCGCGCTGGCCGCCCAGTGGCGTACCGCGCACGGCACCGCACCCGGCCGTCGTCAACTCGTCCAGATCACCGCCGACGCCGCCGACGCCATCGCGGACGGCGACACCCCCGAATGGCTCCTCGGCTCGGTCGTGCCGTTCATGGTCGCCCGCCGCTACCTCGACCTCGGCCGCGCCCGCACCCACCGCGACTGCCCCGCACCCGCCGCAGCACGGGAACCGGCCAAGAGCCAGTGCCTGGCCGGGGAGTGCGACGGGTCCGGCGTCCTGTACCGGCCCGAGGACGTGTTGCAGGAAAGCCCGATTCGCTGCGCCTGCCGCAAGGCTCGCGCCACCGCGTAACGCGAAAGGCGGGCCACCCCATGCCCGGGGTGACCCGCCGGACACTCACCACCCTTTGACCAGACAGGAGTGCCGCAATGACCCTCACCGTACCCGCACAGTACGAGGACCAGGCCGCCGCTCTGGAGCGTGTACCCCCGCACGACTCCGAGACCGAACAGGGAATGCTCGGCGCGATGATGCAGCCGATCGGCTACGCCAACCCCATCGTGGACGTTGCCGCCGTCCTCGGTGAGACCGGCGCCGCCGCGCTCTACCACCCCGCGCACCAACTGATCTACAACGCGATCACCGCCGTGTACGAGCAGGGCGGGAAGCCCGACCCGATCACCGTCGCCAACGAACTCGTCAGCCGCGGCGAGGAGTCCCGCGCTGGCGGACGTAGCTACCTGCACCAGTGCATCCAAGCCTGCGCGACCCCGGGCAGCGGCGAGCAGTACGCCGAGATCGTCCTTGCCCGGTCGATCGCCCGGAACATCATCGAGTCCGGTACCCGCCTGATGCAGAAGGGCTACGCGAACGCACAGGCCGACATTGACGAGGCCCGGAACCTCGTCAACGACGCAACCGGTGAACTCCTGAGCCTCGCCCCCGCTCTCGACACCGGACAGGACCCAGCCGGATGGGAATACGACATGGGGGCTGCGCTCGACGACTGGGAGGGCGAACAGGAGCAGGGGCCGAACCCGGGTCTGCCCATGCCGTACATGGACCTCGGCGCCGTGCTCGGCACCGGCCCCGGAAACCTCGTCATCGTCGCCGGCCGCCCCGGCATGGGTAAGTCGGTCGTGCTCCTCGACCTCGTGCGCTGCCTGTCCATCCGCCACAACCTGCCCGCCGCATTCATCTCGCTGGAGATGGCCCGGCCCGAACTCGTCTCCCGGTTGGTCGCGGCCGAAGCGTCGATCTCTCAGCACGCCATCCGCCGACGCGAACTCGCCCGCGAGCAACACGACCGGTACGCCAAGGCCAAGGAACGCATCAAGGGTGCGCCGCTGCGCCTGGTCGTGCCGCCCGGAGGCATCACCGTCGCGCAAATCCGCGCGCAGCTCCGCAAGTGGTCACTCGAAGGCCGGTTGCCCGTCGCTGTCGCCGTCGACTACCTCCAGATCGTCAAGCCAGCCACCCTCGGCAAGGGCGGCAACCGGACGAACGAGGTCGACGCCATCGCGCGCGGCCTCAAGGAACTGGCCATCGAGTTCAACATCACCGTGTTCGCCGCCGCGCAGCTCTCCCGCGCCACGACCAGCCGCGAGGAGAAACGACCGCAGCTCTCCGACCTACGCGAGTCCGGAGAGATCGAGCAGGCCGCCGACGCGGTGATCCTGCTGCACCGGGACGACTACTACGACAAGGAGACCCCGACCGCGGGCGAGATCGAGTTCATCGTGGCCAAAAACAGGCACGGCTCTACCGGAACGGTGACCGCCGTGTTCCAAGGTCACTACAGCCGCGCGAAGGACTTCGAGACCTACTAGGCACGTGTTGTGGGATCTCAAATCCCGTGTCGGAATCTCACGGTCGATGTCGGATGGAAGTCGGATCCGACATCGACCGCGAGACACCGCAGTTCAGCGGGTCGCGCCGTCGCAGCTGCTCGCTGGTGCCAGCGATTCCCGACACGGAGCTGAGACGGCGAGCGTCCGACATGACGTGAGACAGCGGACGGACCCGCAGGTCACGAGACCGACGTCCGACACGAGCCGCGAGACCCTACACGTGCTGTTGCCCGAGGAACCCGCCATACAGCCGTCTTGCGGACGATCATCATCCGGGACTTGACCGGCGGGGACTGTCGCCGAGAGGGCCGGAAGTCGCCCTAACTCCCGTGTACCCCGCGAGAATTGGTCGCGGCAAAAGCCGAGCAGGGGACCCACCGGTGAGCCGACAGATGAAACGAAGGAGAAGCAGTGACCGACCAGACCGTTTACGATCACGTACACGGCCTCGAATACGGCGGGAAGATCGTCAGCACGCTGCCCGCCCCCGAAGGCTGGCTCGTGTGTACCGAGGTTCGTCAGACGAAGCGTGGCGAAGACCCGACCACCGAGGGTGAGACGTGGCACCCGCTTATCGCGTGGGGGCACGTCGAGACAATGGACCGAACTGGAGACCCTGTCAGCCGCCTGGAACCCCTCTTCCTGGAGGACTTCGGAGCCGTCGTGCACGCCTCAGAGTTCCGGTGGCTCCACAGCGCCGGCCACACCGACGACGGATGGCGCACTTCGGTCACCGTCGATGTCGTCCCCCCGAAGGAGATGCGGCAGAGGCTGGACAGCATGAACCGACGCTTCTGCACTAGGCACACCGATCGGGAACGTACCGCCTACGACTGCGAGAAGTGCCAGGAGGAGCGCCGCTAGGTGGGAGCTGATCGAATGGCTTGGCGGCGGTCTGAACGTCTGGGGCTGACTCGCTACGCCGCCGTGGCCGCTGACATTCCGCGCCGGTACCACTTCGCTGCCCGGGGTCGGCCCGCGTAGTACGCCTGCCGGACCTGTCGGCACCGTACACACGTCGGTAGGCCGAGGAGCAGCTCCAGGCGGTACCCGGTCAACGAACCGCCGTGCTCGGTGTGTTCGTGCGAGAGGCGGGCGAGGCGCTGCTCGCGGAGCCGGTAGTCGTGGGCTTCGCGGCAGGTGAGGCAGGACTCCCCACGGGACAGGTGGCTGCGCCATCCGCGTTCGGTGCCGCAGTCCGGGCGCTGTCGGGCGCGGCGTTCCTTGGGGGTGAGGCCGCCCCAGATGCCGCGGGTTTCTCCGGTGCGGATGGCGTGGTCGAGGCAGCCGCGCTGGATAGGACAGCCCTCGCAGAGCGCCTTGGCGTACGCGGTCGGATCGTCGTCACCGGTACCGGGCTTGTCGGTGAACAGGTCACTGCGGCGGTGGCAGGGGGTGTGGGTGTGGGCGGGGAGGGCGCGGAGGAAGTCGGGGACGAGAGCATCGATCATCGCGGGTCCTTGATCGAGTTACGGTTGCCTCGCCGCTGTTGGGGCGCGCCCGGCCTGGGGAGGTCAGAGGGCGCGCCCCATTTGCCGGGATCAGGGTTCCTGGAGTTTGGCCAATATGGTGGTCGTCGGGCACGGCCAGGGGACCGAGTTCCCAGGGCCTCCGAGTCTTGAGCAGTGCAGGCAGCTCCCGGTGGCCTCATCGAGGCAGTGCAGTAGAAGCACGCGATCAAGGGCACCGCAGTGTCTGCCCAGTTCCGCATAGGTCTGGCGTACCAAGACTTCCTTCACGATGACCGACGTCCCTGCCGGGCTGTGAGGGATGTCCACCAGCCTGTTCATGACCCGTCCGAAGTGGTGACCGTAGAGGGCAATGGTCCGCTCTTCGGAGGTCTGGCTGTCGATCATTCGGCGCCCTCAACACCTGCGCTGGGATGGCTCATGAGGCGTCCTCGCTGGCGGAAGTGGGCATCTCGTCGGTCTGGTACTGGCCGGTTCTGCGGTCGTACGTCAATCCCTCACCGGCGAAATCGAAGGCGTACTGCTCGCTCGTGAGGGATTGGATAAAGGGTGATCCGCAGCAGCCGCAGCCGCCGATCTCCAGACCATGCTTACGGGTCAGGGCGGCGAGGTCGTTGAGAAACGCAGTGACGGTGCCGGTGCTGGTCACGTGGTAATTCCTCCGGTTGTGTCAAGGGTCATGCGGTGGCCGACCTGGTCGAGGAACTGGGCGCGGACGAGGTTGTGACGGGCATCCGCGAGCGCGTTGTGCACTCCGTCCGGCTGGGGCGGGAGGTCCTCCATGCTGAGGCCGAGGCGTTGCGCCTCTTGAACCAGGTCGCAGGTGTGCATCGGGCATCCGGCTGGTAGATCGATCATGGGGCCGAACAGTTGGGCGTACGCGACGTGGTCGTACGCGCCGAACCACGCCCAGAGCTGCGGGTCAGGGGTGTCAAGGATGAACTGGGCGACGAGACGGGCGATCTGCGCACGTGACCGAACGGCGGGGTGGTCGAGGTCGAGCGCCTCTACACCGCGGGTGCCCTCGGTGGTACGGATGGGCAGGGTGGGCCAGACGTGCTTGCGGAGCCAGGGGTGCTGGAGGACGGCGGCCTGGTTGAACTCGGAGCTGACGGCGTACAGCTCGCGGCCGTCCTCGCGGACCATGCCGATGCTGATGAGGTCGATCGTGGTGCCGTTCTCGTGGAACTCGGTGTCGTAGAAGATGCGGGTCACGGGGTCTCCTGGGTGTCGAGGATGGCGCGGGCCACGGCCAGCGCGTGCCGGATCATCCGGCACTGCGCCGCGTCGTCTCCGCACCAGCATTCGGTGTGGTCGTCTCCGGGGTGGGTGCTGCGGTAGTGCGTAGCCGCGATCTCCTCCAGCCAGGCAGCCAGCGCGAGGCCGACGGCCGGGTCCATCAGGGCGATGTACGGGAGGTCCCTCACCTGTTCGGGATGTCCGTTGTCGCTGGCGCAGCTCCGGTCGGCGACGATCAGTCCGTTGCTGCTGTAGGCGCATTCGTGGTCGTGGGCCCATGGTCCGGGGGAGACGCGGTGTGCGGTCTCGGCGTGGTGCCTCAACTGGGCAGCGGCGGCGTGGAGTTCGTCAGCGGGGGGCATGGTTCAGTCCTCACCGGTCGATACGAGCGGGCGCCACCTCGGCTATGCGGCGGAGGTGTTTCGCGGCGTCCTTCCAGGCGCACAGTGCACAGCCACCGCAGTCGCAGGTGTCGGCGTCGAACTGGCTGCTGACGCTGTCCAACTCGTCGGCGGCCTCGCGGAGCACGGCGGCCCGGACGTCCGTGGTGCTGCGCAGCTCGAACTCGGCGGGCGCGGGGAGGACGGCCAGGACCGCGTCGGCAACCTCGTCGGCCTCACCACCGGACAGGGTGATCAGCTCACCGCGCTGGGCCATGGCGACCGCATTCGGGCCGAGCCGCAGGCGGACAGTGCGCGCGGCCTGCCTGGCGAGGTACGCCTTGAACTCTGCGACGGCCGCGCGGTCTTCGTCGGACAGCGGGTAGTTCGGGTTGTTGCCGCAGGGCGGCCCAGCCGGACGGTTGGTCATAGTCAACTCCATGTCGTGGTGGACTGGTCGGGCTGGCCGCCCCCGGGTCGCACGGGGGCGGCCGGTGTTGTCATGCGGCGCCGTCGAAGTCGAGAACTCCCTGCGCAAACCGGGCGCGGGCGAGATCGTGGTAGGCGGGGTTGAGGTCGATGCCGATGTACCGGCGGCCGAGTTGGCGGGCCGCGGCGCCGGTCGTGCCTGAGCCGGAGAACGGGTCGAGGACAGTCCCGCCGGGCTGGCAGCCGGCCTTGATGCAGCGGATGGGCAACTCCAGCGGGAACGTGGCGAAGTGCGCAGCCGGATATGGGCGGGTGGCCACGGTCCACACGTCGCCGGGGTTGCGGCCCCGTTCTCCGCTCGGGCGAGACTTGACGTTCACCGTCTGTCCGGGGGCGGCGTACCCTCTGCGCGTCGTGTACGGGCGCAGGTTACTTGGAGCGTGCGGTTCACGGACCGAATCCAGGTCGAACCAGTACCGCGACGACTTGGCGAACATGAACAGGTGCTCGTGCCGGGAGGCGAGGCGGTCGCGCACGGACTCGGGCATGGCGTTCGGCTTGTGCCAGATGATCTCGGAACGCAGGATCCACCCGTCCTCTTGGAGGGCGAACGCCACGCGCCACGGGATGCCCAGTAGTTGCTTAGCTGCGAGTCCTCCGCCGTTCTTGCCGCCCTTCCCGGCCGGGGTGGTCGTGTGGTTGCTGCGCCCTTTCAAACCGTGCTTCTTCGATTCGCTGCCCTTGGGACTGCATACATAGGAGTCGCCCAGGTTGAGCCACAGCGTGCCGTCGTCGGCGAGGACACGGCGCGCCTCGCTGAAGACGCTGCGCATCGTCTCGACGTACTCGGCTGGCGTCGCCTCCAACCCGTACTGGCCGGACGTGCCGTAGTCACGGAGCCCGTAGTACGGCGGGCTGGTGACGATGCAGTCGACCGATCCAATCGGCAGGGTGCGGAGCACGTCGAGGGCGTCGCCGAGGAGCAGGGTGACCTGCTCGTCCTGGTAGTAGGGCTCGGGCATCAAAGGCTCCAGAGGGTGTGGGTGGCAGCGCCCGGCTACGACCCGGGCGCTGCACTCGGTCGGTCATGGGGAGGGTCGGGTACAGGTGTCGTGTAGGTGGCAGCGGCACTGGCCGCAGCCCGCGCACATCTCGATGGCCTCGGTGTCGCAGTGGCCGCAGCCGCCGGTGAGGGCGATCTCGACGCTGTCAACGAGCGCGGCGTGCGCGGCAAGGCGTGCCCGGTGGACGTCGCCGCGCCGAACGCCAATGCCGGAGTGCGACGTACACAGCACGCCCGGGCCGGACTGGCAGGCGAGGCACGGGATGGCGAGCGCGGCCCGCTGCTCCTCCGTCATCGCTGCGCTCCCGCGGTGCTCGGGTGCAGCGGCTCCTCGCCGCCGTTCACGCGGTGCCAGTCGACGCGGGCCCGCACGCCACGGATCCACTCGTCCAGCTCGGCGGCCGGCAGGTTCGCGCGGTCCAGCAGCACCTCGCCGTGGCAGGCCCGGTCGGGCGGGCAGACGCAGGCGAGGTCCTTCCCGCGTAGCCGGTGGAGGTCGGCGAGGATCCGGTCACGGGCCCGGTCGGCCTCGTCGGTCGGGGCGCCAAACCGGGAGCCGTAAAGCCACCGCCGGAAGTACTCGGTGGCTGCCGCGTGCGGGTCGACGTAGCCCATCTCCTGCATCAGGCCGACCTTGCACGGGTTCCCGAAGCGGGACGGACGGCTGACGATCACGGCGTTCTCGGGGAGACGCCAGCCGCGGGTGCGGCGGCGCTGGATCCGGGTGGGCATCAGAGGCTCCAGAGGGTGGGCTGGTGGTCGATGAGGGGTAGTTCGGTCTGCCCGGGGATCCGGTCGACGGACGGGGTGGCGGGCATCGGGCGGGCTGCTGGCTGCCCGTGTAGGCGGCGTGCGCAGACGGGGCCGAGGCCGCGGACCCGGGACACGGGATCGTGGAGGAGACGGCCGCACACGCACCGCACAGGGGCCGTCACGTCTCGCTCCAGCCAAACGGGCTCTCGCCGCGGTCGAGTTCGCACACGGCGAGCGGCGACCGGGCGGCCGGAACCACGGACCACTGGACGCGGTGGGCGTCCTGGTGGGTCCGGCCGCGGTGCCCCGGCCGGAGGACGCAGGGCCCGGTGTGCACCGGGGCGGTGCCGGCGACCACGCCGCAGATCCGAACCGCGGCCGGGGCGGGAGCAGTCACGGGGTTCCTCCTGGTCCGCCCGGGCAGCGGTTCGTCTGGCACGGTGCGTCGATGGTGCTCATGCGACGACCCCGAGGTGGCGGCGGCGGTCGGGGCCGTTGAGGGTGACGATGTCGGCGGCTTGCGCGATGCGGGATGCGAGTCGTTCGCCGAGTCGGGTGACGAGGTCGGTTCCCTCGGCGGCACGTACCAGGTAGTTGGTCGTGATGATCATCGGGAGGCATTCGTTGTACCGCTCGTTGATGAGTCGGTATGTGGCTTCTTCGGTCCACTCGGACAGCTTCTCGGTGCCGAGGTCGTCGAGGAGGAGGAGTGGTACGCGGCAGAGGCGGTCGAGTTCGTACTCGGTGCCGCGGTCGCTGCCGCCGGGGCGGAGGCGGCCGTACATGTCGGGGGCGGTGGTGGCGATGAGTTCGAAGCGGCGGGGTCCGGCTTCGGCGATGCGGCGGAGCGCCCCGTAGGCGTGGTGGGTTTTGCCGGTGCCGATGGTGCCGTTGAGGACGAGGAAGCCTGCGGAGCGGATGTCTTCGGCGGCTCGGTCGGCCCAGGCCTGGATGGTGGGGTGGGTGGTGGTGGCGTTGCGGTAGCGGTAGGGGGTGGCGTTGGTCAAGCGGCCGAGGGCGAATTCGGCGCGTTGACGACGGTGGTATTCGGGGTGGCCTGGGTCGTCCGGGTTGGGGGTGTCGTCGACGGGTCCGGCGGTGGTGTCGGGGGCGTGTTCGGCGATGCCAGCCATGAGGCGGGCCAGGGCGCTGGGCCGGTTCTGAGCGAAGGTCTGGGGGTCGGTCATGGGTGGGCTCCTCAGAATCCGAGGTCGTTTTCGTAGGCGGAGGCTGGCGGGCACTGGAAGGGCTGGTGTCCGCCGCCGGCGACTGCCCGGAGCGGCGGGCGTTGCGTGCCGGGTGCGGGGATGGGCGGGAGTTCGGCCCAGCCGCGGAGGAAGTACTTGGCCGACTCGACGCGGGTACGGCTGCGGGCGGCGACGGCGTGGTCGACCATCGCGGGGATCCCGGCGGTCTTGATGACCGCGAGGACGGGGAACCAGGCGTCGCCGCGGAAGGGCCAGCGGACGGTGACGCCTGCCGCGGTGAGGGCGTCGACGAGGGGGCGGGCGGCTTCGGGGATGTCGGGTCCGAAGCGGTCGGCGGCAGGCGTCTCCTGCTTGCTAGCTGAGGGGGTAGTTGGTGAGGGGTTATGAGGGGTAGGGGTCCCGGATTCTGGGACACTGACGTCCCGGATTCCGGGACACTGAGCCGCTTCAGTGTCAGGAGTTTCGGGACACTGGGCTTCTGCGTCAGTGTCAGGAGTTCCGGGACTCTGAGGGGCATCAGTGTCCCGGTTCTCGGGACACTGAGAAGGCGTGTCAGTGTCAGGGATTTCGGGACACTGAGGCTCGGGGATCCGGTACTTCGCGGTCCCGTTCTTCTGGCCGGCGGAGACCTTCTCCAACGCGCCCTTGGCCACCAGGGACTTCAGGACCGCGTACATCTGCGAGCGGGACACGCGGGCACGTCGGAGCATCTGGGGGCGCTCAACGCT
This sequence comes from Streptomyces sp. NPDC058045, assembly GCF_042885635.1. Classification (NCBI taxonomy): domain Bacteria; kingdom Bacillati; phylum Actinomycetota; class Actinomycetes; order Kitasatosporales; family Streptomycetaceae; genus Streptomyces; species Streptomyces sp. NPDC058045. The sequence continues at coordinate 190,315 of NZ_JBHVRR010000002.1, read as the reverse complement.
GTTCCAGGTGGTCCTGGTCTCGTCGTTGGCATCCTCGGCAAGGGCGACCAGGACGTAGGCCTCACGGTGGGTAAGGGCCTGCGGCGCATGGTCGAGCATGTCGACGATCAGACGGATTCCCACGCGATGGCTTCTCTCGATCAGTTCAGTCAGGGCATGCGGAGCTGGGGCCGGGTAAGGGTGGATCCCTGCTCTCCCTGTAGACCCAAGTGTACACTTGGGTACGCTGGTGTACGTCAGATACCCTGTGCGTATGCCTGCGAACACAAGCGCCGAGATCGGTATCCGCGAGCTGCGGGCGTCGCTGTCCGACGTCGTGAACGAGACCGCCGTCCGTGGCCGAGTCACCTACGTGACCAGTCGGGGGCGTCGCGTAGCCGCGATCGTGCCCGTGCCCGAAGCGGAAGCGATCGAGGCGAGGCGACAGCCAGGGAGCGGCGACAACTCCCGGGCCTGACCGAGGAGCACCCACGTGTACCTGGACGACCGCCGAACGGCCCTGTACCGCATCTACGATGCGAGCGGCGTTCTGCTGTACGTAGGAATCACCCAGAACGTCGAAGAACGCTGGACCGCGCACGAACGCGACAAGAGCTGGTGGCCGCAGGTGGCAGCGAAGACCGTGGAGTGGTTCGACACCCGCCCGCTTGCTCTCGCGGCTGAGCGGTACGCGGTGCGTGAGGAGTCCCCCGTGCACAACGTCACAGGGAAGCCGTGGTCGGCAACTCGTCGCCCCCTCGAAGCTGGGGAACGCACCGTCCCTCAGCTCCGGGCCGGTCTCACCGAGCACTGCCGGGAAGCGGCCAGTTCGGGTACAGCCGTCACCATCGTCGACAGGGGACGCGAACGCAGGCGCGTCGCCGTGCTCGTGCCCTACGACTTCTACGAGCGGGCCCTCGAAGCACTCGACGAGACGGCAGTCCCCGCCGTGCAGTGATACGCGCCAGAGCACGCCGCGGCGGGGGCGCACCGTGCTGGTGTCCCCCAACGGCGTCCGTGCCGGCTGCGTCATGACCGGCGCCGGTGGCCCCTGCTACGCAGCTTCCCGCCGGCTTCGAGGATCAGGTACCGGGTGCAGCCGAAGCTCCGGCCGATCTCCTCGGCGACGGCGCGCACCGAGATGCCCGTCGCGTACAAGTCGGCGGCCTTCTGGGCGAGTCGGGCCCGTTCGGCGCCAGCGAGTTGTTCCGTCATCAGGTGTCCGTTCGCTGGTGGTAGGCGTCGGCCGCGTCGGCGGCCTGCTGAGCGAGGGCGGTCTCGGCACAGACCTTGTGCGCCGGGGCCTTCTTCGAGTCGCGGAGGTGGGTGTCGTGGCCGCAGTAGCGGCAGGGCTGCTCCGTTGCGGCCCAGTGGGTGGAGGAGCGCCAGTCGAGGAGCGTGCCGGGCACCCACTCGTCCGGCGGGGCACGGCGGTTTCGGCGGCGGCTCATCCCGTCACTCCGAGGGGGTCTTCGCCGGGGCGGAGGCCGCTGATGATGAGGGTGAGTTGGCCGCCCTTGCGCTTCTCCCGGAGTCGTATGTCGGGGCCGACGAGGTGTTCGTGGTCGTCATCGTCGAGGAGGCCGGCGTCGACCAGGCCGTCGATCGCTGCCTTGAAGCTGGGGTACCAGTTGGCGGGGTCGGCGCGGCGGTTCGACGGCGGGTGCAGGATGCCGAGGACGTGAGCCCGTCCGAACAGGGCGCCGGGGGTGGCCGCCGTAAGGGCGGTCATCAACTCGGCGTGTTCGGTGGTTGCTTGGTGGGCTGCGTCCCGAATCAGGCGGGTGCGCTGGGCGCGCATGTGGTGGTGGATGCGCTGGTTGGAGTTGATCAGCGGTAGGCCGGCGGGGAGCAGCACGGTGAACGGGCCGGGCCCGGCCGCCGTGGTGGCGGCCGGGCTGGCACTCAGGGAGGGCGCGGTCACTTCGTGGTCTCCGCGTCCCACATGTCCGCGATCTGCCGCAGCAGATGCGCGGCAGCGCGCTTCGTGATGCCGCGCGCGGAGGCCTCGGCCACGGGCCGGGCCGCGTCGTCGCCGGGCCTGATGATGACGTAGGCGAGAGCGTCACGGCCGTCGACCGCAACCATCTGGACATCGGGCTTCTCGGTCACTTCGGTCCCTCGATGGTGTCGGTGGTCGTGAGGCCGAGGGCGGCGAGCAGCAGCCGCTGATCCTCGGCGGAGCGGGCGTGCCGCTCGACCAGGCGCCGGGCCGCGGCGAGTTCGGCGGCCGGGTTCTCGGCAGCGGTGACGCCGTCGGTGTCCTGGAACGTCATGGACGCTCACCCCCGCGGTGCCGCCCCCGGGTCTGCGGCCACGCGCGCACGATGTAGACGAGGAGCGCGAGGGAGAGCGCGAGGACGATCACGCCGACCTGGGTCTGGGTACTCACGACTCGGCCCTCCGCGGGCCGGGGATCAGCGGCCAGCCGGTGTCGCACACCGCGGTCGGATCCGTCTTGCGGAGGTGCTGCTGGAGGCCGGTCTGCTGCTCCTCCCGCCACGCCTGCTGCGCCAGGTAGAGCGCCTCGGCGTCCACTTCGCGGAGCTTCGGGTACTTCTCGAAGAGGGCGTCGGCGACGCCGAGGGCGGCGGTCGCGTCGGCGTCGGCGGTGTGCCAGTCGGTCAGGCCCACGCCGTAGTGACTGGCCACCGTCTTCAACCGGCGGTTACCGCGGCGGTACTTGTCGACCTGCTTGTCCAGGACCAGCGGGTCCAGCAGCGTGTACGGGGTGCGGCCGTCGAGGCGCTGATCCATGGTCAGCAGCCCGTGGCGCAGCAGCTCGTGGTGCAGGACGGACCAGTCGTACGACAAGTTGAAGGCCACCACCGGCATTCCGTGCCGCAGGCAGGAGGCGAGCATCCCCGCGATCTCGTCGAGCGCCGCCTGCGGATCGGCACCGTGCTCGCGGGCCTGCTCGTCGCCGATGCCGTGGATGGCGGTGGTCTCCGGCGGGATCGGCACGCCGGGGTTGATCAGCCAGGTGCGGGTCCGGTCACGCCGGCCGCCGCCGCGGGCGACGATCGCCGCGGTGACGATCCGCGCCTCCGTCGGGTCGGTGGAGGTGGTCTCCGTATCCCACGCGAGGCGTCGGCTGTCCCTGTAGTTCACTGGGCACCCCCGGCGGTGAGCTGCGGCAGCACCGACTCAGGAAGCTGGCTCGTACGCCAGGCGTTCATCACGGCCTGGCGCCCGGTCTTCTTGAACCGCACGTTGTGAGTGCGGGACCGGGCCGGCGCGATGGTGACACCCGGCACCTCGTGGATGACACCGGTCTCCGGGTCGGCCCACTCAGTTCCTCCGGCCGCTGTCATCGCGCCGAGCACGCGGTCGGTGAAGGCCTGGCGGACCGAGGTGACGAACTTCCGCTCGATCTCGGTGCTGTAGTTCTCGCGGACCCAGGCGGTGAACGCCTCCAGGTCCGAGACGCGGGCCTCCGCAGAGCCGCTGGACAGGCTGACGGTGGCGATGTCGCCGACGCCCGACAGGTCGACGGCGACCTGCCGGGTGCCGGTCTCCGCAGCCGCAGCGTTGAGGAGCTGCTGAGTCTCGCCACGGGCGGTGTTGTAGGCGTCTTTGACCTCGTCGAGCAGGGTTTTCAGCACGGCCTCGCGGGCCGCTGCCTCTTTCAGGTTCACGGGGTCTCCCGGAAGAGGGCGCCGCCCCTCGAAGGGGAGGGAGGGGCGGCGCCCGGTCGATGGGTTGTCAGGCGGCCTGAGAGCCGCGCATCAGCTCGGTGGCCTGCCGGTACTCCGCGGCGGTGCCCTGCTCGATGGAGTGGCCGAAGGAACCCACGAACTGGGCGGGCAGGCCGTCCACGAACTGGGCGTCCTGGGCGGCCGCCCACATGGCGTCGAGCGCGGTCTGCCGCTCGGCAGCCCCGGCGGGAGGCATCGCCCCGGGACGGGAAACGGCCGCCGGGGCCGGGTCAGGGGCGGCCTTCGGGCGGGCCTGCTGCGAGGCGGCCGGCGCGGGCGTCGGCCGGTGCTCCGGTTCCGGCTCGGCACCCTGCTTGTCCGGCGTCGGTTCCGCACCGACCGGCGCGTCCTCCGACTCAGGCACGGGATCGCCCATGTACGCCAGCGACCGCATGACCACCGCACCCTGCGAACCGTCGTTGTAGAGGGACAGGCCGAACTGGTCGCCGAGGTTGACCGCACACCGCTTCAGCGCCTGCGAGAGAGCCGTCTTCATAGCGAGGTCGTGGGCGTCGCCGAGGGACGGCTGGTTGATCGCGTCGCCCGCGGCGGCGTCCTCAAACACGGTGAGCGGCCGACCGTCTACGGCCTTGACCGTGAGCCGGACCTGCGCCCGGTAGACCACGGTCCAGCGCGAGCGGTCCCCGTTCTTGGACTCCCGCTCAGCGACGAGGTCCAGGGACTGCGTCTCGACCGTGAAGCCCTCGAAGCCGAAGATCCGGATGAGCTGGCGGCGGACATCCCACGCTTCGAGGTGGGACATGCCGCGCAGGTTGCGGACACGCTTGCCGCTGATGGGCTGGAGCAGGAAGTTCACCTGCTGCTCGGTGAGCTTGGGGGCAGGGGCGGTCACGGGGCGGCCGTCCTTCCTGTTGTCGGGGTGGTGGGGCAGGATCCGCCGGGCAGGTGGGACTCGGCTCGGCCGTCGGGGCAGGCACAGCCCGCGCACCCCGGGCACCAGGCAGCTGGGGCCTCACCGCAGCGCTTGCACGCGCCGTCCGCGGGGGCTCGACCCGCCTCGGTGTCGTCCTCGTCGTCCAGGCCGAGGGCCTTGGCCACTTCGTCGATGTCCAACTCGGTCTCGCCCCGGTCGCGTGCTGCCGCAATGAGCAGATCCGCAGCGCTCCACTGCAGCGCCCGCTCGCGGTACCGGCGTTGGATCTCCGGCGACCATGCGGCCGCCTTCAGTTCGGCGACCCGGGCTCGCAGCGTGTTCGCGTCCTGGTGGGTGCGCGCGGCCTCCGTTACCAGGAAGTCCCACTCGGAGCTGTCGCAGGCGTGCAGGGCCTCGACCAGGTCGTCGTGGCGGCCGGAGAGATCCGCACGCACCTGCTCCAACTCACCCCGCAGGCGTTCAACCTCGGCGGCCAGTGACAGCGCGATCTCGTGGAGCGCCTTCTCGGTGCCGTCGTTGTAGGCGGCGTTGGACCAGGTCGACGTGCGCTCGCCGTACTGGCTCAGCCGCGCCAGTGCCGCCTCGGGCGTCAGGTCGGTGCTCATTCGGCACCGCCCTTCGGCTTCACGCCAGCGGCCTGGTGCCAGGCGCTGAACTCCGGGCCGCTCATGCCGGGCTCGCTGCCGTCGACCGGGGCCTGCATGGCGGTAGCAGAGGCGAGCGCGAGGGTCGCGTGCACCTGGGCCATGGCCAAGTGGTGTGCGGCTGCCGCAGGGTTGACTGGCTCTCCACCCGGGCTGTGGGTGTACGAGGCAGCGCTCAGCAGGCGCTCGGCTTGTGCGTAGTGCTCGGGGCCGGTCATGCCACACCGCCCTGGCGGAGGTACTGCACGAACTTGTCGGCACCCTGCTGAGTCCCGAACGACCTCGCCCGCAGGAGGCGGCCCTCCTGCCAGCGCACCCGCCAACCGAGGTCGGTCTGCTCCGCCTTAACCGACTTCCGGATGCCAGCGGTGGTGCCCCGCTCGGACCGGAACTCCGCGACCGCCGCGGTGCAGCAAACGGGCTCGCCCTCAACGCTGTACTCGTCGAACCGCAGCTCCGGGTCGGCCGCGGCCACCGGGGTCAACTCCTCCCACGGCAGGCGGCAGTACGAGCACAACGCAGTCTGGTCGTGACGCATGATCTTCACGCAGCCACACCACCCTCGCTGCGCTGCGCCGGGACCGACTTCGGCGCCACGGTCGCCCGCAGAGCCTCCGCCAACCGCAGCACCTGGGCGCCGTACACCGGCACCGTGCCGCCGCCGGCGATCTCCGCCAGCAGCCCGGCCACCCGCTCGTCCCGCTCGTGCGCGGCGTACGAGTCCAGCCCCTGCGCCCCAGCGGACCGGTCAAGTTCGGCGATGTCGCGCAGCTCGTCGAGGAGGCTCTCGCCGTCCTCCTCCGCGGCCGTCGCCAGGCCCAGCATCACCGTCGTCAGATAGTGCGAGACGTCCAGGCTGGCCCCGGTCGGCAGCGCGCCGACGTAGATACGGAACGGGCCCGTGACGGGCGGCATGTGATCAGTCATCGCTGACCACCCGCCACAGCGGCGGCCGGCGCGAGGAGCTGCCGCAGCGACTCCGCGTCCAGCGAGGGGAGCGGGGCCGGGTACGTCACACAGATCCCGACCGTCACCCCCCGCCACACGGTGGCCAGTTGCGCAGCCGCCCGGCGCTCGCCGGTGCCCAAGCTGTTGAAGATCGAGGTGCGGATGGTGCCACCCATCAGGGCGGCGCACTGCTCGACGGCCTGTGCGTCGGTGGCGTCGTGGCTGCGGCCGGTGAGCACGCCGTTGGTTGCCACCTCCCAGCTCAGGGAGCGGAGTTCGGGGTGGTTAGTGAGCAGGTCGGTCATCGCCTGGGCCGCGGCGACCTGCGGGATACTCGTGGTCACGGTGATCCTCTTCTTTCTGTGGTGTGAGGTGATCCGTTGGGCTGCCCGGGCCAGGCCGGGCTTGGGCAGCCCTCCTTGTTCAAGCCGCGTGGGCTTGAACCGCAGGCAGTTCTTGGCTTCTGCGAGGGCGGGTGAAGATCCGCTTCAGTGCTGCGATGGCCTCGGGGGGCGGCTCAGGGGCAGTAGCGACTCGTGCGTGAATATCCGCGATTGCTGCACTGCCGAGGAGACGCTGACGCTGTTCGGCGGTCACGCGGACATCTCCTCGATGAGTTCATCGACGGTGCAGCCGTAGGCCCGGCGGATGATGAGGAGCGTTTCCAGGCGGGGCCGGTGCTTCCCGCTGACGATCTTGGAGACGGTCGGTTCGGAGAGGCCGGTGCGCTTGGCGATCGCGTACTGACTCTCGTCGCCTTGCTTCCGGGCGAGATCCCGCAGCCGGTCAACGCGCAGGGTGTATGACATGACACCTCCTTCCTTGCTGGCCAGACCGAATATCTAGCTCATGCGCTAGGAAATCTAGCCTGAAGCAAGCTTGCTCGCAAGCTAGGTTCCGCGTGTCGCAATGCTTGATCGAGCCAAGTGGCGGGTTGTCTGAATCGCGCAAGGGTCGGGATCTGCGACCGCCATGGAGGTCTACCTGCAATCTTGCTCGTGTGCAAGGGGTGCACATACGTCTTGCGCGCTCGCTAGCCTGTCGCCATGAGGAGCGACGAAGCGACGATCCGGCACAGGTTCGGAGCCCGGGTGTCAGAGGCGGCACGTAGCGCCGGATACGACATTGACGGGCGCGGAGGGAAAGCTCAACTGGCCCGCGACGCAGGCATGTCCGAGAGCAGTGTCGGGCGAGTGCTCGCCGGGAAGGTCATTCCGGATCCCAAGTACTTCGAACCCCTGGCCAGAGTCATCAAAATCGACCCCGTTGAACTGTTCATCGAGGCTGAACTCTTGTCGCCTAACTCTGTCGCTGCCGTATGGAGTAGCGACCGCAGTACCCGGATCCTCGTCGCCCGCATTGGAGAGATGACGCAGCGGGACCGTGAAGAGTTCGCGGAGATTGCCGAGATCTACGCTCGACGCAGGCGGCAGTCGCGCAACGAACAACCATCCGATTGATCGTACTTTCTGGTTACTGAACCGCTAGTTCCGTTTTGATCTACGATTCTCTGAAAATGTCAAGCGCCGCGCCCGGTGGGGGCAACGGGTGCGGGCGCACGTTCACGCAATCGCAGCGTGCACCCAGCATGAGGGGGTAGATCAATCCGTGTCAGACCACACGCCTGACCCCGAGCGCAGTTTCGACCTGGATATGGAGTTCGTCGCGGAACTCCCCAATGGCCAAGCCGTCGCGCCCATCGAGCAGGAAGGTTCCTTTATGTGGCTCGTGGTCGAAGGGCACATGACAAAGCAGTGCCTTGACGAGATGTCGGAGCACCTCCAGCACATCGTCCGGAATGGACTGTGGGAGCAGAACTGGGATAACAGCCCCAGCGCTGCATCGGGCTGAAGATCCACCCCATGTCGGGAGGCTGGCCATACCCAGCCTCCCGACGACAGCCGATACCCATGCTGGCGACCACCTGTCACCGACCGACTTCCCCCGCAGGAGCGTTCCAGGCCACAGAGCGGCGGCGAGGCGACCGACTCACGAACCCCGGCTCGCCGACAAACGTCAGATTGATCCGGCCCGGCTCGATGGACCGCACCCCCTTCGCGCGTGCCCTGTTCAGGCGGATGTTGACCACTGTCCGCAGTACCGTTCGCTGCTGCTCGACCGTCAGCGACTCGTTCCACAACTGGTCGGTCTCATCGAGAGGTCTTCCAACGATCCGGCGCAAGAGTGGCGGCGCTGTCATCTCCTCCGCTTCACGCTTCGCCTCGTCAATCAAGGGTTCCAGCCGTGCTTCCAATGCCATCAGCGAGGTGATCGACAACCTCGGCCGATTCTGCTCGTCAAACTCACCCGCAGCCGCGCGAGCCTCCTCCAACTGCGTCGTCAGCATCTCCTCTCGGGCCCGGGCCTCCATCGTCCGCTGCTCCTGATCGCTCGATTGAAATGCGGTGACCGCGGCCTTCGAAGCGAGCCACGCGATGACGGCCTCTTCCACGTAGGCGTCCATCTTGTCCGTCCGCATCACGGTGTCGTACTTCTCGCTGCACTGATACGACAGAGCGCCCCGAGATTTCAGCACCTTCAGATGCGGCGTGTGTGCGCATACTCCGCACCGGGCGACCCCCGATAGCAGGTGCTTCACAGACCGGTCCTTCGTCGTGAGTCGACTCGGATCACTGATGATCTTCTGCACCGCAAGGAACAGATCCATCGGGACGATCGCAGGCCATATTGCTTCGCCGACGTCCTCGCCCTGAAAGATGCGCCGTCCGGCATAGCCGCGATTGCGTACCATGGTCGTGACGTGGTGTTGCTCCCACGGAATGCCAGGCAGCCGTTCACCGTGCGCCCGCAGGTCCTGCATGATTGAGTATCCCGTTTCCCCGGCCGCGACTCGCTCGAACACGCGCAGCACGATGTGGCTGCGCTCGGGGTGCGGGTACTGCTCGATCAGCTCACCCGAATCGGGATCGTAGCGGCGAGCGTAGCCCCAGAGCACCCGGCCGTGCGGGGCGCCCTTCTTAGCCTGTGCCCGGGTCGTACGAAGCACTCGGTCGCGGATGCCTTCGGCTTCGTCCTCGGCAGCGATCGCGTCCTGAGCAGTTGCCTTACGGTCCTCTCGCTTCGAAAGGTCGTAGACCTGCCCGTTGTAGCAGAGCAGTACATTTGAGGCCATACAGGCATTCCGCAGGCGAATGTAAGCCTCGATGTCGCGGTAATAGCGAGATGCCTCCCACGCGACGACGATCCGGCCACGGCCGGACTCGATGGCATCGATGAGTGATTCGAAGTCTTTCCGCTTGCGGCGGGCATGACGGGATGCGGAACGGTCGACGTCCTGGTCGAACACCTCCGCGATGGGCCAGTTGAATTGGTCGCAGAGTTCTGTTCCGGCGTTGATCTGGTCGGCAACTGAGCGGCCCTTCTTCTTCGGGTCGCGGGACGCCCGCCCGTAGAGCAGTGCGTGGAACGTGACGTTGGGAAACACCATGTGCAGGTACTCGGGGGCGATCGGCATGGGCGCAGCCTAGCGAAAGAACAGAGGGCAAGGCAGGCTGTCAGGGGCAAATTTCACGATTCTGTTGGCCCTGCTGATCGGCCCGCCGGGTCTCGCGCATCGGGTTGAGCGTCGCGGACTCGCACCCCGTCTCGGTCTCGGTCTTCGGACCACGGCTGTGCTGGGCGGCGCGCTCTCCCTCGGGTTCGTGGTGGTCTGCCGGCCCGATCCGAGTGTGCTGCGCGCCGCCGCCTGCGGGGCCGTCGCCCTCCTCGCCATCGCCACCGGCCGGCGCCGCACCCTGCTGCCCGCGCTCGCCGCCGTGACCTTGCTGCTGATCCTCTACGACCCCTGGCTGGCCCGCAGTTACGGCTTTCTGCTCTCCGTCCTCGCCACCGGTTCGCTGCTCCTCCTGGCCCCGGGATGGAGTCGCGCACTCCGGGCACGCGGGGTGCCCGGCAGGCTCGCGGAGGTGGTCGCGGCGGCCGCTGCCGCGCAGGCGGTGTGCGCTCCGGTCGTGGTGGTCCTCGCGTCGCGGGTGAGCCTGGTCGCCGTGCCGTGCAATCTGCTCGCGGAGTTCGCGGTGGCCCCGGCCACCGTTCTCGGTTTCGCCGCCCTGGCCGTGGCGCCGGTGGCGCTGCCGGTGGCCCGGGCGCTGGCCTGGTGCGCCGGGTGGCCCGTGGGCTGGCTCGCCACCATCGCCCGTACCGGTGCCGACCTGCCCGGCAGCGGTGTCGGCTGGCCCGGTGGGTGGCGGGGTGCGCTGCTGCTGGCCCTGCTGACCGTCCTTGTGCTGCGCGCCGGGCCCCGGTTGCTGCGGCACCGCTGGGTGGCCGCCCTCGGCGCCGCCGCACTGCTGCTCTTCGTGGTGCGGCCCGCACCGCTCACCCGGGTCGTCACCGGATGGCCGCCGCCGCACTGGCAGTTCGCCATGTGCGACGTCGGGCAGGGCGACGCCACCGTGCTCGCCGCGGGCCGCGGGAGCGCCGTCGTCATCGATGCCGGGCCCGACCCCGGCCGGGTCGACGGCTGCCTGCGCGCGCTCGGCGTGACCCGCGTTCCGCTGCTGCTGCTCAGCCACTTCCACGCCGATCATGTCGCCGGGCTGCCGGGGGTGCTGCGGGGGCGCCGGGTCGCGGCCATCGAGACCACCGGCTTCCAACAGCCCGCGGACCAGGCGGAGTTCGTGCACCGTACGGCCGCCTCGCGGCATATCCCGGTGACCCGCGCTTCGGCCGGTGAGCGGGGCCGTATCGGTGGGCTGCGCTGGCGGGTGCTGTGGCCGCCGCCGCGCCCCTCGCCGCCCGACGGGCCCAACGACGCCAGCGTCACCCTGCTGGCGCGGGTCGGCGGGCTGCGGCTGCTGCTCCTCGGTGATCTTGAACCACCGGCCCAGCAGGCCCTGTTGAGCGGACCGGACGCGGCCCGCCTGGCCCGGGTCGACGTACTCAAGGTCGCCCACCACGGCTCCGCACACCAGGATCCGGCGCTGCTGCGGTGGGCGGCGCCCCGGGTGGCCCTGATCTCCTGCGGTGAGGACAACCCGTACGGGCATCCCGCGGCGCGGACGGTGGGGGCGCTGCGGGGTGGCGGCGCGATGGTGCTGCGCACCGACCGCGACGGCTCGCTGGCGGTGACGGGTTCCCGGGGCGGCCCGGGGCTCGGTATCACGGCCTCGGCCCGCTGATGCCTGCGCGACGTGCGAGGTCGACAGCGTGCCGGACGGCGGTGCCACCGGCCCACGGCGTCCCGATCGACGGCGCCCCCGGCACCCCGGATGAACGGCGGAAAACAGTGACGGGTACGCTCAATTCGGTCCACTCGCCCCCGTAATCCATCACTTGTGCCGGATTCCCGCGATGTGGTCCGCAGTTGCCCGGACAGTCGCAACAGTGGTCAAATCCGTCTCGTCGCGCCGCCGGCAGCGATCGGCGGCAGGAACCCCACCGGTGGCCACCGCCCATGCGTCGCGCAGGTCGTCCCCCGGCCTCCGCCTACGTCCATCACCGTGAACCGCTAGGGATGTGTTGCTCATGTTCGGCCGCTGGCTGGGAAACCGTTCGGGTCGGGCGGAGCGGTCGGGTCCCCTCGCCGCCGTGGCGACCTCGCCGGGCGCGGGTGTCCTGAGTTGCCGGGTGCTCGGTCCGGCGGGCGGGGCGGTGCCCGGTGCGGAGCTGTCCGTCACCGATGCCATGGGGCGGATCGCGGTCTCCGGCGGGACTGATCCGTACGGGTCGTTCGTGACGACGGTGCCGGCGGGTGAGTACCGGATCGCGGTCGACGCGGACGGGTTCGCGCCGTTCCGGACGAACGCGACCGTGGCCGGGGACTCGCTGACCGATGTCGGCGAGGTGGCGCTTCAGATGGCGCAGCCGCCGGTCCTGCCCGAGGCGGGGGACTGGGAGATCGAACCGGCGCACTCCTCCATCGCGTTCACCGCCCGCCATATCGGACTGGCCCGTATCCACGGCCGGTTCAACACCTTCGCCGGGGCGATACGCATAGCCCCGGAGATCACCCGGTCCGCGATGCATGTGGTGATCGACGCCTCCTCCATCGACACCAACGTCACCCTGCGCGACGACCATCTGCGCTCGGCGGACTTCCTCGATGTGGAGCGCTTCCCCACACTTGAGTTCTACAGCGACCGCTTTGTGCCCAAGGGCGGCAACCGCTGGGCCCTCACCGGGGCGCTCACCCTGCACGGTGTGACCCGTACCGTCACCCTGGACGCCCAGTACCTGGGGCTGGGCAACGGTATGGAGGGGGAGACGCGCGCCGCGTGCCGTGCGACGGCCGAGCTGCACCGGGACGACTTCACGGTGAGTTGGCAGACGATGCTGGCCCGCGGTATCGCCGCGGTCGGCCCCAGTATCTCGATCGACCTCGACATCCAGATCGTCCCCAAGGAGCAGCCCGCCGCTCAGGGCTGAGGCCGCCCTGGTCCTGCCCCGCGCTCGGGGCGCCGCGGCCGGGGCGGCAGGATGGGCGGGTGAGTGATGTGAGACATGTGCTGGTGCTGCCGGACCGGGACGCCGCCGAGGAGGCGGTCGAGGCACTGGGGGAGCGGTTCGGACTGCCCGAGGAGCCCGAGTTGGTACGGGACGCGCTGGCGGGGGAGGACGACGCGGAGGACGCCCAGTGGCTGGTCGTCGTGGAGGACGCGGAGGGGAGGCTGGATCCGCGCGTACTGGACGAGTTCGCCGCAACCTGGGACGGCTGGCGCGAGGAACCCTGACCTGCCGGGACCCGGCCGACCCTGATGAACCGGAACCCGAACCGGAACCGGAACCGGAACCCGAGTCGATCGCCGTCCTGATCACGGGCGGGACCCGTTGTCGGTGGGGCGTGCGATGCTGTCGGGGATGGCCAGGAACAACGTGGAAGACGATCCGCTCGCCCCGGTGACCATTGCCGTCGGGCAGGAGGAGTTGCTGCTCGACCGGGCGGTGCAGCAGGTGGTGGCGGCCGCGCGGGCCGCCGACGCGGACACCGATGTGCGGGATCTCGCGCCCGAGCAGCTTTCGCCGGGCACGCTCGCCGAGTTGACCAGTCCCTCGCTCTTCGCGGAGCGCAAGGTGGTCGTGGTCCGGCAGGCGCAGGACCTCACCGCGGACACCGTGAAGGACGTCAAGGCGTATCTGGCGGCGCCCGCCGAGGAGATCACCCTGGTCCTGCTGCACGCGGGCGCCGCCAAGGGCAAGGGCCTGCTGGACGCGGCGCGGAAGGCCGGGGCCCGCGAGGTGGCCTGCCCGAAGATGACCAAGCCGGCCGACCGACTGGCGTTCGTACGGGGCGAGTTCAGACGGCTGGGGCGGTCCGCGGCGCCGGAGGCGTGCCAGGCGCTGGTGGATGCGATCGGCAGTGATCTGCGGGAGTTGGCGTCCGCGGTCTCGCAGTTGGTCGCGGATGTCGAGGGCACCGTCGACGAGGCGGTGGTGGCCCGGTACTACACCGGGCGGGCGGAGGCCTCCAGCTTCACGGTGGCGGACCGGGCCGTGGAGGGGCGGGCCGCGGAGGCGCTGGAGGCGTTGCGCTGGTCGCTGTCGACGGGGGTGGCGCCGGTGCTGATCACCAGCGCGCTGGCCCAGGGCGTGCGGGCGATCGGCAAGCTGTCCTCGGCGCGCGGCGGGAGACCGGCCGATCTCGCCCGCGAACTGGGAATGCCGCCCTGGAAGATAGACCGCGTACGGCAGCAGATGCGCGGCTGGACCCCGGACGCGGTGGCGGTGGCGCTGCGGGCGGTCGCGGAGGCGGACGCCGGGGTGAAGGGCGGCGGGGACGATCCCGAGTACGCCCTGGAGAAGGCGGTCGTCACCATCGCCCGAGCAGCCCGCTCCCGCCGCTGACCTGCGGCACCAGGCTCAACCGGGCGCACTGGTCGTGTAGTTGATGGCGGAGGCGACGTCGGCGGTGAGCACAGCCGCGAAGCCCCCGAACCCAGGGAGCACCGGAGCCCGCGCAGCCCCGTAACCCGCAAGAACCGCAGCCCGCAAGGACCCGGAAGGCCCGGTGCCCGGAAAGCCCGGAACCCCGTCTCGACCCTTGGGGAAAGGGCAGGAACGGGGTTCCGGTTCAAGATGGTGGGCTCGCACCCGCGTGGCGAACGCAGGCCGCGTGCGATCCCGGGGTGCCGGGCGGGAGCGGTTGAGAGGGTCCGCTGGGTCCCGTCCGGCGGTCAAGTCGGTCGGCCGACCTCGGGTCCGGTCCCGGCCGAGCGGGACCGTACGGGGTCAGCCGTTGAGGGACGCGACCTTGGAAGCAAGCGCCGACTTCTTGTTGGCGGCCTGGTTCTTGTGGATGACGCCCTTGGAGACGGCCTTGTCCAGCTTCCGCGAGGCTTCGCGGGCCAGCACATTGGCCTTCTCGGCGTCACCCGCGGCCACTGCCTCACGGGTGCGGCGGATCGCGGTCTTCAGAGAGGACTTGACGGCCTTGTTGCGCTGCCGGGCCTTCTCATTGGTCTTGATCCGCTTGATCTGGGACTTGATGTTCGCCACGAAAGAGCCTTCTCAGGTTCAGGTACTGATGATGGTTTTGCCGGTGTCCCGGCCTTGACCTGCCGGGAGGACCTGGCGGGGGAGGGTCGGGACACAGCGGCCCAGGCTACCAGCCGCCCGATGACCCTCCCAAACCGGTCGCAGTGCCCGGCGCATGGGACCATGGAGGCCGGATACGGACGCCACGGACGCGGTGAACGCGAAGAACGCCGGTGCACCGACCCCGCCGTACCGAACGGCGGCCCCCGCCGTACCCGACGGAACGAGACCCGCCCGAGGCCGACCGAGGCGTGAGAAGCCTCAAGAGACAGGACCCTGCGTGCCCGCGATCCCCAAGAATGTGCCCGAGCCGAGCCGTACCGACCCGGCTCTGATCCGCAATTTCTGCATCATCGCGCACATCGACCATGGCAAGTCCACGCTCGCCGACCGGATGCTCCAGCTCACCGGTGTCGTGGAGCAGCGGCAGATGCGTGCCCAGTACCTCGACCGTATGGACATCGAGCGTGAGCGCGGCATCACGATCAAGTCCCAGGCGGTGCGGCTGCCCTGGGCCCCGACCGCGGGGCCGCGGAGCGACACGCACATCCTGAACATGATCGACACCCCGGGCCACGTCGACTTCACCTATGAGGTGTCCCGGTCCCTCGCCGCCTGCGAGGGCACCATCCTGCTGGTCGACGCGGCGCAGGGGATCGAGGCGCAGACCCTCGCCAACCTCTATCTGGCGATGGAGAACGACCTCACCATCATCCCGGTGCTCAACAAGATCGACCTGCCGGCCGCCCAACCGGAGAAGTTCGCCGAGGAGTTGGCGAACCTGGTTGGCTGCGAGCCGGATGACGTGCTGAGGGTGTCGGCTAAGACCGGTATGGGCGTCGAGGCGTTGCTCGACAAGGCGGTGGCCGAGATTCCGCCGCCGGTCGGGGTGGCGGACGCCCCCGCCCGCGCGATGATCTTCGACTCGGTCTATGACTCGTACCGCGGTGTGGTCACCTATGTCCGAGTGGTGGACGGGCAGCTCGGCAGGCGTGAGCGGATCCGGATGATGTCCACCGGCGCCACCCACGAGCTGCTGGAGATCGGCACCAACTCCCCGGAGATGCTGCCGGCCGACGGCCTCGGCGTCGGCGAGGTGGGGTATCTGATCACCGGGGTCAAGGACGTCCGGCAGTCCAAGGTCGGTGACACCATCACCGCCATGCACAAGGGCGCCGAGACTCCCCTCGGCGGCTACAAGGATCCCAAGCCCATGGTGTTCTCGGGCCTCTATCCGCTGGACGGTTCCGACTACCCGGAGCTGCGCGAGGCGCTGGACAAGCTCCAGCTCAACGACGCGGCGCTGGTGTACGAGCCGGAGACGTCGGCCGCGCTCGGCTTCGGCTTCCGGGTCGGCTTCCTGGGGCTGCTGCACCTGGACGTGGTGCGGGAGCGGCTGGAGCGCGAGTTCGGCCTGGACCTGATCGCCACGGCACCGAACGTGGTCTACCGGGTGCTGATGGAGGACGGTGTGGAGCACATCGTCACCAATCCGAGCGAGTTCCCCGAGGGCAAGCTGGACCAGGTCTTCGAGCCGGTGGTGAAGGCGACGATCCTCGCGCCCAGTGAGTTCATCGGCGCGATCATGGAGCTGTGCCAGTCCCGTCGCGGCGCGCTCCTCGGGATGGACTACCTGTCCGAGGACCGGGTCGAGATCCGCTACACCCTGCCCCTCGCGGAGATCGTCTTCGACTTCTTCGACCAGCTCAAGTCAAAGACCCGCGGCTACGCCTCCCTCGACTACGAGCCCACCGGCGAGCAGAGCAGCAGCCTGGTCAAGGTCGACATCCTGCTGCACGGCGACAAGGTCGACGCCTTCTCCGTGATCACGCACAAGGACCAGGCGTACCAGTACGGGGTGCGGCTGGTGGCGAAGCTCAGGGAGCTGATCCCGCGGCAGAGCTTCGAGGTGCCGGTGCAGGCGGCGATCGGTTCCCGGGTGATCGCCCGCGAGACCATCCGCGCCATCCGCAAGGACGTCCTCGCCAAGTGCTACGGCGGTGACATCTCCCGGAAGCGGAAGCTGCTGGAGAAGCAGAAGGAGGGCAAGAAGCGGATGAAGATGGTGGGTTCGGTGGAGGTTCCCCAGGAGGCCTTCATCGCGGTGCTCTCCAGCGACGACAGCGGTCAGGCCAAGGCGAAGAAGTGATCCGGGGCCGTTCGCCCCGCTATGTCGGGCCCGTGGCGCGCTTCTCGCGCCGCGGGCCCGCGGGTTATCCACAGGCCGTCCCGGCCGGCGGCGGATCCGGGTAGCGTCCTGCTCACAGAGAAGGCGGCGCCCGGGAGTACTTACGTGCCGGGCGGCGGCGCTCTACTCTGATCCCTGCTAGTTACTCGTGGGTTAAACAGCCGGCGCCCGCACCGGAGGCCCACACCGCACCCAGCCGAACCAGCAGCCGCACAGAGTCAGTCGCACCGCCGACGCGCGTACTGACGACGCACGCACTGTCGCGGGCCCGGAGGATGTAGTGAGCGACACACAGACCCTGATCGAGAACCGGCCGCCGTCCGTGGCGTGCCTCTTCCTGGACCGCGTGGCGGCCACCCCGGACAAGGAGGCCTACCGCCACCCGGTGCCACCGGCCTCGGGCGTCGGCCCGGACGACTGGCGCTCGCTCACCTGGAGCGAGTCCGCCGAGCGGGTCTTCGCCATCGCCGCCGGTCTCATCGCGCTGGGCGTGCACCCGGAGGAGCGGGTCGCGCTCGCCTCCTCGACGCGGGTCGAGTGGATCCTCGCGGACCTCGGCATCCTGTGCGCCGGTGCCGCCACCACCACCGTCTATCCGCAGACCAACACCGACGAGTCGGCGTTCATGCTGTCCGACTCGGGCAGCAGGGTGCTGATCGCGGAGGACGCGGCCCAGCTCACCAAGGTGCGCGAGCGGCGCCATGAACTGCCGGAGCTGGCGCATGTCGTGGTGATCGACCCGCAGTCCATCGGGCCGGCGCCCGCGGGCGAGCCGGAGGACTGGGTACTGGGCCTCGCCGAGCTGGAGGCGCGCGGCGCGGCGTATCTGGAGAAGCACCCCGATCTGATCAAGGAGCGGGTGTCGGCCATCACCGCCGACCAGTTGGCCACCCTGATCTACACCTCGGGCACCACCGGCCGCCCCAAGGGCGTCCGCCTCCTGCACGACAACTGGTCGTACATGGCGAAGGCCATCCATGCCACGGGCCTGCTGTCCGGCGAGGACGTGGCGTATCTGTGGCTGCCGCTGGCGCATGTCTTCGCCAAGGTCCTCATCGGCGGTCAGATCGAGATGGGCCATGTCACCGCGGTCGACGGCCGGGTCGACAAGATCATCGAGAACCTGCCGGTGGTGCGGCCGACGTATATGGCGGCCGTGCCGCGCATCTTCGAGAAGGTGTACAACGGCGTCGCCGCCAAGGCGCGAGCCGGCGGTGCCGCCAAGTTCAAGATCTTCCAGTGGGCCGCCGGGGTCGCCCGCGAGTACGCCAGGACCACCCAGGACAACTTCCGCCGTACCGGCCGGGCCACCGTCCCCGCCTCCCTCGCCGCCAAGCACAAGCTCGCGGACAAGCTGGTCTACGGCAAGCTGCGGGAGGCCTTCGGCGGGCGGCTGCGGGCCTGCATCTCCGGTTCCGCCGCCCTCGCCCCGGAGATCGGCTACTTCTTCGCCGGCGCCGGAGTGCACGTCCTGGAGGGCTACGGTCTCACCGAGTCCTCCGCCGCCTCCTTCGTCAACCCGGGAGAGGCCTACCGCACCGGCACCGTCGGCAAGCCGCTGCCCGGCACCGAGGTGCGTATCGCCGACGACGGGGAGATCCTGCTGCGCGGCCCCGGCATCATGCACGGCTACCACGGGCTGCCGGAGAAGACCGCCGAAGTCCTGGAGCCCGACGGCTGGTTCCACACCGGGGACATCGGCGAGCTGTCCCCCGACGGCTACCTCCGCATCACCGACCGCAAGAAGGACCTCATCAAGACGTCCGGCGGCAAGTACATCGCGCCCGCCGAGGTCGAGGGCCAGTTCAAGGCGGTCTGCCCCTATGTCTCCAACATCCTGGTGCACGGCGCCGACCGGAACTTCTGCACCGCGCTGATCGCCCTGGACGAGCCCGCGATCATGGCGTGGGCCGCGGAGAACGGCCTGGAGGACCGCGGCTATGCGGAGGTCGTCGCCGCGCCCGCCACCGTGGAGCTGATCGACGGCTATGTGCAGCAGCTCAACGAGGGCCTTCAACGCTGGCAGACGGTGAAGAAGTTCCGGATCCTGCCGCGGGACCTGGCCATCGAGAAGGGCGAGATCACCCCCAGCCTCAAGGTGAAGCGCCCCGCCGTCGAGCGCTCCTTCAAGGACCTCATCGACGAGATGTACTCGGGCACCCGCGAGGCCTGAGCACCGCGCCCCCGTCCGACCGCCCGGCCGCGTCGGGCACCGGCCCCCGTACGGGACAATGGGAGGTATGCCTTCCGCACTTCCCGACGGTGAGCCCGTGCCCGACGACGGGGCGCTGCCCCCGCAGGCACTGGCCGGTGCCGCGGAGCGCCCCCTCGGCTTCTATCTGCATGTCCCGTACTGCGCCACCCGCTGCGGCTACTGCGACTTCAACACCTACACCGCCACCGAACTGCGCGGCACCGGCGGAGTGCTCGCCTCCAGGGACAACTACGCCGACACCCTCGCCGGTGAGATCCGCCTCGCCCGCAAGGTCCTCGGCGGCGACCCGCGTCCCGTGCGTACCGTCTTCGTCGGCGGCGGCACTCCCACCCTGCTCGACGCGGGGGACCTGGTGCGGATGCTGGACGCGATCCGCGCCGAGTTCCCGCTCGCCGAGGACGCCGAGATCACCACCGAGGCCAATCCGGAATCCGTCGACCCGGCCTATCTTGCGACGCTGCGGGCCGGCGGCTTCAACCGGATCTCCTTCGGGATGCAGAGCGCCCGCCCGCACGTACTGGAGGTCCTGGACCGCCGGCACACCCCTGGCCGTCCCGAGGCATGTGTGGCGGAGGCGCGTGCGGCCGGCTTCGACCATGTCAACCTCGACCTGATCTACGGCA
Source organism: Streptomyces sp. NPDC058045 (assembly GCF_042885635.1). Lineage (NCBI taxonomy): Bacteria > Bacillati > Actinomycetota > Actinomycetes > Kitasatosporales > Streptomycetaceae > Streptomyces > Streptomyces sp. NPDC058045. The sequence goes on along the minus strand of NZ_JBHVRR010000002.1, from coordinate 170,632 downwards.
CCCCGGGAGAGAGCGACGAGGACTGGCGGGCCTCCCTGGACGCCGCCCTCGGCGCCGGACCCGACCACATCTCCGCCTATGCGCTGATCGTCGAGGACGGCACCGGTCTGGCCCGCCGGATCCGCCGCGGTGAGATCCCCATGACCGACGACGATGTGCACGCCGACCGCTATCTGATCGCCGACGAGGTCCTGGCCGCGGCCGGCTACGACTGGTACGAGGTGTCCAACTGGGCGGTGGCAGACGGTGGTTCGGCGGCCCGCTGCCGGCACAACGAGCTGTACTGGCGCGGCGCGGACTGGTGGGGCGCCGGGCCGGGCGCGCACAGCCATGTCGGCGGGGTCCGCTGGTGGAACGTGAAGCACCCCGGCGCCTATGCGGCGGCGCTCGCGGCGGGCGGCTCCCCGGGCGCCGGGCGCGAGGTCCTCTCCGCGGAGGACCGCCGCGTCGAACGCGTCCTGCTGGAACTGCGCCTGCGCGAGGGCTGCCCCCTCTCCCTGCTGCGCCCGGCGGGCCTGTCCGCGTCCCAACGCGCCCTGTCCGACGGCCTGTTGGCCCCCGGCCCGTACGAACAGGGCAGTGCGGTACTGACGTTGCGCGGGCGGCTGCTGGCGGACGCGGTCGTACGGGACCTGGTGGACTGACCCCCGTACCGCCGCGCGAAAGCCCCAACCCCCGTACGGCCGACCCGTGTTGGGTCCCTAGGCCGTGTCCGGAAAGTCCCTCCCCCAGCCTCCGGCCGGGAGGTGCCCCAGCCCCGCGACGCCTGGCACGCACTCTCGCCGCACCGGTCAAATGCCCAAGTAAGTCCAGTACGAGGGCATTCGGCCGGCAGGCCGAGAGCACGCACCATGGGGGCACCTCCCAGCCGCCAGGCTGGGGGAGCCGCGGGGCCGCCCTCCGGGTCAATACACCTAGGGCGCCGTCACGAAGTCGATGATCTCCTCCACGCGGCCCAGCAGCTCCGGCTCCAGGTCCTTGTAGGAGTGGACGTGGGAGAGGATGCGGGACCAGGCGGCGCCGGTGTTCTCGGGCCAGCCGAGGGCCCGGCAGACACCGGTCTTCCAGTCCTGCCCGCGCGGCACCCGCGGCCACGCCCCGATGCCCAGCGACGAGGGCTTCACCGCCTCCCACACGTCGATGTAGGGGTGCCCGACGACCAGGGCGTGCTCACTGGTGACGGCGGCCGCGATCCGGGACTCCTTGCTGCCGTCGACCAGGTGGTCCACCAGGACACCGAGGCGGGCGTCGGGGCCCGGCGCGAACTCGGCGACGATCGCCGGGAGTTCGTCCACGCCCTCCAGGTACTCGACCACCACGCCCTCGACGCGCAGGTCGTCGCCCCACACCTTCTCGACCAGTTCCGCGTCATGCCGGCCCTCCACATAGATCCGGCTCGCCCGCGCCACCCGCGCCCGCGCGCCGGGCACCGCCACCGATCCGGAGGCGGTGCGGGTGGGGCGTGCCGGGGTGCCGGTGGCGCGTACCAGGGTGACGGGGCGGCCCTCCAGCAGGAAGCCGCGGGGGGCCAGGGGGAAGACGCGGTGCTTGCCGAAGCGGTCCTCCAGGGTGACGGTCCCGGCCTCGCAGCCGATGACGGCGCCGCAGAAGCCGCTGCCGGGTTCCTCCACCACGAGGCCGGGCTCGGCCGGTACCTCGGGGGCGGGCTGCTGTCTCTTCCAGGGCGGAGTCAGGTCCGGCGAGTACGCACGCATTCGGCCGACGATAGGAAGAGTGGGCCGTCCGTGGGCTACGACACGCCGAAACGCAGGGCGAGTTGATCACGCTGGCGCCGGACGAATCCGGCGTCCACCACGGCCCCGTGGCCCGGTACATAGCGTGCGTCGGGCCCGCCGAGGGCGAGCAGCCGGTCCAGGGCCTCCGGCCAGCGGGCCGGGATCGCGTCGGGTCCCGCCTGCGGCGGCCCGGACTCCTCCACCAGGTCGCCGCAGAAGACGATCTCCGGGGCGCCGTCCTCGGCGGGCACCAGCACGGCCAGGTCGTGGGCGGTGTGCCCGGGGCCGACATTGGCCAGCAGCACCTGGCGGCCGCCGCCCAGATCGAGCGTCCACTCACCGCTCACCGCATGTCGATGGACACCGGCCTCCCCGGTGGCGGCGGCGGCTTCGGCGGCGGCCGTCGCCTCGGCCTCCGGCACCCCCTGCCGTACCGCGTCGGCGGCGAGTTCGGCGAGGCCGGTGGCGCCGGTCAGCAGCCGGTCCGCGCCGACCGCGGTGTACACCTCGGCGCCGGGGAAGGCGGGCGCGCCCAGTACATGGTCGAAGTGCGGGTGGGTGAGCGCGAGTTGGGTCACCCGGGGGCCGTCCGGGCCGGCCGCGCCGGGCACCGTGGCGAGCAGCGCCTCGGCCTCGGCGCGCAGCCGGGCACCCTCGGCGAGGGTGGCGCCCGCCTCGACGAGGAGGGCGGCGCCCCGTCCGGCGACCAGCCCCGCGGTGCAGTCCCAGTGGGGCAGCCGGCGGCGGGCGACCCGGGGGGTGAGCCATTCCCAGGCACCGGGGTCGGGGGCGGGAGCCGTGCGTGTCATACGACGACGCTATCCCGCGCCCTGGGGCCTGTCGTCAAACTCCCGGCTGCCCCGCGACGCCATGCACGCTCCCCCAGCTACCGCTGGGAGGCGCCCCCACTCGCCGCACCGGGCAAACGGGCGCCCGGCCGGCACACCGAGCGCACGCACCGTGGGGGCACCTCCCAGCCGCCAGGCTGGGGGAGCCGCGGCCTGATCCACGAAGATCGGGGAGACGCCCCCTGGCCCGCCGGCCCGGTCCGCCTGTACGGGTGTGATCGCCCGCCCTTGCCGGGGGCGCACCCCTCGGCCGTACACTGGGCCGGGGAAGGCTGGCACTCGTCCGCGGTGAGTGCCAGTGACGGTGCCGGGCTCGCGTCAGGCGGGGCCGGTGGTGTCTGGCACCAGACCGCGGAAGACCGCGGGGCTGTCGATCCGGGAGGTGTGCGCGGTGCTCAGTGAACGCAGGCTCGAAGTGCTGCGTGCCATCGTCCAGGACTATGTGGGCACCGAGGAGCCGGTCGGTTCCAAGGCACTGACCGAGCGGCACGGGCTAGGCGTCTCCCCGGCCACCGTCCGCAACGACATGGCGGTCCTGGAGGACGAGGGGTACATCGCGCAGCCCCACACCAGCGCCGGCCGCATCCCCACCGACAAGGGCTACCGGCTCTTCGTGGACCGGCTGGCCGGCGTCAAGCCGATGACGGCGCCGGAGCGGCGCGCGATCCAGAACTTCCTGGACGGCGCGGTCGATCTGGACGATGTGGTGGCCCGTACGGTGCGGCTGCTGGCGCAGTTGACCCGGCAGGTCGCGGTGGTGCAGTACCCGTCGCTGACGCGGTCCACGGTGCGTCATGTGGAGTTGCTGTCGCTGGCTCCGGCGCGGGTGATGCTGGTGCTGATCACCGACACCGGCCGGGTCGAGCAGCGCGTGGTGGACTGCCCGGCGCCGTTCGGCGAGAGCCCGCTGGCGGATCTGCGGGCCCGGCTCAACAGCCGGGTGGCGGGCCGCCGTTTCACCGATGTGCCGCAGTTGGTGCAGGATCTGCCGGAGGCCTTCGAGGCGGAGGACCGCGGTACGGTCTCCACGGTGCTCTCCGTCCTGCTGGAGACGCTGGTCGAGGAGACCGAGGAACGGCTGATGATCGGCGGTACCGCCAATCTCACCCGTTTCGGACATGACTTTCCCCTCATCATCCGTCCCGTGCTGGAGGCGCTGGAGGAGCAGGTCGTGCTCCTCAAGTTGCTCGGCGAGTCGACGGATTCGGGCATGACCGTACGGATCGGTCACGAGAACGCCCATGAGGGACTCAACGCAACGTCCGTGGTGTCGGTCGGCTACGGTTCGGGCGGCGAGGCAGTAGCCAAGCTCGGCGTGGTCGGCCCGACCCGCATGGACTACCCGGGAACGATGGGAGCAGTACGCGCAGTGGCACGTTACGTCGGACAGATCCTGGCGGAGTCGTAGGTGGCCACGGACTACTACGCCGTACTCGGCGTGCGCCGCGACGCTTCCCAGGACGAGATCAAGAAGGCGTTCCGGAGGCTCGCCCGCGAGCTGCACCCGGACGTCAATCCGGATCCCAAGACCCAGGAGCGGTTCAAGGAGATCAACGCCGCCTACGAGGTCCTGTCGGATCCGCAGAAGAAGCAGGTCTACGACCTGGGCGGGGATCCGCTGTCGCAGGCCGGGGGCGGTGCGGGCGGCTTCGGCGCCGGCGGCTTCGGGAACTTCTCCGACATCATGGACGCGTTCTTCGGCACCGCCTCGCAGCGCGGGCCGCGGTCCAGGACCCGGCGCGGCCAGGACGCGATGATCCGCCTCGAAGTCGAGCTGAACGAGGCCGCGTTCGGCACCACCAAGGACATCCAGGTGGACACCGCGGTGGTGTGCGGCACCTGTAGCGGTGAGGGCGCCGCGCCGGGCACCTCCGCGCAGACCTGCGACATGTGCCGCGGCCGCGGTGAGGTCTCCCAGGTCACCCGTTCCTTCCTGGGCCAGGTCATGACCTCGCGGCCGTGTCCGCAGTGCCAGGGTTTCGGCACCGTGGTGCCCACCCCCTGCCCGGAGTGCGCGGGCGACGGCCGGATCCGTTCCCGCCGCACCCTCACCGTGAAGATCCCCGCCGGTGTGGACAACGGCACCCGGATCCAGTTGGCCGGCGAGGGCGAGGTCGGACCCGGCGGCGGCCCGGCCGGCGATCTGTATGTGGAGATCCACGAGCTGCCGCACTCGGTGTTCCAGCGCCGCGGGGACGATCTGCACTGCACGGTCACCATCCCGATGACGGCGGGCGCGCTCGGCACCAAGGTGTCGCTGGAGACGCTGGACGGGATGGAGGAGGTCGACATCCGGCCGGGCACTCAGTCCGGGCAGTCGATCCCGATGCACGGCCGCGGCGTCACGCATCTGCGGGGCGGCGGGCGCGGTGACCTGATCGTCCATGTCGAGGTCACGACGCCGACGAAGCTCGACGCCGAGCAGGAGCGGGTGCTCAGGGAGCTGTCGAAGCTGCGCGGCGAGGAACGGCCTACCGGTCATTTCCAGCCAGGGCAGCAGGGCCTGTTCTCGCGGTTGAAGGACGCCTTCAACGGCCGGTGACGTAGGTGACTACCTCTGGCATATGCCAGACGTAAGGCTGGTTTCGGACGGACGCGGGGGACATGGCACCATGCGGGCATGTCCCCCGCGCTGACCGATCCTCCCTTCCTGCCGGTCGCCCGCCCGATCGTTCAGGCACCCATGGCGGGCGGTGTGTCCCACCCCCCGCTCGCCGCCGCCGTCTGCGAGGCCGGTGGCCTCGGCTTCCTCGCCGCCGGGTACAAGACGGCCGACGGCATGTACCACGAGATCAAACAGTTGCGGGGCCTCACCTCCCGTCCCTTCGGCGTCAACCTCTTCCTGCCGCAGCCCCTCTCCAGCGACCCGGCCGCCGTCGAGGTCTACGCCAACCAGCTCGCCGGTGAAGCCACCTGGTACGAGACCGAGTTGGGCGATCCGGACAGCGGGCGGGACGACGGCTACGACGCCAAGCTCGCCGTCCTCCTCGACGACCCGGTGCCCTTCGTGTCCTTCACCTTCGGCTGCCCCAGCTCCGAGGTGCTCCAGTCCCTCGCCCGTGCCGGCACCCGCACCGTGGTCACCGTCACCTCCCCCGCGGAGGCCCTCGCCGCCGAGGCCGCGGGCGCCGGGGCGCTGTGTGTGCAGGGCGTGGAGGCGGGCGGCCACCAGGGCACCCACCGCGACCTCCCCGAGAGCGAGGGCGCCGGCTCCGGCCTGCTCACCCTCCTCACCCAGGTACGGGAGGCGGTGGCGCTGCCGCTGCTGGCGTCCGGCGGGCTGATGCGCGGCGCGCAGATCGCCGCCGTGCTCGCGGCCGGGGCCGAGGCCGCCCAGCTCGGCACCGCCTTCCTCGCCTGCCCCGAGTCCGGCGCCCACGATCTGCACAAACAGGCCCTGACCAACCCGCTGTTCACCCGTACCGAACTCACCCGCGCCTTCTCCGGCCGGCCGGCCCGCGGTCTGGTCAACCGCTTCGTCCGCGAGCACGGCCGCTACGCCCCCGCCGCCTACCCGCAGGTCCACCACCTCACCGTGCCGCTGCGGAAGGCGGCCGCCCGGGCCGGTGACGCGCAGGGCATGGCGCTGTTCGCCGGGCAGGGCCACCGGCTGGCCCGCGCCATGCCCGCCGGGCGCCTGGTCGATGTGCTCGCCGCCGAACTCGACCAGGCCCGCTCCGCCGCCGCCCAGAGCGAGGGCGTATGACCGCCCCCGTCTTCGTCACCGGCGATCTCGCCCAACTGCCCCCGGACGGCGCCCCGTTCGTCCTGGACGGGCCCGAGGGGCGGCACGCCGTCTCGGTGAGGCGGCTGCGGCCCGGCGAGGCACTCGTCCTCACCGACGCCGCTGGCTGCTGGGCCCCCGCCGAGGTGCTCGCCACCGAGGGCAAGGACCGGCTGCTGGTACGCCTCGGGCCGGTGCGCGAGGAGCCCGCCGCCCGCCCCCGGATCACCGTCGTCCAGGCCCTGCCCAAGGGCGACCGCGGTGAGCTGGCCGTGGAGACCATGACCGAGACCGGCGTCGACCGCATCGTGCCGTGGTCCGCCGCCCGCTGCGTCACCCAGTGGAAGGGCGACCGCGGGCAGAAGGCGCTCGGCAAGTGGCGCGGCACCGCCCGGGAGGCCGGGAAGCAGTCCCGCCGGGTGCGGTTCCCGGAGGTCACCGAGGTCATGACGGGGCGTCGGGTCGCGGAGCTGCTGGCCGGTGCGCGGCTGGCCGCCGTCCTGCACGAGGACCCGGCGCACTCCGGCGAACCCCTCGCCACCACCGCGCTTCCCGAGGACGGCGAGATCGTGCTCGTCGTCGGTCCCGAAGGCGGAGTGTCACCCGAGGAGATCGCCCTCTTCACCGAGGCCGGCGCCCGCGTCTGCCGCCTCGGCCCCACCGTGCTGCGCACCTCGACGGCCGGGACCGCGGCCACCGCCCTCCTCCTGGGCCGCACCGGCCGCTGGTCGTAGGGGCCGGCCCGGGACCGCCACCGGAGGAGAACCGATGGAACTCGCCAAGTGATCAGAACCGGTCACCTGCCGCCGCCGGGCTGCCTAGGCTGACGGTGTGACACAGCCTGGGTACCTTCGGTTTCCGCATCTGCACGGCGAGTTGCTCGCCTTCACCGCTGAGGACGACGTCTGGATCGCCCCGCTCGACGGCGGTCGCGCCTGGCGGGTGAGCGCCGACAACATGCCGGTCGACCACCCCCGTATCTCGCCCGACGGCACCACCGTCGCCTGGACCTCCACCCGGGACGGGGCGCCCGAGGTGCTGGTGGCGCCCGTCGACGGCGGGCCCGCCACCCGCCTCACCCACTGGGGCAGCAACCGCACCCGCGTCCGCGGCTGGACCCCGGACGGGCGGGTCCTCGCCATCACCACCCACGGCCAGGCCTCCATCCGCCGCACCTGGGCCCGCGCGGTCCCCCTCGACGGCGGCCCGCACACCACCCTGCCGTACGGCCCGGTCGGCGACGCGGCGTACGGGCCGGACGGGCGGGTGCTGCTGCTCTCGGTGACGATGGGCCGGGAGGCCGCCTGGTGGAAGCGGTACCGCGGCGGCACCGCGGGCAGGCTGTGGATCCAGCAGCCCGCGGACGGCGAAGTCCCGGACGCCACACCGGAGTTCACCCGTATCCACCAGGACCTCGACGGCAATATCGAGTACCCGATGTGGGTCGGCGGGCGGATCGCCTTCCTCAGTGACCACGAGGGCGCCGGCGCCGTCTACTCCTCCCTGCCCGACGGCGGCGACCTGCGCCGCCACACCCCCGTCGACGCCCCCGTCGAGCCGCTGCCCGGCCACTACGCCCGGCACGCCGCGACCGACGGCACCCGCGTCGTCTACACCGTCGCCGGCCGCCTCCACCTCCTGGACGACCTGGACGGCGCCGAACCCCGCCCGCTGGACATCCGCCTCGGCGGGCAGCGCACCGACCTCGCCCCGCACCCGGTGAGCGCCGGCCGCTGGTTCGGCACCGCCTCCCCGGACCACACCGGCCGCGGCAGCGCCGTCTCGGTACGCGGCGCGGTGCACTGGGTCACCCACCGCGAGGGCCCCGCCCGCGCCCTGGCCGCCGAACCCGGCGTACGCACCCGGCTGCCCCGCACCTTCCGCGCCGACGGCGAGGAGCACGTGGTGTGGGTGACGGACGCCGAGGGCGACGACGCGCTGGAGTTCGCGCCCGCCACCGGCACCGCACCCGGCGCCACCCCGCGCCGGCTCGCCGCGGGCCGCCTCGGCCGCGTCCTCGGCCTGGCGGTGGCCCCCGACGGAGGCAGGGTCGCGGTCGCCTCCCACGACGGGCGGGTGCTGCTGGTGGAGCGGGACAGCGGCGAGGTCCGCGAGGTCGACCGCGGCGAGTACGGCCCCGCCACCGGCCTCGTCTTCTCCCCGGACTCCTCCTGGCTGGCCTGGTCCCACCCGGGACCGGAACCGCTGCGCCAGTTGAAGCTCGCCGGCACCGCCGACCTCACCGTCAGCGAGGCCACCCCGCTCCGCTTCCGCGACTTCGCGCCCGCCTTCACCCTCGACGGCAAGCACCTCGCGTTCCTCTCCGCCCGCTCCTTCGACCCCGTCTACGACGAGCACGTCTTCGACCTGTCGTTCGTCGAGACCACCCGCCCGCACCTCATCACCCTCGCCGCCACCACGCCCTCACCGTTCGGGCCGCAGCGGCACGGGCGGGCCGTGGAGGCCCCCGACAAGGACGAGACCCCGGACAGCGAGGGCGCCCCCGTCACCCGGATCGACCTGGACGGGCTCGCCGACCGCATCGTGCCCTTCCCGGTGGACGCCGCCCGCTACGGCACCCTGCGCGCCGCCAAGGACGGTGTGCTCTGGCTGCGGCACCCGGTCACCGGAACCCTCGGCTCCGGCCGTGCCGACCCGGAGGGCGCCGAACCGCAGACCGAGCTGGAACGCTATGACCTGGTCCAGCGGCGGGTGGAGCATCTCGCCCCGGACGCCGACCACTTCGCCGTCACCGGCGACGGCAAGCGCGTCCTGCTGTGGAGCGACGGCAAGCTGCGGCTGGTGCCCAGCGACCGCCGCGCCCCCGCCGAGGAGGACGGCGACAGCCACCTCACCGTCGACCTGTCCCGCGTCCGGCAGACCGTCGACCCGGTCGCCGAGTGGCGGCAGATGTTCGAGGAGAACGGCCGCCTGATGCGGGACAACTACTGGCGGCCCGACCTCGACGGCGTCGACTGGGACGCCGTCCTCGCCCGCTACCGCCCCGCCCTCGACCGCATCGCCACCCACGACGACCTGGTCGACGTGCTGTGGGAGGTGCACGGCGAACTCGGCACCTCGCACGCCTACGTCGCCCCGCCCGGCGGCTGGATCTCGCCCGACGTCCGGCAGGGCCTGCTCGGCGCCGACCTCTCCCGGCACGAGGACGGGCTGTGGCGCATCGACCGCGTCCTGCCCTCCGAGACCTCCGACCCGGACGCCCGCTCCCCGCTCGCCGCACCCGGAGTCGCGGTGCGCGCGGGGGACGCGGTCATCGCCGTCGCCGGCCGCCCCGTCGACCCGGTCACCGGCCCCGGACCGCTCCTCGTCGGCACCGCGGGCCGCCCCGTGGAACTCACCGTCTCCCCGGCGGACGGCGGTGAGGTACGGCACGTCGTGGTGGTGCCGCTCGCCGACGAGGAACCGCTGCGCTACCACGACTGGGTCGCCGGCCGCCGCGCCCATGTCCACACCCTGTCCGAGGGCCGCCTCGGCTATCTGCACGTCCCCGACATGCAGGCCCCCGGCTGGGCACAGATCCACCGCGACCTCAGAGTCGAGGTCGCCCGCGAGGGCCTGGTGGTGGACGTACGGGAGAACCGCGGCGGGCACACCTCGCAGCTCGTGGTGGAGAAGCTGGCCCGCCGCATCATCGGCTGGGACCTGCCCCGCGGGATGCGGCCCTACAGCTATCCGCAGGACGCGCCGCGCGGCCCGGTCGTCGCCGTCGCCAACGAGTTCTCCGGATCCGACGGCGACATCGTCAACGCGGCGATCCGCGCCCTCGGCATCGGCCCCGTCGTCGGCACCCGCACCTGGGGCGGCGTCATCGGCATCGACAACCGCTACCGCCTGGTCGACGGCACCGCCGTCACCCAGCCCAAGTACCCCTTCTGGCTTGAGGGTTACGGCTGGGGGGTGGAGAACCACGGGGTCGACCCGGATGTGGAGGTGGCGGTGGCGCCGCAGGACCACGTCGCGGGCCGCGACCCGCAGCTCGACGAGGCGGTCCGGATCGCGCTCGCCGCCCTCGTGGAGAACCCGGCGAAGACCCCGCCCCAACTCCCGCCGCCCCGCCACTGATCCGGGCGGGCGGCACCGTCCGGCCGTCGCCCGGCGCCCGTTGTCCACAGGCGCCGGGCCCCTGCCGGCCGACGGCGGATAACATGCCCGCGTACCAGCCGATCACGGGTCTGCCCGGCGCCTTGGTCCCACGGGGCCGCCGGGCGGACCCCGGCGCAGCACACCGCTGAGGAGGGGTGACCGTGGCCGGAGAGCCGCAGCCCGACTGCCTGTTCTGCAAGATCATCGCGGGCGAGGTCCCGGCGACCATCGTCCGGGAGTCCGAGACGACCGTCGCCTTCCGCGACATCAACCCCCAGGCGCCCACCCACGTCCTCGTCATCCCGCGGGCGCACCACCGCGACGCGGCCGCGCTCGCCGAGGCGGAGCCGCAGGTCGTGGCCGACATACTGCGGGAGGCCGCCGCGGTCGCCGCCGACGAGAAGATCGACGCCACCGGGTACCGGGTCGTCTTCAACACCGGCCCCGGCGCGGGCCAGACCGTCTTCCACACCCACGCCCATGTACTCGGCGGCCGCGGCTTCGAGTGGCCGCCCGGATAGACCGGACGCGTCAGACCGCAGCAGCCGCGCCGCCTGGAGGGGAGTCCCGTGTCCGTGCGTGAACTGGTGGTGCTGGGCACCGCGGGCCAGGTGCCCACCCGCCGCCGCAACCACAACGGCTACGTCCTGCGCTGGGACGGCGAGGGCTTCCTCTTCGACCCCGGCGAGGGCACCCAGCGGCAGATGCTGCACGCCGGGGTCGCCGCCCACGACCTGAACCGCCTCTGCGTCACCCACTTCCACGGTGACCACTCCCTCGGCCTGGCCGGCGTCATCCAGCGGATCAACCTGGACCGGGTACCGCACCAGATCACCGCCCACTACCCGGCGAGCGGCCGCCACTTCTTCGAGCGGCTGCGGTACTCCACCGCGTACCACGAGACGGTGCCGATCACCGAGGTGCCCGCCACCGGCGACGGCGTCCTCGCCACCACCGAGGCGTACACCCTGCGCACCCGGCGCCTCTCGCACCCGGTGGAGTCCTTCGGCTACCGCGTCGAGGAACCGGACCGGCTGCGGATGCTGCCCGAGCGGCTCGCCGCACACGGCATCGGCGGACCCGACGTGGGCCGCATCCAGCGCGAGGGCACCCTGCGCGGGGTGCCGCTCGCCGAGGTGAGCGAGGTGCGGCGCGGGCAGCGGTTCGCCTTCGTGATGGACACCCGGCTCTGCCCCGGGGTGCACGCCCTCGCCGAGGGCTGCGACCTGCTCGCCATCGAGTCCACCTTCCTGGACGAGGACACCGCCCTCGCCGAGGAGTACGGCCACCTCACCGCCGGGCAGGCCGCCGCCGTGGCCCGCGACGCCGGGGTGCGCCACCTGGTCCTCACCCACTTCAGCCAGCGCTACACCGACCCCTCCCTCTTCGCCCGGGACGCCCGCGCCGCCGGCTTCGAGGGCGAGCTGACCATCGCCGAGGACCTTCTCCGCGTCCCCCTGCCCAAACGCCGCTGACCAGGCCGAACTCCCGCCCCCGCCAAGGCGGTTGCGGCTCTCAGGCGGTGGCCGCCCGGGCGAGGATGCGGGCGGCCACCGCGGGGGAGTCCACCAGCGGATGCAGCGCCAGAGCGCGCAGCGCCGCCGTGCGGTCCTTGAAGACGGCGGCCTCCACCGCCGCCCGCTCCACCGCCTTCAGTTGCAGCATCAGCCCCAGCTCGGCCGGGCCCAGCGGCGCGCACGGCAGCGGTCTCGGCCCGTCCGGACCCACCTCGCACACCGTCTCCACGATCGCGTCCGCCGGAAGCTCCGGCACCGTGGAGCCGTTGCGCACATTGAGCACCAGCCGGGTCCCCGGGGCCCCGCTGAGCGCCCGCATCAGGGCCAGTGCCACCCGGTCGTAGCCCCCGCCGTCCAGATCGCAACCGTCCCGCTGCCACCCCCCGCTCGCCGCCCGGCTCTCCGCCATGTACGTCTCCTCCCGCCGCAGCCGCGCCGCCTCCCACAACTCCCTTGCCCGGGACGGCTCCCGGTCCGCCGCCGCGAAGAACCCGCCCTGCTGCCGGTCCAGGAACTCGCCCCGCGTCTCCGCCGCCCCGGTCACCGCGGCCAGCGTCTCCCGGCGGAAGTAGTAGTAGTGCAGATACTCGTTGGGCAGCGCGCCCAGCGCCGCCAGCCACTCGGCACCGAAGAGGCGGCCCTCCTCGAAGCCGGCCAGCGCCCGCGGATCGGCCAGCAGCCCCGGCAGCAGATCCCGCTCCCCGTCGTGCAACGAGCGCAGCCAGCCGAGGTGGTTGAGGCCCACATAGTCGAACGAGGCGGTGCCGCCGGAGCGGTCGGTGCCGTCCAGGAAGAGGTCCGGGTCGGCGCCCGCCGCGCGGGCCGCCCGCCGTACCAGGCCGACCGGTGAGTCGCAGATGCCGATGACCCGCCCGCCCAGCACCCCGGCCATCGCCTCCGTCACCATCCCCGCCGGATTGGTGAAGTTGATCACCCAGGCGTCCGGTGCCAGCGCCGCCACCCGCTCCGCGATGTGCAGCGCCACCGGCACCGTGCGCAGCCCGTACAGCACCCCTCCGGCGCCCACCGTCTCCTGCCCCAGCACCCCCTCCGCCAGCGGCAGCCGCTCGTCGCGCACCCGGCCCGCGGTACCGCCGACCCGGATCGCCGAGAACACGAAGTCGGCTCCGCGCAGCGCCTCGTCCAGCGAATCGGCCACCCGCACCGCGGGCAGCGGACGCTCCTCCGCCGCGGCGATCTGCTCCAGCACCGAGCGCACCACCCCGAGCCGCAGCCGGTCTGTGTCGTACAGCGTCAACTCGGACACCCCGCCACCGGCCAGCGCCCCGTACACCAGCGGTACGCGGAAGCCGCCGCCACCGAGAATCGTCAACCTCATGTCGCGGAACGTACCCCATCCGAGGGCCCGCGGATCGGGCACACTGTGGGCACCCGCACCATCCACGGGAGAGCCGGTGAACACGGAGAACAGGGGGGCGGCCCAGCCCCCGGAGCCCGCCCGCGGCGCCGGCCCGGGGCCCGCCGGCGCGGCCCCGCTGGTCGACCCGCTGGCCGCGGTCCGCGCCGAGCGGGACCCGGCCGTCGACGTCTACCTCACCGGCACCGTCTTCCTGGACATCATCTTCACCGGCCTGGACAGCGCCCCTGTCCGCGGCACCGAGTCCTGGGCGCGCGGCATGGGCTCCAGCCCCGGCGGCGTGGCCAACATGGCGACCGCCCTGGCCCGCCTCGGCCTGCGCACCTCGCTCGCCGCCGCCTTCGGCGACGACCACTACGGCGAGTACTGCTGGGACGCCCTGGCGCAGGGCGAGGGCATCGACCTGACCCCGTCCCGCACCGTCCCCGGCTGGCACTCCCCGGTCACCGTCTCCATGGCCTACGAGGGCGAGCGCACCATGGTCTCGCACGGCCACGAGCCACCCCCCGGCACCGCCCCGCCCACCCCCCGCTGCCCGCCCCGCACCCGGGCCGCCGTCGCCGCCCTCACCCCCGGCGAGCCGGCCGCCTGGATCGCCCAGGCCGCCCGCCTCGGCACCCGCATCTTCGCCGACACCGGCTGGGACGACACCGGCCGCTGGGACCTGGCCGCCCTGCCCGACCTGCGGTACTGCGAGGCCTTCCTGCCGAACGCCGAGGAGGCCATGCGGTACACCGGCACCGACTGCCCCCGGGCGGCCGCACACGCCCTCGCGGAGCGGGTGCCGATGGCCGTGGTGACCCTCGGTGCGGACGGCGCCTACGCGGTGGACGGTGGTACCGGTGAGGCCGCCGAAGTACCCGCGATCGAGGTGGCGGCGCTGGATCCGACGGGCGCGGGCGATGTCTTCGTCGCCGGTTTCGTCACCGGCACCCTGGCCGGCTGGCCGCTGGCCGACCGGCTCGCCTTCGCCGGGCTGACCGCGGCCCTCTCGGTGCAGGAGTTCGGCGGCTCGCTCTCGGCCCCCGGCTGGACGGAGATCGCCGCCTGGTGGCGCCATGTGCAGCGCTACGACGACCAGAATCCGGCGGCGCTGCGCCGGTACGCCTTCCTGGACGGGCTGCTGCCGGGGGCGGGGGCGCGGAGCTGGCCGCTGCGGCGGGCGGTCCCCACGATCGGCTTCGGCCGCGGCACCTGAGCGCCTGCCGTATCCCCCGTCCTGCCGTGCCGCGGGAAAAGGAGGAGACACGGTGTCGTACCGGAGACGTACCCTGGGACCGTCAAGGCACCGTGCCGAGCGAGGAGGATCAGCAGGCCACAGAGCCGGCCCATGACGCAGACACCCACCGCGCACACCCCGGGCAGCGGTCCCGCCCGCGCACAGTTCACCGTTCCGGCCAAACACCCGATGGTCACCGTGCTCGGCTCCGGCGACGCGCTGCTGCGAGTGATCGAAGAGGCCTTCCCGGCGGCCGACATCCACGTCCGGGGCAACGAGATCAGCGCTGTCGGCGACGCACAGGAAGTCGCCCTGGTCCAGCGCCTGTTCGACGAGATGATGCTGGTGCTCCGCACCGGTCAGCCGATGACGGAGGACGCAGTGGAACGCTCCATCGCCATGCTCCGGGCGAGCGAGGACGGCGAGAGCGAGGAGACCCCGGCCGAGGTCCTCACGCAGAACATCCTCTCCTCGCGCGGCCGCACCATCCGCCCCAAGACCCTCAACCAGAAGCGCTATGTCGACGCCATAGACAAGCACACCGTGGTCTTCGGCATCGGCCCCGCCGGCACCGGCAAGACCTATCTGGCGATGGCCAAGGCGGTCCAGGCCCTCCAGTCCAAGCAGGTCAACCGCATCATCCTGACCCGCCCCGCGGTGGAGGCCGGCGAGCGCCTCGGCTTCCTCCCCGGCACCCTCTACGAGAAGATCGACCCGTATCTCCGCCCGCTCTACGACGCCCTGCACGACATGCTCGACCCGGACTCCATCCCCCGTCTGATGGCCGCCGGCACCATCGAGGTGGCACCGCTGGCGTACATGCGCGGCCGCACGCTCAATGACGCGTTCATCATTCTCGACGAGGCGCAGAACACCAATCCCGAGCAGATGAAGATGTTCCTCACCCGGCTCGGGTTCGACTCGAAGATCGTGATCACCGGTGATGTGACCCAGATCGACCTGCCCAGCGGCACCAAGAGCGGTCTGCGGCAGGTGCAGGAGATCCTCGACGGCGTCGATGACGTGCACTTCTCCCGGCTCACCTCGCAGGACGTCGTCCGGCACAAGCTCGTCGGCCGTATCGTCGACGCCTACGAGCAGTACGACAGCCGCAACGGCACGCAGAACGGCACCCGTCAGGGCCGCCCCCGAGGGAAGTAGAACAGCAGCGTCATGGCGATCGACGTCAACAACGAGTCCGGCACGGAGGTCGACGAGCACGCGCTCCTCGACATCGCCCGCTACGCCCTGGCCCGGATGCGGATCCACCCGCTGTCCGAGCTGTCGGTGATCGTGGTGGACACCGAGGCCATGACGCAGTTGCACCTGCAGTGGATGGACCTGGCGGGGCCGACCGATGTGATGTCCTTCCCGATGGACGAGCTGCGTCCGCCGGTGAAGGACGAGGAGGAGCCGCCGCAGGGCCTCCTCGGGGACATCGTGCTGTGCCCGGAGGTCGCCGAACGGCAGGGCCGCGAGGCGCCCACCGGGCACAGCATGGACGAGGAGCTCCAACTCCTCACTGTGCACGGGGTGTTGCACCTGCTGGGCTACGACCACGAGGAGCCCGACGAGAAGGCCGAGATGTTCGGGCTGCAAGCGGCGATCGTGGACGGCTGGCGCGCCGAGCAGGGACTGACCGGGCCCTCCCCGGCCCCGACCGTCGCCTAGTGCCGTGAGTGCCCAACTCGTCCTCGGCGCCGTCCTGTTGATCGTGGTGGCCTGGTTGGCCGCCTGTGCGGAGGCGGGCCTGGCCCGGGTCTCCAGCTTCCGGGCGGCGGAGGCGGTGCGGGGCGGCCGGCGGGGCAGCGCCAAGCTCGCCCAGGTGGCCGCCGATCCGACGCGCTACCTCAATGTGGCGCTGCTGGTGCGGGTGGCCTGCGAGATGGCCGCCGCCGCCCTGGTGACGTACGCCTGCCTGGAGGCGTTCCGCACCACCTGGCAGGCGCTGCTGGTGGCGATCGCCGTGATGGTGCTGGTGAGTTATGTCGCGGTGGGCGTCTCACCGCGCACCATCGGCCGCCAGCATCCGCTGAACACGGCGACGGCGGCCGCCTATGTACTGCTGCCGCTGGCCCGGGTGATGGGCCCGGTGCCGCCGCTGCTGATCCTCATCGGCAACGCGCTGACCCCCGGAAAGGGCTTCCGCCGCGGCCCGTTCGCCTCGGAGGCGGAGCTGCGCGCCATGGTGGACCTGGCCGAGCAGGAGTCCCTGATCGAGGACGAGGAGCGCCGGATGGTGCACTCCGTCTTCGAGTTGGGGGACACCCTGGTGCGGGAGGTGATGGTGCCGCGGACCGATCTGGTGGTGATCGAGCGGTACAAGACGATCCGGCAGGCCCTGACGCTGGCGCTGCGTTCCGGTTTCTCCCGTATCCCGGTGACGGGGGAGAGCGAGGACGACGTGGTGGGGATCGTCTATCTGAAGGACCTGGCGCGCAAGACGCACATCAGCCGGGAGGCGGAGGCCGAGTTGGTGTCCACCGCGATGCGCCCGGCGACGTTCGTCCCGGACACCAAGAACGCGGGTGATCTGCTCCGCGAGATGCAGCAGGAGCGCAACCACGTCGCCGTCGTCATCGACGAGTACGGCGGTACGGCGGGGGTGGTCACCATCGAGGACATCCTGGAGGAGATCGTCGGCGAGATCACCGACGAGTACGACCGGGAGCTGCCGCCGGTGGAGGAGCTCGGCGAGGGCCGGCACCGCGTCACCGCCCGTCTCGACATCGGCGATCTGGGCGAGCTGTACGGCCTGGAGTCCTTCGACGACGAGGATGTGGAGACCGTCGGCGGGCTGCTGGCGAAGGCGCTGGGGCGGGTGCCGATCGCGGGGGCCTCGGCGGTGGTTCCGCTGCCGGACGAGCGGGAGTTGAGGCTGACGGCGGAGTCCGCGGCCGGCCGCCGCAACAAGATCGTCACGGTGCTGGTGGAGCCCGTGGGCACCGGCGCGCGCCGCGAGGAGGGCGCCCGGTGAGCCGCCGCGGAGGGGGTGCCCGATGACACCGGACGCGCTGCGCGCCTTCTGCCTGTCCTTCAACGCGGCGGTGGAGGACTTCCCGTTCAACCCGGAGACCTCCGTCTTCAAGGTCTGCGGCCGCCTCTTCGCGCTGACCGCGCTGGACGCGGTGCCGCTCACCGTCAACCTCAAGTGCGACCCGGAGGACGCGGTACGGCTGCGCGCCGAGCACCCGGCCATCGCGCCCGGCTGGCACATGAACAAGCGGCACTGGAACACGGTCACCCTCGACGGCAGCCTCCCCGACCGCCTGATCCGCGAACTCGTCGAGGACTCCTACGACTTGGTCGTGGCAGGGCTGCCCCGCCGCGAACGCCTCCGGCTGGACCGGGCGTAGGGGCCGAGCGGTGGCCGTCACCTAGAACGGTGCGGGCGCGGGCATCCCGGCCTTAGCTGACCAGCGGTCATATCCCTTGTGAGCAGAGACAGTTGGAGTGGTGTGCCCTGGGGCGTTCGGATGGGGATCGTCCGGATGGTGAGCGTTGAGGTGCGGTTAGTCACGGGTTTGATGTGATCTATGTCACCGTAAACCCGGTGGTGGTGATTACGGAGAGTGATATCTTTGGGTCCATCCTGGAACACTCCGGGAGGGCCTGTCCCGGTTCACCCCGGGAGCCGCCATGCGCTCGGTGACGGCGGAGGCGGGCGTTCCTCATTTGCGCTCGAATTTCCCTTCGTCATCACACTGGCGTGACCCGGATCGCTCTCCTAGCCTGTTTCTCGATCTTGGTGAGGCATGGGGGGAAGGAAACTCGACAATGACGGCGCAAATGCCGCGCACCGCGCATTCTTCTTCGCATTCAACCAAGTCCTTGTATTCCCCCTCGCCCGGCGAGGGGGCGGCCAGGATTCAGGAGCGGCTGCAGAAGGATCTGGTACGGGTCAGGGACGCACTGCACTCCCTGCTGCTCCCACCGCATTTCCGCATCCGGGAACCAGTGCTGTACTCCGTGGAGAACGCGGGGCGCCTCCTGCGGCCGACCCTGGTGCTGCTCGCCTCATACCTGATCGACTCCGCCGAGGACGGCCCCACGGACCAGGGCGTCATCGAGGGCGCCGCGGTCGTGGAGACCCTGCACATCGCCACTTTGCACCACGACGATGTGATAGACGAGGCGCAGATCAGGCGCGGCGAGCCGAGCATCAACGCCAAGTACGGCGACGCCATCGCGCTGCTCACCGGTGACTACCTGCTGGCCCGCTGCATGGAGGGCGCCGCCGCCCTGGGCCGGACCCAGCTCCTGGTGATGGCCGAGACGCTGACCAATATGTGTGTCGGGCAGATGCTGGAGTCCAGCCAGCTGCACGACGCGACCCGCTCCGAGGAGGATTACTTCGCCTCGATCTCCGGCAAGACCGCCCGCCTGCTGCGCACCGCGGCCGCGATGGGCGCCCTCCAGTCGGAGGCGGACAAGGGCGAGCTGGAGGCCCTGGAGAGTTTCGGCCACAACCTGGGCATGGCATTCCAGATCTGGGACGACATTCTCGATATCTGCAGTCGGGAAACCGGCAAGGAACCGGCGAAGGACATTCTTAACGGCGTCTACACTTTGCCGGTCATCTACGCCGCCCAGGATTTCGGGGACCGGCTGGAGTCGATTCTGTGGAAGCAGCCGCTCTCCGACGAACAATGCCATGAAGTGGTCGCCCTGGTGCATGAGTCGGGGGCGATCGCCCGGGCCGCGAAGGTTGCGCAGCGTTACACCGACGACGCGCTGCGGGCGGTCGAGACCCACCCGGCCACCGCCCCGCACGCACCCGTCGTCCGGCGCTGCCTCAGCGACCTGGTCGAGAGCTTCGCCGCCCAGCACCCCGCGCTGCGGGCGCTGCGTGAAGCCGCCTCCGCCTCCCCCGAGGGGACACCGCCGTCCACCGACGGCGCCCCCGAAGGGACGCACCCCGGCGCCCGGAAGGGCGACAAGACGACGGCCGGGCCCGGCCGCGTCCTGCCCTGAGGAGTGGTGCAGTGCAACACCTCCGCAGTGATCTGATCACTGACTACGACCGTCTCGCCGACACCTGGTGGGACCCGCGCGGCCCGCTCGCGCCGCTGGGCTGGATCGCCCGCGCCCGCGCCGAGTACGTCCCCGCCGCGGAACGCGAGGGCGCCCGGCTGCTCGATCTCGCCTGCGGCGGCGGTCTGGCCGGCCCGCACCTGGCCGGCAAGGGCTACCGGCTGACCGGGGTCGACCTCTCGCAGCTGTCCCTGGCCGAGGCCGGCCGGCACGGCTACCCGGACCTGGCCCGCGCCGACCTCACCCAACTGCCGTTCACCGACGGCTCCTTCGACGTGGTCACCGCCGGGCAGTGCCTGGAGCACGTCCCCGACCCGTACGCCGCCGTCGCCGAGGCCTGCCGGGTGCTGCGTCCCGGGGGCACGCTGATCGTCGACACCATCGCGGACACCCGGCTGGCCCGGCTGGTGGCGATCACCCTCGCGGAGAACCTGCCGCTGCCCGGGCGGCCCGAGCCCGGCACCCACGACCACCGGCTGTTCGTCAACCGGGCCCGGCTGGTGCGGACCGCGCGCGCCAACGGCGTGGAGCTGCGGCTGCTCGGCCTCCGGCCGCACTTCCGCGAGGGCCTCGCGTATCTGGCCGGCCGGCGCGACCGCGTCCGGATGGTCCAGGTGAAGCCGACCGGTGTGCTGTTCCTCGGCGTGGGGAGAAAGCGGTGAGCGAGACCACCCGCTCCGGCGCCCCGTTCCTGCCACCCCTGGTACGGGCCTGGCTGGTCGGGGCCCGGCTGAAGACGCTGCCGGTCACCCTGGCCCCGATCGCGGTGGGTACCGCGGTCGCCGCCGCCGAAGGGCACGTCCGGTGGGAGCGCAGCGTACTGACGCTGGTCTTCGCCCTCGGCTTCGTCCTCGGTACCAACTTCCTCAACGACTACAGCGACGGCATCCGCGGCGCCGACGACCACCGGGTCGGACCGGTCCGGCTGGTCGGCTCCGGGGAGGCCTCGCCCCGGCGGGTGCTGCGCTTCGGCCTGGAGCTGTACGCGCTCGCCGTGCTGGCCGGCCTGGTGATGGCCGTGACGATCAGTTGGTGGCTGCTGGCGCTGGCCGGGCTCTGCGCGCTCGGCGGCTGGTTCTACACCGGCGGCTCCACCCCGTACGGCTACCGGTCGCTGGGGGACATCAGCATCTTCCTCTTCCACGGCGTCATAGCCGTCTGCGCCACCACCTTCATCCAGCTCCAGCGGGTGCCGATGCTGGCCCTGATCGCGTCCCTCTCGATCGGGCTGCTCGCCTGCGCGCTGCTGACCACCAACAACCTGCGCGACATACCCACCGACACCGAGGCCGGCAAGATCACCCTCGCGGTCCGGCTGGGGGAGCGCCGCACCCGGATCTACTACGCCCTGGTGGTCGCCGGCGCCTTCGGCTTCGCGCTGGCGCTGGCGCCGCAGCGGCCCGCGGTGCTGCTGGTGGCCGCCGCCGCGCCGGTCGCGGTGCTGCCGCTGCGCCTGGTGCTGGGCGGTGCCCGTGGCGCGGGGCTGATCCCGGCGCTGGAGCACACCTGCTGGCTGCTGCTCGCCTTCGGCGCGCTGCTCTCCACCGGACTGGCGCTGTGACCGGCACCGCCGCCGGGGCCGAGGTCGCGCAGCCGCAGCACGAGGTGCTGGTGGTGGGCGCCGGTTTCTCCGGCATCGGCACCGCGGTCGGGCTGCTGCGCTCCGGCGTCGAGGACTTCCTGATGCTGGAGGAGCAGGACGGCGCCGGCGGCTCCTGGCACACCAACCGCTACCCCGGCATCGCCGTGGACATCAGCGCGTTCTCCTACTCCTTCTCGTTCGCCCCGCACGCCTCCTGGTCCCGCGCCTTCCCGCCCGGCCCGGAGCTGAAGGCCTATGCCGAGGCGTGTATCGACCGGTACCGGCTGCGCTCCAAAATGCGGTTCAACTCCCGTGTCGTACAGGCGAGTTACCACGAGCAGACGCATCTGTGGGAGGTCGAGCTGGCGGGCGGTGACACCCTCACCGCCCGCTATCTGGTGTGCGCCACCGGCTGGCTCACCAAGCCCAAGACGCCCAAGCTGCCGGGCCTGGACGACTACACCGGCCGGGTCGTGCACACCGCCCGCTGGGACGCCGGACTCGACCTGACCGGGAAGCGGGTCGCCGTCATCGGCACCGGCGCCTCCTCCGTCCAACTGGTCCCCGAGGTCGCCCCGCGGGTCAAGCGTCTCGATGTCTACCAGCGCACCGCCACCTGGGTGTTCCCCAAGCCTGACGTCCCGATCCCGGCCGCCGTGCGCCGGACGTTCGCCGCCGTGCCCTGGACCCAGCGGGCGGTGCGGCTGGCCACCGACACCGCGACCGAGGTCGGCTTCGTCATCGCCATGATCCAGTACCGGCGGTTCCCCTTCCTGGTACGGGCCGGCGAGGCGATCGCCCGGCTCTATCTGCGCCAACAGGTGTGCGGCGACCGCGAGTTGATGGCCGCGCTCGCCCCTCGCTACCGGCTCGGCTGCAAGCGGCCGTCGTTCGCCAAGGGCTACTGGCGGACCTTCACCCGGGACAACGTCCGCCTGCACACCGACTCCCTCGAACGGATCACCGCCACCGGCATCACCACCGCCGACGGCACCGAGCACCCCTGCGACGTCCTGGTCCTGGCCACCGGCTACCACGTGCTGGACAATCTCCCGCCGTTCCCGGTGCACGGCCAAGGCGGCCGCGACCTGCGGGAGTTCTGGCGCGAGGAGCGCTTCCAGACCTACGAGGGCACCTCCGTCAAGGGCTACCCCAACCTCTGGTTCATCGTCGGCCCGTACTCGTTCACCGGCGGCTCCTGGTTCGGCATGATCGACTACCAGGTCACCCATCTCACCCGGGTCATCAGCGAGGCCCGCCGCCGAGGCGCCACCCAGGCCGTCGTCCGCGCCGAGAAGCACGACGCCTCCTTCCGCCGAGCGCTGCGCCGCCAGCCCAACACCGTGTTCGCCCACCCCAGTTGCCAGGGCACCAACAGCTACTACTTCGACAGTCTCGGCGACGCCCCGGCCGTCCGCCCCTCGTCCACCTACGAGGCCGCCTGGCGGGCCCGCCACTTCGACCTCGACGACTACCACTACGACCGTGTCGCCGCCGCCCCCGCACCGGCGCCGCGCTCCGGGGGAGCCCGCCATGCCACCGAGTGAACCCTGGGCCGACGACCGGTTCCTGTGCCGGATGTACGCGGTCTTCGCCGTCATCGGCACGCTGGTGATGGGCACCATGGCCGTCCTCTTCGTGATCCGCAACGCCGGCTCGGGACCGATCGGTGTGGTGGAGGACTTCCTGCGCGACGCCACCGTCAACCTGGCGACCTGCTTCGTCTACGCCGACCTCGTGCTGATCTGGGCCGCCCTGGCCGCCTACATGATCATCGAGGCCCGCCGCTGGGGCATCCGCCACGTCTGGGCCTACATCGTCGGCGCCCCGGCGCTCGCCCTGATCGCCAGCTTCTCGATCTTCATGTACGTACGGCAGCGCCGGATAGCCGCTGCCCGCACCACGTCCACCCCCCAGCCGGTGCCGGCGCCCGCCGCGCCCGCCGGCAAGGAGCCGCAGAGATGACCACCGACGCCACCGGACCCGTCCGCACCCCGGAGCAGACCCTCGCGCTCGCCGCCGAAGCACTGCGCAGCCGCCAGCACGAGGACGGCTACTGGAGGGGGGACTGCCGCTCCAGCCTGATCGGCGAGACCGGCGAGGTCGTGCTCCGCCACTATCTGGGCTGCCCGCCCGACGAGCGCACCGCGGCCGCCGCCCGCACCATCCTCTCCGAGCAGACCCCCACCGGCGGTTGGGCCGCCCACCACGGCGGCGACGACCAGCCCCTGGTCAGCGTCTTCTGCTATGTCGCCCTGCGCCTGGCCGGCCACCACCCCGACGAGCCCGAGATGCGCGCCGCCGCCGGCGCCATCCGCGAGATGGGCGGTATCGAGGCCCTCAACAACCCGCTGATGCTGGCCTGGCTCGCCATGATCGGCCTCTGGCCCTGGCGGGACATCCCGCTCATCCCGCCGGAGATCCTGCTGCTGCCCGACGACGCCCCCGGCAGCATCTACCACATCGGGGCAGGCGGCCGCGGTGTCCTGGTCGCCAACAGCCTGCTGATGCAGAGCCGCCGGGTCGTCCCCGCCGGATTCGACATCGCCGAGCTCCGCGCCCACCCCGCCGAGCGCCCCAAGCGCCCGCTGCCGATGCGCGCGGCCACCGCCACCAGCCATGTGGTCGCCCGCCACCCCTTCCGCCCGCTGCGCCGCCGCGCCGTCCGCAAGGCCGTCCAGTACCTGCTGCGCACCCAGGAGCGGGACGGCGGCTGGGGCGGCAACTGGCCGCAGACCGCCAACGCCCTGATCGGCCTGGACGCCATCGGCCTGCCCGCCGACCACCCGATTCGCGCCCGCGCCATGGCCGCCCTCGACGAGTATGTGACCCACCACGACGGATACCGCCACATCGACATGTGGATACCCGTGGTGATGGACACCGCGCTCGCCCTCAACGCCACCGCCGCCGCCCCCGGCGCCGACCCCAAGTCCGCCGAGGGCGCGGTGCGTTGGCTGCTGGAGAACGAGGTCACCGAGCCGGGCGACTGGTCGGTGCTCAGCCCCGGGCAGGCCCCCGGCGGCTGGCCGTTCGTCTTCGCCAACAACACCAACCCGGACGCCGACGACACCGGCTTCGCCCTGGTCGCGATGCGCCGCGTCCACCCGCGGGGCACCGACGCCGCCGTCGACGGCGCCTGCCGCCGCGCCGTCGACTGGCTGGTCTCCCAGCAGTGCGACGACGGCGGCTGGGCCGCCTTCGAGCCGCTGCGCTGGCGGCTGCCCGGCCGTGAGCGGCTGGCCGACATCGGCCTGCTCGAAGCGCCCTCCGCCGATGTCACCGGCCATGTCCTGGAAGGCCTCGCCGCGGACGGCCGCGCCGATGAACCGCCCGCCCGCCGCGCCATCGCCTGGCTCCGGGAGAACCAGCACGAGGACGGCTCCTGGCCCGGCTGGTGGGCCTGCTTCCATCTGCACGGCACCGTCTCCGCCGTCGTCGGCCTCACCGCCTGCGGAGTCCCCGGTGACGACCCGGTGGTCGCCCGCGGCTGCGAGTGGATCATCGCCCACCAGCAGCCGGACGGCGGCTGGGGCGAGGACGTCCGCGCCCTCCAGGACCCGTCCTGGATCGGCCGCGGCCCCAGCATCCCCTCCCAGACCAGTTGGGCGCTGCTCGCCCTGATCTCCGCCGGCCACGCCGACAGCGAGGCCGTCCGCGGCGGCCTGGAGTGGCTCGCCCGCAACCAGCGCGAGGACGGCGACTGGGACGAGCCGCAGAACACCTGGATCGTCTACCGCGACGGTCTCACCTACCGGGACAGCATGTTGCGCCTCATCTACGCGGTGACGGCCCTGTCCGCCTACCACCACGCCACCCAGGGACGGCAGTCGTGACCCACCAGGACGATTCGCTCAAGGCGTCCGGCGGCGCTGTGAACAGCGACGAGGTGACCGTGATCGGCGGCGGCCTGGCCGGTATGGCCGCCGCCTGGGAACTCAACCGCCTCGGCCTGTCCGTGCGGCTGCTCGAAGCCTCCGAGGACCTCGGCGGCAAGGCCGGCTCCCGGCGTATCGACGGCCGCACCGAGGACCACGGCGTCCATGTCTTCCCGGTCTTCTACCACAACACCCACCGGCTGCTCGCGGAGTTGGGCCTCAGCGGCAGCCTGCGCCCCACCAGCAAGTTCCACCAGATCCGCCCCGGCCAGCTCGGCGCCAAGGGCCGCAAGGCCAAGGGCGCCCCCGCCGCACCCGTGGCCGAGGGCGTGCTCTTCCTGTACGGCGTGCTCGACCTGGTCGCCCAGGACTACCGCACCCGCGACGAGTCCCTGTACGACTTCCTGCACAGCCGCACCTACCTCACCGACCGGGCCAAGTCCGACTTCGAGCACTTCTTCCTCGCCTCGACCGCCTCCGAGGTGCGCGTCGCCTCCGCCGCAGAGTTCCGCGGCAGCATCGCCGCCTTCATGCGCCGCCCCGGCCGTATCCGGATGCCCCGCGGCGACCTCCAGCACTGGCTGATCGACCCGTGGCGCCGCCGTCTGGAAGCCAAGGGCACCAAGGTCCACACCGGCTACGAGCTGACCGGCGTCACCACCTCCGGCGACCGCCTGGACACCCTCACCCTGCGCACCGGCGACACCACCACCACCGAACCGGTCAACGGGCATGTCGTCCTCGCCCTCCCGCACGACCAGGTCACCGCCTTCGGCCCCGGCCTCACCGGCGAGCTGCGCCCCGCGCACGGCATCCGCGAGCTCAACTCCCGCCCGCTCGGCGCCCTCCACCTCTATCTGCGCCGCCGGCTGCCGCACCTGCCCCCGGACCACGTCCGCCTGGTCGACTCGCCGCACGCGATCACCCTGCTCGACGTCGGCCAGAGCTGGGCCGGCCACCGCACCAGCGTCCTCAACTGCGTGTCGGGTCGCATCGACCGCCTCGCCCACCTGCCCGAGTCCGAGGTCGTCGCCATCCTGGTCGAGGAGATGCGCGACTACCTGCCCGGCCTCGACCCGGCGGACATCGAGCACGTCTGCTTCCAACCCCACACCAAGGCGCCGTACTTCACGCCCTGCCCGGGCGCCGACAGCTACCGCCCGTCCAACACCACCGCGCTCACCAATCTCCACCTGGCCGGCGACTACACCGCCGCGCCGCCCGGGATGACCGGGATGGAGGGCGCGGTCAGTTCCGGGATGCGGGCGGCAGAATCCGTCCGGCGGGTGCTGTGCCCGCAGGAGACGCCGGTCCGCGTCGACCCCATCCCCGGCATCAAGCCGAGCACCGCCCGGATGATCCGCAGGGCGCTCTCCCCGCTCGCCGCCATCGCCCGTGCCAGGACCGCCCCGCTCAGGAGGCAGCCGTGAATCCGGCCACCGAAGGCCCTGTCGCCCTGGTCAGCGGGGCGGCCGGGGGCATCGGCGCCGCCGTCGCCCGGGTCCTCGCCGAGCACGGCAGCACCGTGGTCGCCGTCGACCGGGACGAGCAGCAGCTCGCCACCGTCGTCGGCAAGCTCACCGCGGACGGGCTGCCGGTGCATGCCCGCCCCGTCGACGTCACCTCCCGCGAGGCCGTCGAGGCACTGGTCGAGGACATCGAGGAGCACACCGGCCCGATCGCCCAACTGGTCAACGGGGCAGGCGTGTTGGGCCTCGGTGCGGCCCGGGGCCTGAGCGACGAGACCTGGCACACCACCCTCGCCGTCAACGCCACCGGCGTCTTCCTGCTCTCCACCGCCGTCGTCAACCGGATGGTGCCGCGCGGCCGCGGCGCGCTGGTCACCGTCGCCTCCAACGCCGCGGGCACCGCCCGTACCGAGATGGCCGCCTACGCCGCCTCCAAGGCCGCCGCCACCGCCTTCACCCGGTGCCTCGGCCTGGAGGTCGCCCGGCACGGCATCCGCTGCAACGTCGTCGCCCCCGGCTCCACCGACACCCCGATGCTGCACGGGATGCACCCGCCCGGCGCCGCCGCCTCCGCCGCCGTCGCCGGGAACCCGGACGCCTACCGCACCGGCATCCCGCTCGGCAAGGTCGCCACCCCGCTCGACATCGCGCACGCCGTCCGCTTCCTGCTCTCCGACGAGGCCGGTCACATCACCCTGGAGACCCTCACCGTCGACGGCGGCGCCACCCTCGGCGCCGTCTGAACCACCCCGACCACCGCCCGGAAAGGACCGCGCCGCCGATGTCCGGCCTCCCACCCGTCGAGCCCTACCCGCTGCCCCAGCCGGGCGACCTCCCCGCGCCGGTCGTCGGCTGGCGCGCCGACCCGCGGCGCGCCGTCCTGCTCATCCACGACATGCAGGAGTACTTCCTGAGCCCCTTCCCGGCCGGCGCCTCGCCCCGGGACGGGCTCGTCCGCAACATCGCCCGGCTGCGGGACACCTGCGCCGCCCTCGGCGTCCCCGTCGCGTACACCGCCCAGCCCGGCGGGATGACGCCCGAGGACCGGGGCCTGCTGGTCGACTTCTGGGGCCCGGGCATGGCCCTCACCCCGGAGCACCGCAGCATCATCGCCCCGCTCCAACCCGCCCCGGGCGACTGGCAGTTCACCAAGTGGCGGTACAGCGCCTTCTTCCGCAGCGACCTGCTCGACCGGATGCGCGCGGCCGGGCGCGACCAGTTGATGCTCTGCGGGATCTACGCCCAGATCGGCGTCCTCACCACCGCCGTCGACGCCTACACCAATGACATCGAGACCTTCATGGTCGGCGACGCCGTCGCGGACCTGACCGCCGAGGAGCACCGCGACGCCCTGCGGTACGCGGCGCGGCGCTGCGCCGCCGTGGTCAGTACGGAGGCCGTCTGCGCCGCGCTCGGCGGCGAGGACCGGGCAGCGGTGACGGCCAGCGGTGAGGACGGCGGCGGTGACGGTGGGGCGGGGGAGGGGCCGTGCTGAGACCCGAGCCGGGCCCCGATCTGCTGGAGCGGGTACTCAACGGCACCGCCGGGGCGTTCGCCCTGCTGCACCGCCCGCACACCGACCCCGACGCCGTCGAGGTACTCCTCGCCGACCCGGAGCCCCGCACCACCCTGGCCGAACTGCCCCTGGACGAGGGCCCGTCGAAGGCGCCGGGCGGCGCCGAGCTGCTGGTGCTGGTCCCGTACCGGCAGCTCACCGAGCGCGGGTACACCGTCCACGACGACGGCCACCCGCTGATGGCGATGACCGTCACCGCCCAGCAGAGCCTGCCGCTCACGGACGTCCTCACCCGGCTGCCCGACGAACCGGTCAAGCTCGACCAGGCCGGCTTCGACCTCTCCGACCAGGAGTACGCGGACATCGTGCGCCGGGTCGTCGCCGACGAGATCGGCACCGGCCAGGGCGCCAACTTCGTGATCCGGCGCACCTACAACGCCTGGCTGCCCGGCTTCTCCACCGCCGCCGTCCTCTCCTTCTACCGCCGGCTGCTGGAACGCGAACGCGGCACCCACTGGACGTTCCTGGTCCACACCGGCGACCGCGTCCTGGTCGGCGCCAGCCCCGAACGGCACCTCGGCCTGCACGAGTCCACCGCCGTCATGAACCCGATCAGCGGCACCTACTGCTACCCGCCCGGCGGCGCCACCCTGGAGGGCGTCCTCGGCTTCCTGGACGACCGCAAGGAATCCGACGAGCTGTCCATGGTCGTCGACGAAGAGCTCAAGATGATGGCCCGGATCTGCCCCGAGGGACCGCGGCTCATCGGCCCGAGGCTCAAGGAGATGACCCGGCTCGCCCACACCGAGTACCTGATCGAGGGCCGCACCGAGCACGACGTACGGCACATCCTCCGCGAGACCATGTTCGCGCCCACCGTCACCGGCTCGCCCCTGGAGAACGCCTCCGCCGTCATCGCCCGCCACGAACCCACCGGACGCGGCTACTACAGCGGGGTCGCCGCCCTCATCGGCCGCGACCAGGACGGCGGGCGCACCCTGGACTCCACCATCCTCATCCGCACCGCCGAACTCACCACCGACGGCCGCCTCGGCATCGGCGTCGGCGCCACCCTCGTCCGGCACAGCCGCCCCGAGGACGAGGCCCGCGAGACCAGGGTCAAGGCCGACGCCCTGCTCGCCGCGCTCACCGACACCGCCCCCGAGCGCTTCGCCACCCACCCCGACGTCCAGGCCGTGCTCAACGCCCACCAGGCCCGCACCGCCGACTTCTGGGTCGCCGAACCGGCCCGCCGCGGCCGCCCGCACCCCGGACTGGCCGGCCGCCGCGCCCTCCTGGTCGACGCCGAGGACACCTTCACCGCGATGCTCGCCCAGCAGGTCCGCGCCCTCGGCCTGCACGCCACCGTCCGCCGCCACGACCAGCTCCCCGACCCGGACGGCTACGACCTGGTCATCCTCGGCCCCGGCCCCGGCGACCCGCGCGACCCGGACCACCCCGCCGTCGCCCATCTCACGGCCCTGCTGCGCACCGGGCTCGACGCCCGCCGCCCCCTCTTCGCGGTCTGCCTCAGCCACCAGATCCTCGCCGCCCACCTCGGCCTGCCTCTGGTCCGCCGCACCCGCCCGCACCAGGGCGTGCGGCGCGCCATCGACCTGTTCGGCCGGCCCGAGCACGTCGGCTTCTACAACACCTACGCCGCCCGCGCCGACCACGACACCCTGCACCACCCGCAGGCCGGACCGGTCGCGATCAGCCGGGACGCCGCGGACGGTGAGATCCACGCCCTGCGCGGGCCGCACTTCGCATCCGTCCAGTTCCACGCCGAGTCCGCGCTCACCCAGGACGGGCCGCGCATCCTCGGCGAACTGCTCAGCGGGACCCTGCTCCCGGACCACCCCGGAGGTACCGCGTGATCCACTCCCTCGTCGCCGGCGGCGGCATCGGCGGCCTCGCCACCGCCCTGTCCCTCGCCTCGGCCGGCCACCGCGTCACCGTCCTCGAACGGCAGGACGAGTTCAGGGAGATCGGCGCCGGAATCCAGATCGCCCCCAACGGCTTCGCCGCCCTCGACCGGCTCGGCGTCGGCAAGGCGGTGCGCGAACGGGCCGTCCTGGTCGAGGAGTTGCGGCTGATGGACGCGATCACCGGGGAGCGGCTCACCGCCGTCCCGGTCGGCGACCGCTACCGCCGCCGCTTCGGCAACCCGTACGCCGTCGTCCACCGCGCCGACCTGCACACCCCGCTGCTGGAGGCCTGCCGCCTGGACGACCGCATCCGGCTGCTGGCCGGCGCCGAAGTCGCCGGGCAAGCTCAAGACGCCGAGGCCGCCGATGGCCGGGTGTCCGTCACCACGGCGGACGGGCGCCGCTTCGAGGGGGACCTGCTGGTCGGCGCGGACGGCATCCGCTCCGCCGTGCGCGCCCGGCTGCTCGGCGACGGGCCGCCCCAGCCGAACGGCCACACCATCTACCGCGCCCTGCTGCCCATCGAGGAGGTCCCCGACCATCTGCGGACCGGCGCGGTCACCTTGTGGGCCGGGCCCGACTACCACGTCGTCCACTACATCGTGGCCGGTGGCGCCAGCCTCAACCTCGCCGCCGTCCTCGACGACGGCGCCATGGAGGCCGTCTCCGGCCGGCCCGCCGACCGCGACACCGTCCTCGCCCGCTTCCCCCGGCTCGCCGCCACCCCCCGCGCCCTGCTCGAACTCGGCCGGGACTGGCGCCGGTGGGTCCTCTGCGACCGGGACCCGGTCGACCGCTGGACCGAGGGCCGCATCACCCTCCTCGGCGACGCCGCCCACCCGATGCTCCAGTACGCCGCCCAGGGTGCCTGCCAGGCCCTGGAGGACACCGTCGTGCTGGGCGCCCTCCTCGCCGGGGCCACCCCCGCCGACCTCCCGGAGCGGCTCACCCGCTACGAAGCCGCCCGCCGTGAGCGCACCGCCCGTATCCAGACCGTCTCCCGCCGGGTGGGCGCCGAGCTGTACCACCCCGTCGGCGACGCCGCCCGCGCCCGCGACGACCTCCTCGGCCCGCTCACCGAGGACGGCCTGCACGATCAACTGGCCTGGCTGCACACCGCCCAGCCCGTCCCCGGCGAGGAGAACGGCTGAACTCCCCGGGCCGGGCCTACGTATGCTTCCGGTATGAGTGAGAGCAGTGGGATCGAAGTGACGGAACCCGAGGACCGTAAGGCCGTCTCGCTGGCCCGGGTGGTCCGGTCCCGCAACAGCGCCCCGGAGGGCGCCACGGTGCGCGACGAGACGGGCCGCTCCCACACCGCGTCCACCGTCGAACTGGACTCGTTCCGGCTCAGCGCCCTGCGCGCGGCGGTCGCGATGGCACTGGCCTGGGGCGCCCACTCCCTGGAGGCCGCCGCCGTGGTGTCCGAGGGCCCGCTCGCCGACGAAGACGTGGCCGTGGTACGGGAGTTGGGCGGCGCGGGCACCCCTGTCCTGCTGGCCACCCCGGACGGCACCGTCAAGGAGATCCGCGAGGCCTGACCCCGGGCAGGGTCATCGGACAGTGACGGCCGCCCCACAGCGGGCAACCCTCGGCGGTCCGGGAGCGGGTGGTGCCGAGGGGGTCCGGGGATCGGGGACAATGGGCGCCATGAGCGTCCGTACCGAGTCCACCGAGCCGACCGCGACACCGCACCGGGCCGGCTTCGCCTGCTTCGTGGGCCGCCCCAACGCGGGCAAGTCCACCCTGACGAATGCTCTGGTCGGCCAGAAGGTGGCGATCACCTCCAACCGGCCCCAGACCACCCGGCACACCGTGCGCGGCATCGTGCACCGCCCCGACGCGCAGCTGGTCCTGGTGGACACCCCGGGTCTGCACAAGCCGCGCACCCTGCTCGGCGAGCGGCTCAACGACGTGGTGCGCACCACCTGGGCCGAGGTCGACGTGATCGGTTTCTGTCTGCCCGCCGACCAGAAGATCGGCCCCGGCGACCGGTTCATCGCCAAGGAACTGGCCGGCATCCGCAGGACTCCCAAGATCGCCGTGGTCACCAAGACTGATCTGGTGGACCCCAAGGCGCTGGCCGAGCAGTTGATCGCGGTGGACCGGCTCGGCAAGGAGCTGGGCTTCGAGTGGGCGGAGATCGTGCCGGTGTCCGCGGTCGGCGAGCGCCAGGTGGGGCTGCTGGCCGATCTGCTGGTGCCGCTGCTCCCGGAGAGCCCCGCGCTCTACCCGGAGGGCGACCTCACGGACGAGCCGGAGCAGGTCATGGTCGCCGAACTCATCCGCGAGGCGGCCCTGGAGGGCGTACGGGACGAGCTGCCGCACTCGATCGCGGTGGTGGTGGAGGAGATGCTGCCGCGGGAGGACCGGCCGGCGGACAAGCCGCTGCTGGACATCCACGCCAATCTCTTCATCGAGCGGCCCAGCCAGAAGGGCATCGTGATCGGGCCGAAGGGCAAGCGGCTCAAGGACGTCGGGGTGAAGTCCCGCAAGCAGATCGAGGCCCTGCTCGGTACGCCCGTCTTCCTCGATCTGCATGTGAAGGTCGCCAAGGACTGGCAGCGGGACCCGAAGCAGTTGCGCCGCCTCGGCTTCTGATCCGGGCCGGGCCGCCGGTCAGGCGCCGCTGCGCCGCCCTTCCTCCAGCACCCGGGAGATGAGGTGGCGCTGGGCGTCGGTGAGGCGGGGGTCGGCGCAGTAGACCGTCCGGCCGTCGACGGTGATCTGGTAGTTGAAGCCGTCCGGCACACCGATCGGCGGGGTCTCCCGGGCGGCGGAGACGGCCTGGTCGACAAGGGTGTGCCAGTCCGCGGCGTCGCCGTGGTCCGAGGTGTCCACCTCGGCGTCCCGCGTGATGCCCGCGATGCCACCCGTTCGTTTCACCTGGATACGCATGAGTCCTGTCTAGTCGCAGCCCGTCCGGGCGGCCACCCCGCGGGGACGGCCGCCCGGGACGCGGGGCGGGCGGGGGCTCAGGCCGGGTCGACGCCGACCTGGGTCCAGGCCTTGCGTACGGCCTCCTCGGCGTCGCGGCCGTCGTCCCCGTACCGGGCCCGGGCGGCGGTGGCGGTGAGTGCGGCGAAGGCGGCGAAGTCGGCGTCCTGGGCCAGCTCGCCGCCGGTGAGGACGTCGTACCAGATCTGCCCGGCGCGTTCCCAGGCGTGGCCGCCCAGCTCCTTGGCGAGGAGGTAGAAGGCGTGGTTGGGGATGCCGGAGTTGATGTGGACGCCGCCGTTGTCGTCGGTGGTGTCGACGTAGTCCGCCATGGTGGCGGGCTGCGGGTCCTTGCCGAGGGCGGGGTCGTCGTAGGCGGTGCCGGGGGCCTTCATGGAGCGCAGGGCCTTGCCGCTGACGCGCGGCGCCAGCAGCCCGGCGCCGATCAGCCAGTCCGCCTCGGCCGCGGTCTGCCCGAGCGTGTACTGCTTGATCAGTGAGCCGAAGACGTCGGAGACCGACTCGTTGAGGGCGCCGGACTGGCCCTGGTAGGCGAGGCCCGCGGTGTGCTGGGTGACGCCGTGGGTGAGTTCATGGCCGATGACGTCGACGGGGAGGGTGAAGTCGAGGAAGATCTCCCCGTCCCCGTCGCCGAAGACCATCTGATCGCCGTTCCAGAAGGCGTTGTTGTACTTCTCGTCGTAGTGGACGCTGGCGACGAGGGGGAGGCCCGCGCCGTCGATGGAGTCGCGCCGGTAGGCCTTCAGATAGAGGTCGAAGGTTGCGCCGAGACCGGCGTAGGCGCGGTTGACGGTGGCGTCCTCGACCGGGTCGGCGCCCTCGGTGCGGACGGTGCGGCCCGGGAGTTCGGTGCCGTGGCCTGCGTCGTGGATGGTGCGCCGCGCGGTGGCGTCGGCGGGGGCGTCCGCGGTGGGCGCGGCGGCGGAGCGGCGCGGCGAGGCGCCGGCGGTGAGCCTCAACTCGCGTTCCCGGGCGTCCCGTTCGAGGGTGCGCCGGGCCCGGGTGTGGAGGGCGGCGTCCTCGCTGCGGGAGAGGGCGTCGAGGATGTGCGGCGGGACGATGGTGCAGAAGACGGGTGCGGGCCGCTGGGGCGGCTGGTTCGCGGTCATCCCTCAACTGTGGCACTACGTAGCCGGATTGTCACTGAAAGCAACCGAAAGCAGCCGTGAGCGACCACGATCCGGTGGCTTTGGCGAAAAGTGCTGTTCTGTCACGGTCGATGCCTGTACGGGCACCGATCCCGCATACTGATACGAACCCTCGTGGGCGGGACGGCTGGGCTAGGCTGCCGCACATCATGCGATTCGGGCTGCTTCTCCTTAGCCGCCGCGGCGAGGGCCTGTAGTCGAGGCCGACCCCCTCCCCGCGGAGTTCGGCGTTGCGCCAGACCGTCGGCCGTCCCCCGCGGACACGAGGAGCCCTCGCACCATGTCGCAGCCTTCACAGCCCACCCCCGTCACCAATGCCACGCACCACCAGCGGCCGACGGCGATGCCGATCCACAAGTACGGCCGCTACGAGCAGGTCGACATCCCGGACCGCACCTGGCCCGAGCAGCGCGTCACCAAGGCGCCCCGCTGGCTGTCCACCGATCTGCGCGACGGCAACCAGGCGCTGATCGACCCGATGTCCCCGGCCCGCAAGCGGGAGATGTTCGACCTGCTGGTGCGCATGGGCTACAAGGAGATCGAGGTCGGCTTCCCCTCCTCCGGCCAGACCGACTTCGACTTCGTACGGTCGATCATCGAGGACCCGGACGCCATCCCCGACGATGTGACGATCTCGGTGCTGACCCAGGCGCGCGAGGAACTGATCGAGCGGACCGTGGAGTCCCTGGTCGGCGCGAAGCGGGCCACCGTCCACCTGTACAACGCCACCGCCCCCGTCTGGCGCGAGGTCGTCTTCCGCGGCTCCCGCGACCAGGTCAGGCAGATCGCGGTGGACGGCACCCGGCTGGTCATGGAGTACGCGGAGAAGCTGCTGGACGAGCGGACCGTCTTCGGCTACCAGTACAGCCCGGAGATCTTCACCGACACCGAGCTGGACTTCGCACTGGAGGTCTGCGAGGCCGTCTGCGATGTGTGGCAGCCCGGTCCGGACCGCGAGATCATCCTCAACCTGCCCGCCACCGTGGAGCGTTCGACCCCGTCCACGCACGCCGACCGCTTCGAGTGGATGAGCCGCCATCTGACCCGGCGCGAGTACGTCTGCCTGTCGGTCCACCCGCACAACGACCGCGGTACCGCCGTCGCCGCCGCCGAACTGGCCCTGATGGCGGGCGCGGACCGGATCGAGGGCTGCCTGTTCGGCCAGGGCGAGCGCACCGGCAACGTCGACCTGGTCACCCTGGGCATGAACCTGTTCAGCCAGGGCGTCGACCCGCAGATCGACTTCTCCGACATCGACGACATCCGCCGCACCGCCGAGTACTGCAACCAGATGGAGGTCCACCCGCGCCACCCCTACGCGGGCGACCTGGTCTACACCGCCTTCTCCGGCTCCCACCAGGACGCCATCAAGAAGGGCTTCGAGTCGATGGACTCCCGCGCGGCCGCCGCCGGGAAGACCGTGGACGACATCGAGTGGGCGGTCCCGTACCTGCCCATCGACCCGAAGGACGTGGGCCGCTCCTACGAGGCCGTGATCCGGGTCAACTCGCAGTCCGGCAAGGGCGGTATCGCCTATGTGCTGAAGAACGAGCACAAGCTGGACCTGCCGCGCCGGATGCAGATCGAGTTCTCCCGGCTGATCCAGGCGAAGACCGACGCCGACGGCGGCGAGGCCACCCCCAAGGCCATCTGGGACGCCTTCCGCGACGAGTACCTGCCCAACCCGGACGACCCGTGGGGCCGTATCCAGGTGAACGCCGGGCAGACCACCACCGACACCGACGGGGTGGACACCCTGACGGTGCAGGCCGAGGTGGACGGCACCGCCACCGAGCTGACCGGCTCCGGCAACGGCCCGATCTCCGCCTTCTTCGACGCCCTGCAGTCCATCGGCATCGACGTACGGCTGCTGGACTACACCGAGCACACCATGAGCGAGGGCGCCTCCGCGCAGGCCGCCTCGTACATCGAGTGCGCCATCGACGGGAAGGTGCTCTGGGGTATCGGCATCGACGCCAACACCACCCGTGCCTCGCTGAAGGCCGTGGTCTCCGCGGTCAACCGCGCGGCGCGATAACCCACCCGAGGTGTGAATTGCCCGGTCCCGCCTGCCTGTTGAGGGCAGGCGGGACCGGCGTGTCTCGGCCTGCTCCCGTCCGGGGTGATGACGCCGCCCGACCGATGTGGCTAACATCACGCCCACGCGGCGATGGTGCCGTGGGGGAGTCTCCGTGCCCGCGAGACGGGCCGGGGAGTTACGGAGGTGCCACGTGCTGCCAGGATGGGGACGCTACTTTCACACCATTCGTCCGTCACGTCTCGTAGGCACCCGCACCGCGTGGACCACCACCTCGGACGGCGAGTTCTTCTGCCCCGGCTGCGGCGGGGACCGCAACTACCGTCGCCGCACCGGCCGCCGGCGCTTCACCGTCCTCGGTGTCCCGCTGCTGCCGCGCGGCATCGCGGGCCCCGTCGTGGAGTGCGGCGGCTGCGGCGAACGGCACGGCACCGGCGTCCTCGACCACCCCACCACCCACCGCTTCGCCGGGATGCTGCGGGACGCCGTGCACACCGTGGCGCTCGCCGTCCTCGCCGCCGACGGCATCCCGGACCGCGCCCCGCTGGAGACGGCGGCCGCCACCGTACGGGCCGCCGGGTACGACGACTGCACCGAGGCGCGGCTTGCCGCACTGGTGGAGGCCGTCGCCGCGGACACCGGGCGGCTGCTGCCCGAGCAGTGCGGGCAGGGCCGGGTGGGCCTGGCCATAGAGCTGCACGAGGCGCTGGACCCGCTGGCCCCGCACCTCTCGGCGGCCGGCCGCGAGTCGGTCCTGGTGCAGGCGGCCCGGATCGCGCTCGCCGACGGCACCTACACCCCGGCCGAACGCGAGGTGCTCAGCACCGTCGGCAGCGCCCTCGGCCTCAGCCCCGAGACCGTCGTCCAGCTCCTCGACTCGGTGCGCACCACGCCCTCCTGACCCCGGCCGCCCCGCGCGCCCCCGGTCCACCCCGTGCGAGCGGGGCGGTGTCCGCGGTGCGCGAGAATGGGTGGCATGAGTCTGTTCCGGGACGACGGCGTCGTGCTGCGGACCCAGAAGCTCGGTGAGGCCGACCGCATCATCACGCTTCTGACCCGCGGCCACGGCCGGGTACGCGCCGTCGCCCGCGGCGTACGCCGCACCAAGTCCAAGTTCGGCGCGCGGCTGGAGCCGTTCTCCCACGTCGATGTGCAGTTCTTCGCCCGCGGCGGTGAACTCGTCGGCCGCGGGCTGCCGTTGTGCACCCAGAGCGAGACCATCGCCCCCTACGGCGGCGGCATCGTCACCGACTACGCCCGCTACACCGCGGGCACCGCCATGCTGGAGACCGCCGAGCGGTTCACCGACCACGAGGGCGAACCGGCCGTGCAGCAGTATCTGCTGCTCGTCGGCGGACTGCGGACGCTGGCCCGCGGGGAGCACGAGCCGCGCCTGGTGCTGGACGCCTTCCTGCTCCGCTCCCTCGCCGTGAACGGCTACGCGCCCAGCTTCGGCGACTGCGCCAAGTGCGGCCTGCCGGGGCCCAACCGGTTCTTCTCGGTGGCGGCCGGCGGATCCGTATGCGGCGACTGCCGGGCCCCCGGCAGCGTCGTACCCTCGGCGCAGGCCCTCGCCCTGCTCGGTGCGCTGCTCACCGGGGACTGGGCGACGGCGGACGCCTGCGAGCCCCGGTACGTCCGGGAGGGCGGCGGGCTGGTGTCGGCATATCTGCACTGGCACCTGGAGCGCGGCCTCAGGTCGCTGCGGTACGTAGAGAAGAGCTAGGAGCTATACCCATGGCACGACGTGGAATCCTCGGACGGTCCCGCCGCGAGTACAAGGCGCCGGAGCCGCATCCCTCGGGTGCGCGGCCGCCGAAGATCCCCGGCGAGCTGGTGCCGCGGCATGTGGCGGTCGTCATGGACGGCAACGGCCGCTGGGCGAAGGACCGGGGCCTGCCCCGCACCGAGGGCCACAAGGTCGGCGAGGGCGTCGTCCTGGACGTCCTCAAGGGCTGCCTGGAGATGGGCGTGAAGAACCTCTCCCTCTACGCCTTCTCCACCGAGAACTGGAAGCGGTCCCCGGACGAGGTCCGCTTCCTGATGAACTTCAACCGGGACGTGATCCGCCGCCGCCGCGACGAGATGGACGAACTGGGCATCCGCATCCGCTGGGTGGGACGGATGCCCAGGATGTGGAAGTCCGTGGTGCAGGAACTCCAGATCGCCCAGGAGCAGACCAAGGACAACGACGCGATGACGCTGTACTTCTGCGTCAACTACGGCGGCCGCGCCGAGATCGCCGACGCCGCCCAGGCCCTCGCCCGCGATGTGGCCGCCGGCCGCCTCGACCCGGGCAAGGTCAACGAGAAGACCTTCGCCAAGTACCTCTACTACCCGGACATGCCGGACGTGGACGTCTTCCTGCGCCCCAGCGGCGAGCAGCGCACCTCCAACTACCTGATCTGGCAGTCGAGTTACGCGGAGATGGTGTTCCAGGACGTGCTCTGGCCGGACTTCGACCGCCGGGACCTGTGGCGCGCCTGCCTGGAGTACGCCTCCCGGGACCGCCGCTTCGGCGGCGCCCTCCCTGACGAGAAGGCGAACGAGAAGGCGGCCGCGGACGGCAGGGACCCCGCCGGGCGCTGAGCCGGGGCGGGGCGGCGGCCGGGGTCAGCCCTCGGCCGCCGCGCAGTCCGCGCAGGTGCCGAAGATCTCGATGGTGTGGGCCACGTTCACATAGCCATGCTCTGCGGCGATGGCCTCGGCCCACTTCTCCACCGCGGGCCCCTCCACCTCGACGGCCTTGCCGCAGCTCCGGCAGACCAGGTGATGGTGGTGGTCCTCGCTGGAGCAGCGGCGGTACACCGCCTCGCCCTCCGAGGTGCGCAGCACATCCACCTCGCCCGCGTCGGCCAGGGACTGGAGGGTGCGGTAGACCGTGGTGAGCCCGACCGAGTCGCCCTTGTGCCGCAGCATGTCGTGGAGTTCCTGGGCGCTGCGGAACTCGTCCACGTCGTCGAGAGCGGCCGCTACCGCCGCACGCTGCCGGGTGGACCTGCCTCGTACCGGGGCTGCCACGATTGCCTCCTCACCTTGCACCTTCCGGCCATTGTGCCAGCCGGGGGCGGACGGGGCGGCGGACCTCCGTCAGCCGGTGGCGGACTCCCGCATTCCGTCCGGCAGTTCGCCGGTGGCCGGGTCCGGCCGGGGCTCGGGCACGGTGCACTCGGCCGGGTCCCCGGCGGCCCGCGCGGCCGCTCCGGCCCGTCGCCGGGCGAGCGGTGCGGCCGCCGCGGTCAGCGCCACGAAGGCGGCGATGGCCAGCAGCACGATGGTCGCGCCGGGCGGTACGTCCTGGTAGTAGGAGGTGACGGTGCCGCCGAGGGCGACCGAGACGCCGATCGCCACCGCGAGGGCGAAGGTGGCCGCGAAGCTCCGGGCCAACTGCTGGGCGGCGGCCACCGGCACCACCATCAGCGCACTCACCAGCAGCAGCCCCACCACCCGCATCGCCACCGACACGGTGACCGCCGCGGTCACCGCGATCAGCAGGTTCAGCGCCCGCACCGGCAGCCCCGTGACCCGGGCGAACTCCTCGTCCTGGCTGACCGCGAAGAGCTGCCGCCGCAGCCCCACGGTGACCAGCGCCACCAGCGCGGCCAGTACGCAGATCGCCCGGAGGTCGGCGGCGGAGACGGTGGAGAGCGAACCGAACAGATAGGAGCCGAGGTTGGCGGTGGAGCCGCCCGGCGCCAGGTTGACCAGCATCACACCGCCCGCCATACCGCCGTAGAAGAGCATGGCGAGGGCGATGTCGCCGCGGGTCCTGCCGTACCAGCGGATCAGTTCCATGGCGACGGCGCCCGCGATGGAGACCACGGTGGCCATCCACACCGGGGAGGTGGAGAGCAGGAAGCCGAGGCCGACGCCGGTCATGGCGACATGGCCGATGCCGTCGCCCATCAGGGCCTGGCGGCGCTGCACCAGGTAGACGCCGATGGCCGGCGCGGTGACACCGACGAGGACGGCGGCGAGCAGCGCGCGCTGCATGAAGGCGTAGTCGAGGATGTCCATGCCGGGCCCTAGCTGAGCAGGCCGGCGCGGGCCGGCGGGAGATGGTCGGAGTGCGGGTGCACATGGTCGTGGCCGGGAAGCGCATGCTGGCCCACGGCCGCGGGAGGCGGTCCGTCGTGGATGACGCAGCCGTCCCGGAGTACCACCGCACGGTCGATCAGCGGCTCCAGCGGCCCCAGTTCGTGCAGGACCAGCAGGACGGTGGTGCCGGCCGCGACCTGGCTGCGCAGGGTCTCGGCGAGCACCTCCTGGCTGGCCAGGTCGACACCGGCCATCGGCTCGTCCATCACCAGCAGCTCCGGTTCGGCGGCCAGGGCGCGGGCGATCAGCACCCGCTGGTGCTGGCCGCCGGAGAGAGCGTTCACCGAGTCCCCGGCCCGGTCCGCCAGGCCGACCAGTTCCAGGGCCCGGCGTACCGCCTCCCGGTCGGCGCGGCGGGGCAGGCCGAAGCGGGTGCGGGAGAGACGGCCGGAGGAGACCACCTCGCGCACGGTGGCCGGCACCCCGCCGGCCGCGGTGGTGCGCTGCGGTACATAGCCGACGCGGGACCAGTCCCGGAAACGGCGGCGGGGGGTGCCGAAGAGTTCGATCTCGCCGGAGGTGGCCGGGACCTGCCCGATCAGGGTGCGGACGGCGGTGGACTTCCCGGAGCCGTTGGCGCCGAGCAGGGCGACGACCTCGCCGGAGTGCACGGCCAGGTCGATGCCGCGCAGCACCGGCCGGGCGCCGAGCTCCGCGGTGACCCCGCGCAGGGATATGACGGGCCGGCCGGTGCTGCGGCCGGACGCGGTGCGGTCCATGGCGGGTGCCTCCGATACTGCGGGTACCGCGGGTGGAGCGGTCACTTGCTGCCGAGCGCCTTCTGCAGCGCCTTCAGGTTGGCGTCCATGACCTGGACGTAGTCCTGGCCGCGGGACTTGCCGGTGATGCCCTCGATCGGGTCGAGGACGTCGGTGCGCAGATGGGCGTCGCCGGCGAGGGTCTTGGCGGTCTTGTCGGAGACCAGGGTCTCGTAGAAGACGGTGGTGGCGCCGTCCTCCTTTGCCAGGTGCTGGAGTTCGCGGACGCGGGCGGCGCTGGGCTCGCTCTCCGGGTCGAGACCGCTGATGGCCTCCTCGGTGAGGCCGTAGCGCTCGGCGAGGTAGCCGAAGGCGGCGTGGGTGGTGATGAAGGTCTTGCGTTCGGTGTTCTTCAGCCCGGCGCGGTAGCGGCCGTCGAGGTCGTCCAGCTTGCCGACCAGGGCGCTGGTGTTCTTCCGGTAGTCGGCGGCGTGGTCCGGGTCGGCCTTGGCGAGGGCCTTGCCGACGCCCTTGGCGACCTTGGCGTAGCGGACCGGGTCGAGCCAGACGTGCGGGTCCAGACCTTCGCCGCCGTGGTCGTGGCCGTGTTCGTCGCCGTGATCGTGGTCGCCGTGATCGTGGTGCCCGCCGACCTCGCTGCCGTGCTTCTCCAGGGTGGTCAGGGAGGCCGCGTCGATCTTGGTGCGCACCCCGGACTGCTTGATGGCCTCGTCCACGGAGGGCTGGAGGTCCTTGAGGTAGAGGGCCGCGTCGGCCTTCTCTATCTGGCCGCGCTGCTTGGCGCTGATCTCCAGGTCGTGCGGCTCCTGGCCGGGGCCGGTGAGGTTGGTGACACGGACGTGGTCGGCGCCTATCTGCTCGGCGAGGTAGGCCATGGGATAGAAGGACGCCACCACGTCGAGCCGGCCGCCGCTCCGACCGTCCCCCGCACCGTCGTCCTCGAAGGCGGAGCAGCCGGTGAGGGCGCCCAGGGTGAGGACGGTGGCGGTGGCGGCGGCGGTGGGTATCAGATGGCGTCGTACGTTCATGAAAGTCATTTTCAACAATGCTGGGAACGATTGTCAATATTGACTGCCCGGTCAGGACCTTTTCGTCCCACCCCTTCGCACCTTCCGCGCACGGCCGGGAGATATGGGACGGGCCGTCACGGAAAGTGGGGTACCGATTTGATCCGGGGGGTGCGGACGCCGGTAACCTGAAGCATTCGCCCCTGAGGCGCTCCTGTCCCGTGATCGCCGTCGTAATGAAGAGAGCACCGTGGCCGCCGACAAGATCGACACCATCGTCAGCCTGAGCAAGCGCCGTGGCTTCGTCTACCCGTGCAGTGAGATCTACGGTGGCCAGCGCGCCGCCTGGGACTACGGTCCGCTGGGCGTGGAGCTGAAGGAGAACCTCAAGCGCCAGTGGTGGCGCAACATGGTCACCTCGCGCGAGGACGTCGTCGGCATTGACTCCTCGGTGATCCTGGCGACGGAGGTGTGGGAGGCCTCCGGGCACGTCGCCACCTTCACCGACCCGCTGACCGAGTGCACCTCCTGTCACAAGCGGTTCCGTGCGGACCACCTGGAGGAGGCCTTCGAGGCGAAGCACGGCCGCCTCCCGCAGGACGGCCTCACCGAGGTCAACTGCCCCAACTGCGGCAACAAGGGCCAGTTCACCGAGCCCAAGCAGTTCTCCGGCCTGCTCTCCACCCACCTCGGCCCCACCCAGGACAGTGGCTCCGTCGCCTATCTGCGGCCCGAGACCGCGCAGGGTATTTTCACCAACTTCGCCCAGGTGCAGCAGACTTCGCGCCGCAAGCCGCCGTTCGGCATCGCCCAGATGGGCAAGTCCTTCCGCAACGAGATCACCCCGGGCAACTTCATCTTCCGCACCCGCGAGTTCGAGCAGATGGAGATGGAGTTCTTCGTCAAGCCCGGCGAAGACGAGGAGTGGCACGAGTACTGGATGGAGCAGCGCTGGAACTGGTACACCGGCCTCGGGCTGCGCGAGGAGAACATGCGCTGGTTCGAGCACCCGAAGGAGAAGCTCT
Source organism: Streptomyces sp. NPDC058045 (assembly GCF_042885635.1). Taxonomy (NCBI): domain Bacteria; kingdom Bacillati; phylum Actinomycetota; class Actinomycetes; order Kitasatosporales; family Streptomycetaceae; genus Streptomyces; species Streptomyces sp. NPDC058045. The sequence goes on along the minus strand of NZ_JBHVRR010000002.1, from coordinate 127,706 downwards.
CCCACTACTCGAAGCGCACCGCCGACATCGAGTACCGCTTCCGCTTCGGCGGCGGTGAGTGGGGCGAGCTGGAGGGCGTCGCCAACCGTACGGACTACGACCTCGGCGCCCACGCCAAGGCCTCCGGCCAGGACCTCTCCTACTTCGACCAGGAGGCCGGCGAGCGCTGGACCCCGTATGTCATCGAGCCGGCGGCGGGTGTCGGCCGCACCATGCTCGCCTTCCTGCTGGACGCCTACATCGAGGACGAGGCGCCCAACGCCAAGGGCAAGATGGAGAAGCGCACCGTGCTGCGGCTCGACCCGCGGCTGGCCCCGGTGAAGGCCGCGGTCCTCCCGCTGTCCCGCAACCCCGACCTGTCGCCCAAGGCCAAGGGCCTGGCCCAGGCGCTGCGCCAGCACTGGAACATCGAGTTCGACGACGCCGGCGCCATCGGCCGCCGCTACCGCCGCCAGGACGAGATCGGCACCCCGTTCTGCGTCACCGTCGACTTCGACACCCTCGACGACAACGCGGTGACCGTCCGCGAGCGGGACACCATGAAGCAGGAGCGCGTCTCCCTCGACCAGATCGAGAGCTACCTCGCCTCCCGCCTGATCGGCTGCTGACCGGGCTCCGCCCCGAGCGGCCCGCCGCACGACCGAGCCCCCGCCGCTCCCGACACGGAGCGGCGGGGGCTCCGCGCTGCCCGGCGAGAACACGCCGACAGATATGTGGAGGGCGAATGCGGCTGCCGCGGTCACCGGTATCCGCGTCAAGCATCGTGAAGCAACGTGAAGTTCGCGTCGTGAAGTTCGCGTCGTGAAGTAAGAGGGGGATGGTGTGGCCGATTCGGGTGGGCCGGCGCGGGAGGTCGGCGGCGATGCGGAGTTCACGTTCCGTGAGGTGGGCCTCGACGACGAGGTGACGGCGCTCTCCGTGTACGAACTCGGGCGTCGTTCCTATGCCGTTGAGGCGGAACTGATCGGCTTCGACGGAATCCCCGCACTGCGGGAGAGCCTGAGTGAGATGCGGGCGCGGCCACTGCGCTGGCTCTGTGCGACCGGAGGGCAGGGGGAGATCAGGGCGTTCGTCGCATGGAGTTTCCTGGACGGGACGACCGATGTGGACATCGATCGGGTGTGTGTCGATCCGGACTGGTTCCGTCGTGGGCTCGCCACCCGCCTGATCAGGCACCTCCTGACGGAACAGCGGCAGAGCCGGCGGGTGCTGGTGAGTACGGGTGCGGAGAACGGGCCGGCCGTCGCCCTCTACGAGAGTCTCGGCTTCTCCCGGGCCGGCTCGGCGGAACCGGTGCCCGGCCTCTGGATCGCCGAGTTCGCCCTCACGCGGGACGAAACGCCGGCCGGCCGGTGACCCCGGCACGCGACCGCGGGGCCGCCGACACCACCGAGACCCAGGAGCCGGCCCGGTGACGAGCTGCCCACGATGGAGCTCCCTCCCCAGCCCCCGCCGGGCGAGCCCAGGCCGTGGGCCTTCCCGGCACCCGAGTACGGCACACTCGGCAACGGTCTGGCGGTCCGGTACGGCCACCGCCTCGTCACCGTCCTCGTCGGTGACGCCGCTCGCTTCCGGCGCCCGGTCGGGGCGCTGGGGATCGGGAACGTGACCGTCGTCGGCCGGTGAAGCGTGTGGACGAGGCCGCGGGCACCGGCCGTCAGCGGCGGGCGCCGCGGCGGTCGGGGGCCGGGCGGGACGTGGCGCCGTCGAGGAGCTCCGCGGTCCGGGCCGCCGTGGCGCGCGCCCAGCGGCCGCTGGTGACGGCGCCCAGCAGCAGGACGGCCAGGCCGCAGCCGGTGAGGATCCACCAGGCGGGTCGGCTGGCGGCGGCGAAGCCGGTGGCGTAGTGGGCCGGGTCCACCCCGGAGGCGAGGACCGCGCCGATCACGGCCACGCCCAGGGTGGTGCCGATCTGGCGGCTGGTGGAGGCGACGGCGGCCGCAACTCCCGCCTGGGCGCGGGGCATTCCGGAGACGGCGGTGTTGGTGATGGGGGCGTTGACGAAGCCGAAGCCCAGGCCGAAGAGGACATAGCCGGTGAGGAGGGTGGCGGCGGAGGCCTCCGCGTCGAAGGCGGCGAAGAGCAGTCCGCTCGCGGTGATCGCCACGCCCGCCAGCAGCAGCGGCAGCCGCGGCCCCCGGCTGCCCACCAGACGGCCGGACAGCGGGGCGCAGATCATGGTGACGGCGGCCATCGGCAGCATCCACAGCCCGGCGCCGAGCGCACTCATCCCCCGTACGTCCTGGAGGTAGAGGGTGCTGAGGAAGAGGAAGCCGCCGAGGCCGGCGAAGGCGCTGACGGCTATCGCGGTGGCGCCGCTGAACGGTGCGCTGCGGAAGAACCGCAGGTCGATGAGAGGTTCGGCGCGACGCGGCTCGTAGTAGAGCAGCGCGGCGAGGGCGGCGAGCGCCACCAGGGCGAGCAGCAGGGTGTGCGGGGAGGTCCAACCGGCGTGCGGGGCCTCGATGATGGCGTAGGTGAGGGAGCCGAGCAGGGCGATCACCAGGAGCTGTCCGACGGGGTCGGCGCGGCGGGGGTGCGGGGCTCTGGACTCGGGTACGTAGCGCAGGGTCAGCAGCAGGGCGGCGAGGCCGACGGGCAGGTTGATCCAGAAGATGGAGCGCCAGCCGACGGATTCCACCAGCAGCCCGCCGATCAGCGGGCCCGCGGCCATCGAGATACCGACGACGCCGCCCCAGACGCCGATGGCGCGGGCGCGTTCGCGGGGGTCGGTGAAGGTGTTGGTGATGATCGACATGGCGACCGGGTTGAGCATCGAGCCGCCGACCGCCTGCACCATCCGGAACACCACCAGCCACTGGAGGCCGGGGGCGAGGGAGCAGAGCAGCGAGCCCAGGGAGAAGATCACCAGCCCGGCGGTGAAGACCCGCCGCCGCCCGATCCGGTCCGCCGTGGAACCGGCGAGCATCAGCAGCGAGGCCAGTACCAGGGTGTAGGCGTCGATCGTCCACTGGAGGCCGGAGACCCCGGCGTGCAGCTCGCGCTGGAGGGAGGGGAGCGCGACGTTCAGGACGGTGTTGTCCAGGCTGACGATGAGCAGGCTCATACAGCAGATGGCGAGGACCAGCAGCCTCCGGCGGGAACTCAGCTCAGGCATTCATCAATAGTACGCCTAACTAATGACCTTGGGTCCTGGTCCCGCGATACGTGAGAATGGGGGGCATGGCCACCGTCCCGCCCCGTACCGCTCCCGCCCTCGCCATCGGACCGCACACCGTGCAGCCGCCGGTGGTGCTGGCCCCCATGGCCGGTATCACCAACGCGCCGTTCCGCACCCTGTGCCGGGAGTTCTCCGGCGGCAAGGGCCTCTTCGTCAGCGAGATGATCACCACCCGGGCACTGGTCGAACGCAACGAGAAGACCATGCAGTTGATCCACTTCGACCCGAGCGAGACCCCCCGCTCCATCCAGCTCTACGGTGTCGACCCGGCCACCGTGGGCAAGGCCGTCCGCATGATCGCGGAGGAGGGCCTCGCCGACCACATCGACCTCAACTTCGGCTGTCCGGTGCCGAAGGTCACCCGCAAGGGCGGCGGCTCCGCGCTCCCGTACAAGCGGCCGCTGCTGCGGGCCATCCTGCGGGAGGCGGTCGCGGGGGCGGGGGAGCTGCCGGTCACCATGAAGATGCGCAAGGGCATCGACGAGGACCACCTCACCTTCCTGGACGCCGGGCGGATCGCCGTCGAGGAGGGGATCACCGCCATCGCCCTGCACGGCCGCACCGCCGCCCAGCACTACGGCGGCACCGCCGACTGGGAGGCCGTCGCCCGGCTCAAGGAGCGGGTGCCCGAGATCCCGGTGCTCGGCAACGGCGACATCTGGTCCGCGGCGGACGCCCGCCGCATGATGCGTGAGACGGGCTGCGACGGGGTGGTCGTGGGCCGCGGCTGCCTGGGGCGGCCCTGGCTCTTCGGCGATCTGGTCGCCGCCTTCGAGGGCGGCGGGGCACCGGCCACCCCCGGACTGCGCGAGGTGGCCGCCGTGATGCTGCGTCACGCGGCACTCCTCGGCGAGTGGCTCGGCGACGAGGCCCGCGGCGTCATCGACTTCCGCAAGCACGTCGCCTGGTACCTCAAGGGCTTCGCGGTCGGCTCGGAGATGCGGCGGAGCCTCGCGGTGACCTCCTCGCTGGCCGAACTGGAGGCGCAGCTCGCCGAGTTGGACCTGGACCAGCCCTGGCCGCCCGGCGCCGACGGCCCCCGCGGCCGCACCTCGGGCAAGAACCGCGTGGTCCTCCCCGACGGCTGGCTGAGGGACCCGTACGACGACACGGGCGTGGCCGCCGACGCGGAGCTGGACACCTCGGGGGGCTGAGGCAGGGGCCTCCGCAAGCGGCTCAAGGCCCGAAGATCAGCACCGCCCCGGACACCAGGGCGAAGACCAGGACCACCAGCCGCATCCGGACCGCGTCCAGCCGCTGGTGCACCAGCCGGCTCAGCCACGCCCCGACGGCCAGCGCGGGAAGCAGCAGCAGCGCCCACCCGAGCTGCGCCGGACGCCCCTGCCCGGTGGCGAACAGCAGCGCCAGCGAGGCGACTTCACCGACCAGGAAGCAGACCGCCACCGTCGAACGCAGCTCCGCGGGCGGCCGGTGCTGGTAGACGAGGGCGAGCGGTGGACCGCCGACCCCGGTGGCGGTCTCGGTGAGCCCGGTGATCAACCCGGCGCCCACAAAGGCACCCCGCCCCGGGGTGAACGCGGGCGCGGCCAGGCTGACCAGCGCGGCCAGCACGGTGGACACTCCCACCACCAGACCGAGGCTGTCCGCGGGGATCGCCCGGAGCAGCAGCAGCCCCGCGGGGGTCGCCAGCAGCCGGGCCGCGGTGATCCAGCGGGCCCCGCTCAGATCCAGACTGTCCCGCTCCCGCCACGCCACATACAGGTTGAGCGGGATCATCGCGGTCAGGACGAAGACGGGCAGCAGTTCCGGCTGGAGCAGGCCGGCCACCGGGGCGACGATCAGCGCGAAACCGAGGCCGCTGGTGCCCTGGACGAAGGCGGCGACCGCCACCACCAGCGCGAGCAGTGCGAGAGTCCCGCCGCCCACCGTCCCGCACCCCCGCTCGCGCGCGTCCGCCGTGTCCCCGCCCCGTGAGGCATCGACCGTACTCCGGGGCCGGGTGTGCGCCGGGGGCGGGTGGCGGCGGGCGCCACCGGGTTGCCGTTCCGGCGGCGGTGTCCGGATGGTGGGACCCGGGTGGGCCGGAGCGCGTGATTCTCGCCACCTTTGATCGATCATCTGCTCAGACGAGCGGGAGGCCCTCGTCTGCACTTCTCCAAGGTCTGGCACCCAGTGCCACCTTCTTGGTTTTCAGCGGCCGAACTCGAATGCGTTCAATCCCGCTCAGGTGAGCGCCCAAAGTCATCCACGGGTATGTGAACGTTCGGGACTTGAACACGGCGGGCGTCCATGTGGCGTCCTGCCGTCACTTTCGATCTCCTGGCCGACGCTCGGTCAAGGCCGTATGGCGCACGAGTGGACGTACCCAGAACCCTTCGATCTGGGTATGTTCCTCGCCGTCAGGGCAGCCACCGCGTCCCGAGGAGTCGAGACCCGTGTCGGAAAACAAAGATCCCCACGTAGCCAAGTTCGTTTACGACTTCACCGAGGGCAACAGGGACCTCAAAGACCTTCTCGGTGGAAAGGGCGCGAACCTCGCGGAGATGACCAATCTGGGTCTTCCGGTCCCTCCGGGCTTCACCATCACAACCGAGGCGTGCAAGGTCTACCTGGACAGCGGCGAGGAACCGGCGGCACTCCGTGACGAGGTGAGCGGCCACCTCGACGCGCTGGAGCAGGCCATGGGCAAGAAGCTCGGCCAGCCCGACAACCCCCTTCTGGTGTCGGTCCGTTCGGGCGCGAAGTTCTCCATGCCCGGCATGATGGACACCGTCCTCAACATCGGCCTCTCCGACGCCTCGGTGCAGGGCCTCGCCCAGCAGGCCGGCGACGAGCGCTTCGCCTGGGACTCCTACCGGCGGCTCATCCAGATGTTCGGCAAGACCGTGCTGGACGTCGACGGCGAACTCTTCGAGGAGGCGCTGGAGGCGGCGAAGGCGGCGAAGAAGGTCACCGTCGACACCGACCTCGGTGCGGCGGAGCTGAAGAAGCTGGTCGCGCGGTTCAAGAAGATCGTCAAGTCCCAGGCGGGGCGCGACTTTCCGCAGGACCCGCGCGAGCAGATGGACCTCGCCATCAAGGCGGTCTTCGACTCCTGGAACGGCGACCGCGCCCGGCTGTACCGCCGCCAGGAGCGCATCCCGCACGACCTCGGCACCGCGGTCAACATCTGCTCCATGGTCTTCGGCAACCTCGGCCCCGACTCCGGCACCGGCGTCGCCTTCACCCGCGACCCGGCCAGCGGCCAACAGGGCGTCTACGGCGACTACTTGCAGAACGCGCAGGGCGAGGACGTGGTCGCCGGTATCCGCAATACGGTCGCGCTGGCCGAACTGGAGCAGATCGACAAGCAGTCCTACGACCGGCTGATGCAGATCATGGAGACCCTGGAGAACCACTACAAGGATCTCTGCGACATCGAATTCACCATCGAGCGCGGCCAGTTGTGGATGCTCCAGACCCGCGTCGGCAAGCGCACCGCCGCGGCCGCGTTCCGGATCGCCACCCAGCTCGTCGACCAGGGCCTGATCGACGAGGCGGAGGCGCTGCAACGGGTCAACGGGGCGCAGCTCGCGCAGTTGATGTTCCCCCGCTTCGACGACACCGCCCAGGTCGAGAAGATCGCCCGCGGTCTCGCCGCCTCACCGGGCGCCGCCGTCGGCAAGGCCGTCTTCGACTCCTACACCGCGATCAAGTGGTCCCGCTCCGGTGAGCGGGTCATCCTGATCCGCCGCGAGACCAACCCCGACGACCTGGACGGCATGATCGCCGCCGAGGGCATCCTCACCTCCCGCGGCGGCAAGACCTCGCACGCCGCGGTCGTCGCCCGCGGGATGGGCAAGACCTGTGTGTGCGGCGCCGAGGAACTGGAGGTCGACACCAAGCGGCGCCGGCTCACCGCGCCCGGCGGCGTCGTCGTGGAGGAGGGCGACCTGGTCTCCATCGACGGCTCCAGCGGCAAGGTGTACCTCGGGGAGGTGCCGGTGGTGCCCTCACCGGTCGTGGAGTACTTCGAGGGCCGGATGCACGCCGGGGCCGACGACGCGGACGAACTGGTCGCCGCCGTCCACCGGATCATGGCCTACGCGGACCGGGTCCGCCGGCTGCGGGTGCGGGCCAACGCGGACAACGCGGAGGACGCGCTGCGCGCCCGCCGGTTCGGCGCCCAGGGCATCGGCCTCTGCCGCACCGAGCACATGTTCCTCGGCGAGCGCCGCGAACACGTCGAGCGGCTGATCCTCGCCGACTCCGACAGCGAGCGCGAGGACGCCCTCAAATCGCTGCTGCCGGTGCAGAAGCGGGACTTCGTGGAACTGTTCGAGGCGATGGACGGGCTGCCCGTCACGGTCCGCCTCCTCGACCCGCCGCTGCACGAGTTCCTCCCCGACATCACCGAACTGTCGGTACGGGTCGCCCTCGCCGAGTCCCGCAAGGAGCCCCACGAGAACGAACTGCGGCTCCTCCAGGCCGTCCACCGGCTGCACGAGCAGAACCCGATGCTGGGCCTGCGCGGTGTCCGCCTCGGCCTGGTCATCCCCGGCCTGTTCACCATGCAGGTACGGGCCATCGCGGAGGCCGCGGCCGAGCGCCTGGCCGGCGGCGGCGACCCGCGCGCCGAGGTCATGATCCCGCTGGTGGGCACCGTGCAGGAACTGGAACTGGTCCGCGACGAGGCCGAGCAGGTCATCGCCGAGGTCCAGGCCGCCGCCGACGTGGAACTGAAGCTCGCCCTCGGCACCATGATCGAACTGCCCCGGGCCGCGCTCACCGCCGGGCAGATCGCGGAGGCCGCCGAGTTCTTCTCCTTCGGCACCAACGACCTGACCCAGACCGTGTGGGGCTTCAGCCGGGACGACGTCGAGGCCAGCTTCTTCACCGCCTACCTGGAGAAGGGCATCTTCGGGGTGTCCCCGTTCGAGACCATCGACAAGGACGGCGTCGGCAAGCTCGTCCGGGACGCGGCGGAGGCGGGCCGGGCCACCCGCCCCGACCTCAAGCTCGGCATCTGCGGCGAGCACGGCGGCGACCCCGAATCGGTGCACTTCTTCCACGAGGTGGGCCTGGACTACGTGTCCTGCTCACCGTTCCGCATCCCGGTGGCCCGCCTGGAGGCCGGCCGCGCGGCCGCCGCCTCCCACGGCAGCGACAGCCGCTGAGAGACCGCCGGGCGGCCGGTGTCGGTACCCCGACCGCCCGGCTCCGCCCGTCAACACCCGTACCGTGCCCCCTCTTTACGCGCCTCTGTCCCCGCAGCGGTGGCGCGCCCCGTACCGTGGCCCCGTCGGTTGTGGCAGGCACGGTGAGACGAGGGAAACTCGGGAACGGGGATCGGTATGGCGGGATGGACGGTGCGGGACATGCCGGGGCTGAGCGGCCGGGTGGCCGTGGTGACCGGGGCGAACAGCGGGCTCGGATACGTCACCGCACGGGAGTTGGCCCGGCGCGGCGCGCGTACCGTGCTGGCCTGCCGCAGTCCGGAGCGGGGCGAGGCGGCCGTCGAGCGGCTGCGCGCCGAAGTCCCGGACGCCGACGTCGAGTTGGCCCGGCTCGACCTCGGATCCCTGGCCTCCGTACGGGAGTTCGCCGACGGCTTCGCCCAGCAGCACGACCGGCTCGACCTGTTGGTGGACAACGCCGGGGTGATGGCGCTGCCGTACCGGCTCACCGAGGACGGCTTCGAGAGCCAGTTCGGCGTCAACCACCTCGGGCACTTCGCACTGACCGGACTGCTCATGCCGGCCCTGGTGGACACCGCGGGCGCCCGGGTCGTCGTCCTGTCCAGCGGTATGCACGCCCTGGCCGGGGTCGACCTCAACGACGTCAACAGCGAGCGCAGGTACCGGCGTTGGGTCGCCTACGCACGTTCCAAGAGCGCCAATCTGCTCTTCGTCCACGAGCTGGCGCGCCGGCTGGCCGCCGCCGGGTCCGAGGTGATCGCCGCCGCGGCGCACCCCGGCTACGCCGCCACCAACCTCCAGACCGCCGGTGCCCGCATGGAGCAGCGGCGGGCCGCGGAGCTCATGGCCAAGCTCGGCAACCGTGTCCTCGGCGAGAGCCCCGAGCAGGGCGCCCTGCCCACCCTCTACGCCGCGACCGCGCCCGGAGTGCGCCCCGACTCCTTCACCGGGCCCGGCCCCCTCGGCCTGCGCGGCGCGCCCACCGAGTCCTGGCGCGCCCGCTGGACCCGCGACGACCAGGACGCACGGGTGCTGTGGACCGTCTCCGAGCGGCTCACCGGGGTCACCTACGCCGGACTCTGACCCCCGATCGGCGCGGCACGGCCGGCGCCGTCCGACCGGTGCGGTTCGCCACACCTGCCCCGCGTGGACGGCGCGACCACCCGGTCCATAGGGTCCGGATCATGCCCGACATATCTGTGACCACGGTGATCGTGCTGTGCCTGGCCGCGCTGGCGGCCGGCTGGATCGACGCCGTGGTCGGGGGCGGTGGCCTGCTGCTCCTGCCCGCACTCCTGCTCGGCCTGCCCGCGGGCACCCCCGCCGCGTCCGCGCTCGGCACCAACAAGGCGGTGGCGATCGTCGGCACCACCGGCGCCGCCGTCACCTACATCCGCAGGACCCGGGTGGACGTCGGCATCGCGGTACGCATCGGGCTCGCCGCCCTCGGTGGTTCGATGGTGGGGGCCTTCTTCGCGGCCGGGATGCGTACCGAGGTGCTCAAGCCGGTGATCATGGTGGTGCTGCTGGCGGTGGCCGCGTTCGTGATCCTGCGGCCCTCCTTCGGCACCGCCCCGGCCCCCGGCCCCGCCTCCCGCCGCCGGGTCCTCGCCGCGATCGGCCTGGCGGGCCTCGGCATCGGCTGCTACGACGGGCTGATCGGCCCCGGCACCGGCACCTTCCTGGTGCTGGCGTTGACCGCGGTGCTCCACCTGGACCTGGTGCACGCCTCCGCCACCGCGAAGATCGTCAACTGCTGCACCAATGTGGGCGCCCTCGCCATGTTCGCCTGGCAGGGCGTGGTCCTGTGGCAACTGGCCGCGCCCATGGCCCTGTTCAACCTGGCCGGTGGCACCCTCGGCGCCCGCACCGCCCTCAAGCGGGGCAGCGGCTTCGTCCGCGTCGTCCTGCTCACCGTCGTCCTCGCCCTCGTCGCCGACCTCGCCTACGAGCAGTGGCTGGCCTGAGCGGGCAGCGACCCGGGCCGACGGGTCAACGGCCGCCGGTGAGGTGCGCGAAGACCACCACATTGCCCTGGTAGCCGGTGGTGGGGGAGTAGCCGCCGCCGCAGGTGATCACCCTCAACTCGGGCCGGGCGGCGGCCCCGTAGACCTTGCGGTCGGGGAAGTGCCGGGCGTCGTAGACGGCGACCGAGTCCACCGTGAAGACCGCGGTGCCGCCGTCCCGCCGCGCCACCTCGACCCGGGCGCCGCGGCGGAGGTTGCCCAGGTCGTAGAAGACGGCGGGGCCCTGCGCGTTGTCGACATGCCCGGCGATGACCGCGGTGCCGGTGGCGCCGGGCACCGTGCCGTCCCGGTACCAGCCGGCCAGATTCCGGTCCCTCGGCGGCGGCACGTCCAGACTGCCCTGCGGGGTGAGGCCGAGACCGGTCAGCGGCGCGTCCACACCGATCGACGGGATACGGACCCGCAGCGGCACCGAGCGCCGCAAGGGGGCGGCGGTGCCGGTGCGCCCGGCGTCCGCGGCGGCCTCGGTGGGGGCGGGCTGCGGCGGCGGATGGCCCTCGGCGCCGGTCCCCAGCAGCCAGGCGCCCGAGCCGAGCGCGGCCGCGGTGACCGCGGCTATGAGGGTGTTGCCGATCCTGCGCACCAGGACTCCTTCACGGTTCGGGTGCCGCGCCCGTCCGCCCCTCCGGGCCGCGCGGTGCGGCGGCGCCGGAGGGGACGGCGGCGGTACCGGTGGACAGCGGAGGCGTGTCCGTCAGACCCCGTCGCCTCTCGCGCGGCGATGCAGGAGCCAGGTACCGCCCGCGGCGGCGACGGCCAGCGCCGCCACACCCGCCGCGGTCCGCCCGGGGTCGGGGCCCAGAGCGCCGCCGACCCCCGTCTTCACATGGCCGTGCGGCCGCGCCCCCTCCCCGGCGGGCAGCGACACCACCAGATCCCCGTGCACCTCCCGCCCGTCGGCACAGCGCGCCACGATCCGGTACGTCCCCGGCTGCGCCGACGGCGGCACCTCGAATCCACCGACCCCACCGCCCTCGGGCGCCCCCGCCCCCGGAGCCAACGTGAACCGCCCCGCCCCCACCGCACTGGCATCCCCCGCCGCCCCCGTGGAACCGCAGGCCGTGGTACCCGCGGAAACCCCGCCACCGGGCGCCGCGGGCGACGGCACCAGATCCAGCCGGGGGGCGCCGTCGACGGGGGCGGTGGCTCGGTGGGCGGGCGCGGGTGCGGTGGCGGTGGCGGTGGCCGGGTGCGCGGCGGCGGGTGGGTGTGCGGGCGGACGGTGGGCGGGAGTGGCCGGGCCGGTGGTGGTGTGGGCGGGGGCCGCGTGTGCCGGGGCGGCGGAGAGCGCGGCGGAGAGTGCGGCGCCGGCCGCGGCGAGCAGGGGTCCGGTCAGCAGGCGGGCTGTGCGCATGGTGCGTGCTCCTTGGGGAGGGCACGGCCCGCGGCACCCCCAGTCGTGCCGCTGCCTCGGTCGCGCCCCTGCCCTACCGAGGTAAGTGGCTCCCGCCGCCCCACGCCTGCCGGTCCCCACCCGACACACCGCCGTACCTCCCGCCCCCCAGACCACCCCGACCACCGTTCCAGCAGGTCACCGCGCCGGACGACGGCCGCCCAAGCAGACCGCGTACGCGGAGTGTGAACGGGTGACGGACGGCGCCGGCCACCCGGGGCGTCGGCGCCCTGCCGGGTTGCCCAGGCCGGACATCCCCCTGCGCTCAGGCCTCCGCCGAGCGCTCGCGGCCCACCTGGTTACCCTCGCTCGCCCTGCTCCCTTCGCCCTCTTCCTCCTGCTCCTCGTTCTCGCCGTCCTCCAGGAGTCGGCGTGGGCCCGGGCCGTGCGAGGCGAGTTCGTCGTACGGGTTGGAGAGGGCGCAGCGGTCGAGGGAGAGGCAGCCGCAGCCGATGCAGTCGGACAGATGGTCGCGGAGCCGCTGGAGGGCGGTGATCCGCTGGTCCAGATCGGCCTGCCAGCACGCGGAGATACGGGCCCAGTCCGCACGGTCCGGGGTGCGGTCGTCCGGGAGCAGCGCCAGCACCTCGCGGATCCGGGCGAGTGGGATGCCGAGCCGCTGGGAGGTCCGGATGAAGGCGACCCGGCGCAGGGTGTCGCGGGTGTAGCGGCGTTGGTTGCCGGAGGTGCGGCGGCTCTGGATGAGGCCTTCGCGTTCGTAGAAGCGGAGTGCGGAGGGTGCGACTCCGCTGCGCTCGGCCAGCTCTCCGACGGTGATCTCCTTGGCGCGGGGCGAGAGCTTCGTCGACATGCGCCCACCGTACCGGCGATCGCCGCTTGACCTGAACAATGGTTGAGGTTCCACAGTGGCCCTATGAACCACGAGACGCAGCCCTCCACGGCTGCCCCCACCGCCCTGCCCACCGCGACCGAGCCGAACGGGGCCGGATCGGTTGGGTCCGCCGAAGCCCCGCTCCGGGTCGTGCTGCTCGTCGGCAGCAACCGTTCGGGGCGCTTCGGGCCGGTCGTCGCCCGCTGGCTGCTCGACCTGCTCGCCCAGCACCCCGAACTGGACGCCGAGGTGGTGGACGTGGCCGACCCACCGCTGCCCGCCGCCCTCACCGACCGCCCCACTCCCGAAGAGGCCGCCCAACTCGCCTCCGTACAAAGGCGTTTGGCGACCGCCGACGCCTTCCTCGTACTGACCCCCGAGTACAACCACTCCTACCCGGCGCCGCTGAAGAACCTCCTCGACTGGTACCGCGCCGAGTGGCAGGCCAAGCCGGTGGGCTTTGTCTCGTACGGCGGTGTCTCGGGTGGGCTGCGCGCCGTGGAGCATCTGCGGCAGGTCTTCGCCGAACTCCACACCGTCACCGTCCGGGAGACCGTCTCCTTCCACCAGGCCGGGGCCCACTTCGACGACGAGGGCCGCCACCGCGACCCGGGCGGCCAGGCCGACGCCGCCGCCAAGGCCCTCTTCGACCAACTCACCTGGTGGGGCCTCGCGTTGAGGCAGGCCCGAGAGGCACGTCCGTACGGCGGCTGACTCGCGCCGGGGGCCTGCGCGCGGGGTGTGGGGGTACGGGGTGGGGCCCACGCGCAGGCCGTTCACGGGGCGGTACGGGCCTCCGCGGCGGAGAGCGTAACGGCTCGACGGCCCCCGTAGTGGCGGGGGAGGGGGCGGGGTGACAATCGGTGGGGTGTGGGCACCCGGAGGCCGGTGGCGCCGCATCGTGCGAGGAGAGGACCCGACGTCATGACCACCATCACCAGCCCGGGGCAGTGGCTCACTGTGCTCACCACCACGGACACCGCCGAATCCGCCCAGCAGCTCGCGCGCGGCGCGGTCGAGGAGCGGATCGCCGCCTGCGCCCAGATCAGTGGACCGATCACCTCCGTCTACCGCTGGAAGGGCGAGGTCGAGACCGCCCAGGAGTGGCAGATCCACTTCAAGACCACCGAGGGCCGCTACCCCGAACTGGAGAACTGGCTCAGCCACCACCACGGCTATGACACCCCGGAGATCATCGCCACCCCCGTGGTCCGCGGCAGCACCGACTATCTGACCTGGCTGGAACAGGAGACGGCAGGCTGAGACACGGCCCGTCCTCCTCGACCCGTGACCACGACCTCAACCTCCCTTTCCCGCCTCGGAGTTGGCAGCCACCAGTCACCCCCCGTCGGACAGCGCCCGGCGGATGCCCGGCTCTCGGGGCCCCAGGAAGCGCGGGTCGGGGTGGAAGACGGCGTCCAGGGCTGCCTTGCCCGCCGCGAAGACCTCCCGCGTCGCGCCGTAGTACCAGGTCACGTCGTGCCGTTCGGAGACGCCCACGCCGTACGGGCGGATGCCGGCCGAGCGGCAGAGGGCGACCGCGCGGCGTATATGGAAGGACTGGCTGATCAGCACCGCGCGGTCCACGCCGAAGATCCGGTGGGCGCGGGCGCAGGAGTCCCAGGTGTCGAAACCGGCGTAGTCGCTCACGATGCGGGAGCCTGGTATTCCGTGCCGGGTGAGGTAGGCGCGCATGGCGTCCGGTTCGTCGTAGGAGGCCCGGCTGTTGTCCCCGGTGACCAGCACCACCTTGATCCGGCCCGCCTGGTACAACCGCGCGGCCGCGTCCAGGCGGTGGGCCAGATAGGGCGAGGGCTCGCCGTCCCAGAGACCCGCGCCGAAGACGACCGCCACGTCTGTCCTCGGTACGTCGGCCGGGGTGCGCAGCCGGTCGTCCGTGGTGAGGAAGAGCCAGGTGGCCGGAAGTAGCGCCAGTACGCACAGCCCGACCAGCGCCTGTACCGCCCGGCGCTGACCGCGGCGGTTCCGCGGCAGCCGCAGCAGCCACTCCGGCCGTGCCCGCCACCGCGCCGCCCAGCCGCCCGGCAGCCGCCCCTCGTCCCGCTCCATGGCATCCCCCGGATCCCAGCTCACCCGAAGCCGACCCTCGGCCCCGGCATCCCCAGCACACCCGCCTCAAGTCACCTGCCGCAGGCCGCAGTTCGCAGCACACGACAATGACGGTGACTCTCCGTCGATCTGCTGTGACCCAACGTAGGGCATCCCACTGACAATGACTCCGACGCCCCTACCGCCCGCCCCAGTTCCGGCGACCCGCAAGCGCGGACGCACCGCACAGGCACCCGCCTCACCTGCCCCCAGAAGCCCGTCCCGTCCCGTTGTCACCGGCTGCGGTTACTGTCGGTGCATGGCAGGCAATGAGGGAAGCCCCGGTTCCGAGTGTGCGGAAGGCGGGGGAGACGGGCAGGGCGGATACGACGCGGCCGCGCTGGAGCGCTGGGCGCCGGAGCCGGACAAGCGGCCCGGCCGTACCGCGTTCCAGCGGGACCGCGCCCGGGTCCTGCACTCCGCCGCGCTGCGCAGGCTCGCCGGAAAGACGCAGGTCGTCACGCCCGGTACGCCGCCGGGCGCCGGCCAGGGCTGGGATCCGAGCCCGCGTACCCGCCTCACCCACTCCCTGGAGTGCGCCCAGGTCGGCCGGGAGCTGGGGGCGGCCCTCGGCTGCGATCCGGATCTGGTGGAGGCGGCCTGCCTGGCGCACGATCTCGGCCACCCGCCCTTCGGGCACAACGGCGAGCAGGCGCTGAACGAGATCGCGGCGGACTGCGGCGGTTTCGAGGGCAACGCCCAGTCCCTGCGGCTGCTCACCCGTATCGAGCCCAAGCGCTTCGTCCCGGCCGACATGCTGCCCGCCTCCCCGCTGCCGGACTCTCCGCTGCCCGGGACCGGTGACGGCCTGGTCGCCGTCGGGCTCAACCTCACCCGGGCCGCGCTCGACGCCGCCACCAAGTACCCCTGGCCGCGCGGCCGCCACCCCGCCGACCCGGGCTCACCCAAGTTCGGTGCGTACGACGACGACCGGCCCGTCTTCGACTGGATCCGCGCCGCCGCCCCGCCCGGCGCCATCTGCTTCGAGGCCCAGGTCATGGACTGGTCCGACGATGTGGCGTACTCGGTGCACGATGTGGAGGACGGGCTGCACGCCGGGCACATCGATCCGGCGCTGCTGCACTCCGGGCCGGAGCGCGCCGAGGTCTTCGAGGTGGCCGCCGCCCGGTACGCGCCCGCCGGCACCGACCCGGCCGAGCTGGCCGAGGCGCTGGACCGGCTGCTCGACCAGCCCTGGTGGCCGCACGGATACGACGGTTCCGCGATGGCGCAGGCCCGGCTCAAGGACGCCACCAGCCAGCTCATCGGCCGCTTCTGCCTGGCCGCGGAGAGCGCCACCAGAGCCCGCTTCGACGGTGAGCCGGGCGGCCCCGGCGCCGGCCCCCGCCGCCTCACCCGGTATGCCGCCGAGCTGGTGGTGCCCCGCGCCGCGCGCCTGGAGTGCGCCGTCCTCAAGGCGGTCGCCGACCGGTATGTGATGCAGCGCGCCGAGCAGGAGCGGCTCCGGGCCGACCAGCGGATCGTCGTCGCCGAGCTGGCCGAGGCGCTCACCGCACGCGCCCCGCACGGCCTCGACCCGCAGTTCCGCGCCCTGTTCGCGGCCGCCGACGACGACCGGGCCCGCAAGCGTGTGGTGGTCGACCAGATCGCGTCCCTCACCGACGCCTCCGCCCGCGCCCTGCACGCCCGCCTCACCCACGGCACCCCATGAGCCCCCGCCCGCGCCAAGCGGTCCCCGACGCACGGGGGTGTGAGGCGGGTGGCCTGATCGGGCCACTCCCCCTTCCCGCAGCCCGCCGTGTGCGGGACGCTCGCATAGGACACCAGGGCGGACGCACCGCGGACGGCAGGGTCCGAGGCGGACACCCCCAGGACGGCAGAGCTGAGTACACCCGGGCCGCGGCAGCCACCGCGGTACCCGGACCCGGCGAGGAGGCTTCAAGTGGTCGACGCGGATCAGACGTTCGTCATCGTCGGAGGTGGGCTGGCCGGTGCCAAAGCCGCCGAGACGCTGCGCTCCGAGGGCTTCACCGGCCGGGTGATCCTCATCTGCGACGAACGCGACCACCCCTACGAGCGGCCGCCGCTCTCCAAGGGCTACCTCCTCGGCAAGGAGGAACGCGACAGTGTCTTCGTCCATGAACCGGCCTGGTACGCGGGCGCCGAGGTGGAGCTGCACCTCGGGCAGGTCGCCGACGGCATCGACCGCGCCGAGCGGACGGTGCGCCTCGGCGACGGCACCCTCGTCCGCTACGACAAGCTGCTGCTGGCCACCGGCGCCGAGCCCCGCCGTCTCGACATCCCCGGCACCGACCTGGCCGGAGTCCACCATCTGCGCCGCCTCGCGCACGCCGAGCGGCTCCGCGGCGTCCTCGCCTCCCTCGGCCGGGACAACGGCCATCTGGTGATCGCCGGCGCCGGCTGGATCGGTCTCGAAGTGGCCGCCGCCGCCCGGGAGTACGGCGCCGAGGTCACCGTGGTCGAGCCCGCGCCCGGCCCGCTGCACACCGTGCTCGGCCCCGAGGTGGGCCAGATCTTCACCGACCTGCACGCCGAGCGCGGCGTCCGCTTCCACTTCGGCGCCCGGCTCACCGAGATCATCGGGCAGGACGGCCTGGTCCTCGCCGCCCGTACCGACGACGGTGAGGAGCACCCGGCGCACGATGTGCTGGCCGCGATCGGCGCCGCCCCGCGCACCGCGCTCGCCGAGGCCGCGGGCCTGGAGATGGTGGACCGCTCGGCGGGCGGCGGTATCGCCGTCGACGCCTCGCTGCGCACCTCCGATCCGGACATCTATGCCACCGGGGACGTGGCCTCCGTCCAGCACCCCCTCTTCGGCACCCGGCTCCGCGTCGAGCACTGGGCGAACGCGCTGAACGGCGGCCCCGCCGCGGCCCGCGCCATGCTCGGCCACGAGGTCGCCTACGACCGGGTGCCGTACTTCTTCTCCGACCAGTACGACCTCGGTATGGAGTTCTCCGGCTGGGCGCCGCCCGGCTCGTACGACCAGGTGGTGCTGCGGGGGGACGCGGGCAAGCGGGAGTTCATCGCGTTCTGGCTCTCCGAGGGGCGGGTGCTGGCCGGGATGAACGTCAATGTGTGGGATGTCACCGAACCGATCCAGGACCTGGTCCGCAGCGGTACCCCGGTGGACCCCGAGGCGCTGGGCGACCCGTCCGTCCCGCTCACCGACCTGGTGCCCTGACCCGCGGCCGTCCGGACTGTCGGTGCGCGGCCGTAGAATCGGCGCGTGGCCGGAAGGATCAACGACGACGATGTGAAGGCGGTACGGGACGCGGTCCCGATCGACGCCGTCGTCTCCGAGTATCTCCAGTTGCGCAACGCGGGCGGCGGGAATCTGAAGGGCCTCTGCCCCTTCCATGACGAGAAGTCGCCGTCCTTCCAGGTCAGTCCGAGCAAGGGTCTCTTCCACTGCTTCGGCTGCCAGGAGGGCGGCGACACCATCACCTTCGTGATGAAGGTGGACCACCTCTCCTTCTCCGAGGCCGTGGAGCGGCTCGCCGCCGGCGCCGGCATCACCCTCCGCTACGAGCAGGGCGGCTACAACCCGAGCCATCAGCGCGGCGAACGCATCCGCCTGGTCGAGGCCCACCAGATCGCCGCCGCCTACTACATCGAGCAGCTCGACAGCTCCCCGGAGGCCGAGATCGGGCGGGCCTTCCTCGCCGAGCGCGGCTTCGACCAGGCCGCCGCCGGCCACTTCGGCGTCGGCTACAGCCCGGCCGGCTGGGACCACCTCACCCGCTACCTCCGCGGCAAGGGCTTCACCGACAAGGAGTTGCTGACCTCCGGCCTCGCCCAGGAGGGCCGCCGCGGCCCCATCGACCGCTTCCGCGGCCGCCTGATGTGGCCGATCCGCGACATCGCCGGCGAGGTCGTCGGCTTCGGCGCCCGCCGCCTGCGCGAGGACGACAACGGCCCCAAGTACCTCAACACCCCCGAGACCCCGATCTACCGCAAGTCCCAGGTCCTGTACGGGATCGACCTGGCCAAGAAGGAGATCGCCAAGTCCAGCCGGGCCGTCGTGGTCGAGGGCTACACCGACGTCATGGCCTGCCATCTGGCCGGAGTCACCACCGCCATCGCCACCTGCGGCACCGCCTTCGGCGGCGAGCACATCAAGATCCTCCGCCGGCTGCTGATGGACAACGGCTCGGCCCGCGTCATCTTCACCTTCGACGGGGACGCCGCCGGCCAGAAGGCGGCCCTGCGTGCCTTCGAGGACGACCAGAAGTTCGCCGCCGAGACGTACATCGCCATCGCGCCCGACGGTATGGACCCGTGCGAGCTGCGGCTCGCCAAGGGCGAGGACGCCGTCCGCGAACTGGTCCAACCCCGCACCCCGCTCTTCGAGTTCGCCCTCCGCCAGATCGTCGCCCGCTACGACCTGGACACTCCCGCGGGCCGCGCCGCCGCCCTGGACGAGGCCGCGCCCGTGGTCGCCCGGATCAAGAACAGCGCCTCCCAGCACGAGGTGGCGGTCCAGCTCGCCGGGCTCCTCGGCATCCTCGACACGCAGTTCGTGGTGAAGCGGGTCGGGCAGCTCGCCCGCTGGGCCCGGGACCGCGGCGGCCGCGGCCCCGCCCCCACCCCGCGCCAGACCCCCGCCGCACCCCCCGCCCAGACCCCCCGCGGCCCCGCGCTGAACCTCCGCAGCCCCGCCCACCGCACCGAACGCGAACTGCTCAAACTCGCCCTGCAATTCCCCCAGTTGGTCTCCCCGGCCTTCGACGCGTACGGCGCCGACGAGTTCACCGCCCCGCCGTACACCGCGGTCAAGCTGGCCATCGAGGAGTCGGGCGGCGCCGAGCCCGGCGTGGAGGACCCGGCGGCCTATGTGGTGCGGGTCCGCGAGACCGCGCCCGACGACACCGCCCGCGCCATGGTCACCGAACTGATCGTGGAGCCCATCCTGCGCAGAACCGTCGACGAGGTGTACGCCGGGGAGCAGCTCGTCGCCGTCCGGCTGCGCGCGGTCGACCGCCGCGTCCGCGACGTCCAGTCCACCCTCACCCGCCTCGCCGCCGGCGGCGACCCGGCCCAACTGGCCGCCGTACAGAACGAGTTGTGGATCCTCCAGCAGTACGCCCAGGCCCTGCGGGTACAGGGCGCCGCCGCCCTCTGAGCGGCGCGGTGCCGCAGGCGGCTTTGCCCGGCCGGGGGTTTACCGCAGGGCGACGGCGCGGAAGCAAAAAGTGGCAGCACGCCCCTCGTGCCGCAATGTGTCGTGCCCCACACTGGGGGCGGTGCCACCGCCGCCGCGATCACCCTGGAGGTCGCCCCGTGCATACCAGGACCCCGCTCCCCACCGACCGCCCCACGGACCCCGACCCCGCGGCCGACCTGCTCACGGCGGTGCCCCCGCAGCGGCGTCCGGTACCCCTGCCCGAGCCGGAGCCCGCCGCCCAACTCGCCCCCGGTGAACCGCAGTCGGGCACCGAACCACCCGCCGCGCCCGCCCGCGGGGACAGTGGCGGACCCACCTCCGACCTCTTCCGCCAGTATCTGCGGGAGATCGGGCGGATACCGCTGCTCACCGCGGCGGAGGAGGTCGAGCTGGCACGCCGGGTCGAGGCCGGGCTGTTCGCCGAGGAGCGCCTCACCCTCGCCACCGGCCTGGAGGAGCAACTCGCCCTGGACCTGGACCGCTTGGTGGTGATGGGCCGGATGGCCAAACGCCGCCTCATCGAGGCCAATCTGCGCCTGGTGGTCTCCGTCGCCAAACGCTACGCGGGGCGCGGCCTGACCATGCTCGACCTGGTCCAGGAGGGCAATCTCGGCCTCATCCGGGCGGTGGAGAAGTTCGACTACGCCCGCGGCTACAAGTTCTCCACCTATGCCACCTGGTGGATCCGCCAGGCCATGTCCCGCGCCCTCGCCGACCAGGCCCGCACCATCCGGGTCCCGGTGCATGTGGTCGAGCTGATCAACCGGGTCGTCCGGGTCCAGCGCCGCCTGCTCCAGGAACGCGGCTGCGAACCCACCCCGCAGGAGGTCGCCGCACAACTCGACCTGCCGCCCGAGCGCGTCAGCGAGGTACTGCGGCTCGCCCAGGAACCGGTCTCGCTGCACGCGCCCGTCGGCGAAGAGGACGAGGTGGCGCTGGGCGACCTCATCGAGGACGGCGACGCGGCCTCCCCGGTGGAGTCCGCGTCCTTCCTCCTGCTGCGCGAACACCTGGAGGCCGTCCTCACCACCCTCGGCGAACGCGAACGCAAGGTCGTCCAACTCCGCTACGGACTGGTCGACGGCCGCCCGCGCACCCTGGAGGAGATCGGCCGCATCTTCGGCGTCACCCGCGAACGCATCCGCCAGATCGAATCCAAAACCCTCACCAAACTCCGCGACCACACCTTCGCCGACCAACTCCGCGGCTACCTGGACTAGCCAACCCACCCCTTTCCCAGTGGCCCCAGGGGCGCGGGGAACTGCGCAAACCCCAGCCCCCGCGCCCCGCACCCTGAAAGGAACCCGCACCCCGAAGGGAACCCGCGCCCCCGGGACGGGATCAGTCCACCTCCGCCACCGCCTGCGCGAACTGCGCCGCGTAGAGCCGCGCATACGCCCCCTCCGCCAGCAGCAGCGACTCATGCGTGCCCTGCTCCACGATCGCCCCGTTCTCCATCACCAGGATCGTGTCCGCGTCCCGGATCGTCGACAGCCGGTGCGCGATCACGAACGAGGTCCGCCCGTAGGCGAGTTGGGCCATCCCCTGCTGGATGAGCAGTTCGGTACGGGTGTCGACGGAGCTGGTCGCCTCGTCCAGGACCAGGATCACCGGGTCGGAGAGGAAGGCGCGGGCGATGGTGATGAGCTGCTTCTCACCGGAGCTGACCCCGCTGCCCTCGTCGTCGATCACGGTGTCGTAGCCGTCCGGCAGGGTGCGGATGAAGCGGTCCGCGTGCGCCGCCCGGGCCGCTTCCTCGACCTGCTCCCGGCTCACCTCCCCGGACGCCCCGTACGCGATGTTCTCCGCGATGGTGCCGCCGAAGAGCCAGGTGTCCTGGAGCACCATCCCTATACCGGAGCGGAGTTCGTCCCGGCTCATCTTGGAGACGTCCACCCCGTCCAGGGTGATGCTGCCGCCGGTCACCTCGTAGAACCGCATCAGCAGGTTGACCAGGGTGGTCTTGCCGGCGCCGGTCGGGCCGACGATGGCGACGGTGTGGCCCGGCTCCACGGTGAGCGACAGGTCCTCGATGAGCGGCTTGTCGGGCTCGTAGCGGAAGGAGACATGGTCGAGTTCGACCCGGCCGAGCAGGACGTCGGGCTTCTCGCCGGGCACCGGGTCCGGCTGCTGCTCCTCGGCGTCGAGGAGCTCGAAGATGCGCTCGGCGGAGGCCACACCGGACTGCACCAGATTCGCCATCGAGGCGACCTGCGTCAGCGGCATCGAGAACTGCCGCGAGTACTGGATGAACGCCTGCACATCGCCGATGGACAGCGCCCCGGACGCCACCCGCAGACCGCCGACGACGGCCACCAGCACATAGTTGAGGTTGGACACGAACATCATCAGCGGCTGCATGATGCCGCTGTTGAACTGGGCGCGGAAACCGGCCTCGTACAGCGCCTCGTTCTGCTCGGCGAACCGCTCGGCGGACTCCTTCTGCCGGCCGAAGACCTTCACCAGGGTGTGCCCGGTGTACATCTCCTCGACATGCGCGTTGAGTTCGCCGGTGGACTTCCACTGCTGGACGAACTGCGGCTGCGACCGCTTGCCGACCCGCGCGGCGACCACGAACGACAGCGGCACCGTCACCAGCGCCACCAGCGCCAGCAGCCACGACACCCAGAACATCATCACCAGCACACCGACGACCGTCAGCAGCGAGTTGACCAACTGCCCCATGGTCTGCTGAAGGGTCTGCCCCAGATTGTCCAGGTCGTTGGTGGCCCGGCTCAGCACCTCACCACGCTGCCGCTTGTCGAAGTACGACAGCGGCAGCCGCGACAGCTTGTCCTGCACCTCGCCGCGCAGCCGCATCACGGTCAGGTTGATCGCCCGCGTCGACAGCCGGGTGGACACCGCCATCAGCAGGCCCGCCCCGAGGAACGTGCCCAGCGCCAGCAGCAGCACGGAGCCGACCGCGCCGAAGTCGATGCCGTGGCCCGGGGTGAAGTCCATCCCGGAGAGCATGTCCGCGACGCCCTTGTCGCCGCGCTGCCGCAGGCCCTCGATGGCCTGCTCCTTGGTGAGCCCGGCCGGCAGCTTCCGGCCGATGATCCCGGAGAACACCAGGTCGGTCGCCCGCCCGAGGATCTTCGGGCCGACCACCGACAGAGCCACGCTGAGCACACCCGCGCAGAGCATGGCGATCATGGTGGGCTTCTCCGGCCGGAACTGCCCGAGCAGGCGCTTGCCCGAGCCCTTGAAGTCCATGGAACGCTGATCGGGGCCGCCGCCCGCCATCATCCGCCCGCCTGGCCCCGCCATCAGGCCGCCTCCGCTTCCGTCAGCTGGGAGAGCACGATCTCCCGGTAGGTGTCGTTGCCGGCCATCAACTCGCGGTGGGTGCCGGTGCCGACGACCCGCCCCTCGTCCAGGACGATGATGCGGTGCGCGTCGCGGATGGTGGACACCCGCTGCGCCACGATCACCACCGTGGCCTCCGCGGTCTCCTCGGCGAGCGCGGCCCGCAGCGCGGCGTCCGTCGCGTAGTCCAGCGCCGAGAACGAGTCGTCGAAGAGGTAGATCTCGGGCCGCTGCACCAGCGTCCGGGCGATGGCGAGACGCTGCCGCTGGCCGCCGGAGACATTGGTGCCGCCCTGTGCGATGGGCGAGTCGAGACCGTTCTCCAGCTCCCGCACGAACCCCTTGGCCTGGGCGACCTCCAGGGCGTGCCACAACTCCTCGTCGGTGGCGTCCGGATTGCCGTAGCGCAGATTGGTCGCCACGGTGCCGGCGAAGAGATACGGCTTCTGCGGGACCATCCCCACCGTCCGGGACAGCAGCTCCGGCTCCACCGTCCGTACGTCCGTGCCGTTCACCAGGACCTCGCCGCCGGTGGCGTCGAACAGCCGCGGCACCAGCCCCAGCAGGGTGGACTTGCCGCTGCCGGTCGAGCCGATGACCGCGGTCGTCTCCCCGGGCCTGGCCACCAGATCCACCGACCTCAGCACCGGCTCCTCGGCGCCCGGATACCGGAACCCGGCGCCGCGCAGCTCCAGATGGCCGTGCGCGCGCAGCACCGTCACCGGCGCCTTCGGCGGCACCACACTGCTGTCCGTGGACAGCACCTCCTGGATGCGCTCGGCACAGACCTCGGCCCGCGGCACCATCATGAACATGAAGGTGGCCATCATCACGGACATCACGATCTGCATCAGATACGCGAGGAACGCGGTGAGCGCGCCGATCTCCATCCCGCCGCTGTCGATCCGGTGCGCACCGAACCAGACCACGGCGATGGACGACAGATTCACCACCGTCATCACCAGCGGGAACATCAGCGCCAGCAGCCGCCCGGTGCCCAACGACACCTCGGTCAACTGCTCGTTGGCCCCGTGGAACCGCTCCTTCTCGTACTCGTCGCGGACGAAGGCGCGGATCACGCGGTTACCGGTGATCTGCTCGCGCAGTACCCGGTTCACCGTGTCCAACCGCACCTGCATCTTGCGGAAGAGGGGCCGCAGCCGGCGCACGATCAGGCTGACGCAGATACCGAGCACCGGCACCACCGCCAGCAGCACCCCGGACAGCGGCACATCCTGACCCAGCGCCATCACGACACCGCCGACGCACATGATCGGCGCCGACACCATCAACGTGAACGACATCAGCACCAGCATCTGCACCTGCTGGACGTCGTTGGTGGTCCGGGTGATCAACGACGGGGCGCCGAAGTGACCCATTTCACGCGCCGAGAAGGCCTGGACCCGGTCGAAGACGGCGGCCCGCACATCCCGCCCGAGGGCGGCGGCGGTCCGCGCCCCGAAGAAGACGGCACCGATGTTGCACACCATCTGCACGACGGTGATGACGATCATCACTCCGCCGTACTCCAGGATGTAGCCGGTGTCGCCCTTCACCACACCGTTGTCGATGATGTCGGCGTTGAGCGTCGGCAGATAGAGAGAGGCTGAGGTCTGCAGCAACTGCAGCAGCACCAGCAGGACGATGGGTTTGCGGTACGGGCCCAGGTGGGCCCGTAGAAGTCGTATGAGCACGCTCGGGTCTCTCGGGATCGGTGATGGCTCTCGGCGGGACTGCGGAGGTTTGCGAGGGTTCGCGGCACAGCGGTGCAACACCCCCTATCGTCGAACACTCCACCCGCGTTACCTCAAGCCAATTAATCCGTCAGGGCGCATTCCGCTTACCCCGCCGGGTCACCGCTCCCGTGAGCGGCGGTCAGTCCGCGGCTGGCGGGAAAGCGTTCGGATGGAGCTGGTCCCGTACCGCCGTGTACTGCTGGCGCACCGCACGGCCCACCGGCAGTTCCTCGCCCGGCTCGAAGACCTGGGAGGCCGCCCCCTGCCAGGCCGGTGGGGCGTCCGCGCCCAGCGTGCCCCGCGCGACACCCAGCGCCCACGCCGCCTGCCGGGCCGCACCCAGCGCCGCGTAGTCCGCCGGCTGCACCACCACGACCTGCACCCCCAGCAGCGAGGGCGCCGCCGCCCGCACCGCCGGCAGCTCCGCCGCGGCCCCCAGCAGGAACACCCGCCGCACCGCCACACCCCGCCCGCGCAGCACGTCCAGCGCGTCCGCGAGACCGCACAGCATCCCCTCGAACGCGGCCCGGGCCAGATGCTCCGGCTTCATCGACTCACGCCGCAGACCGCTCAACGTGCCCGCGGTGTGCGGCAGATGAGGAGTGCGCTCACCCTCCAGATACGGCAGCAGCACCAGCCCGTGCGCGCCCGGCGTCGACTTCTCCGCCAGCGCCGACAGGCCCTCCAGATCCACCCCGAGCAACTCCGCCGTCCCCCGCAGGGTCCGCACCGCGTTCGAGGTGTGCACCACCGGCAGATGCATCCCGGTCGCGTCCGCGAGCGAGGTGATCATGCCCGAGGAGTCGGCCAGCGCCTCATGGTGCACCGCCATCACCGAACCGGAGGCACCGAGCGACACCACCGCGTCCCCGGTGCCGATCCCCAGCCCGAACGCCGCCGCCATCGTCTCGTCCGTACCCGCCGAGATCAGCAGCCCCTCCGGCGTCGTCCCCGCGGACTGCGCCGGCCCCAGCACCTCCGGCAGCGCCACCTGACGCCCCAGCGCCAACTCCACCAGATCCGTCCGGTACGAGCCCGTCGCCACCGACCAGTAGCCGGTACCCGAGGCCGCACCCCGGTCCGTGGTGCGCTGCGGCGGGCGGCCCAGCAGCTGCCACACCAGCCAGTCGTGCGCCCCCAGCACCGACTCGACGCGCCGCGCCGCCTCCGGCTCGGTCCGCGCCAGCCACCGCAGCTTCGTCACCGCCTGCCCGGCCTGCGGTACACAGCCGACGGCCGCCGCCCACGCCTCCCGGCTCCCGAGCCGGTCCACCAGATCCGCGGCGGCCACCTGCGCCCGCTTGTCGTTGCCGACCAGCGCCGGGCGCACCGCGTTGCCCTGACCGTCCAGCGGCACCACGGCGTTCGGCTGCCCGCACACCCCGATCGCCTGCACGCCCTCCAGCATCCCGCCGGAAGCGGCCTCGCCCAGCGACAGCAGCCAGGCCTGCGGATCGATGTCGCCGACCCGGCCGGTCTCGCCCGGATGCGGCGCGAAGCCCTGTCTCAGCACGGCACCGGTCTCCGTGTCGCAGACCACGATGCGTGTGAACTCGGGCGAACTGTCCAGCCCCGCGACTATCCCCATGGCGAAAATTCTGCCGTACCGTGCGACCCGATCGGAACTCGCCGTCCCCGGACACGACTGTGCCGCCCCCGCGGTGGGAGGCGGCACGGTCTCGTTCCGGTGCGGGAACGGTGCGTCAGGTGTTGGAAGTGCCCCATTCGTCCTCGCCGGAGGAGCCCCGGTCGCGCAGCGAGCGCACCCGGTCCGCCACCGAATCCGGCATCCGGTCGCCGACCCGGTCGCTCACCGAGTGCAGCGCCCTCCCGGCCAGGTCCCGGCCCTGCTGCGCCGCGGACTCGGCCGTGTTGCGCACCGCCGGATTCTGTGCAACCCCCTGAGCGGCCCGCTTCAGCTTCTCGTAACGCTCGCGCCCGGCCCGCGCTCCCAGTACGAAACCCAGGGCCAGTCCGGCGACGAATGTGAGCCGGTAGCGCATGGTGGCCACCCTTCTTCTTGTAATCGGTGTCGATGACGGCGTATCGATTGGCGGAGCACCCCCCCGCTTGCGCTAATGTATGTGCTGCAGCGAGCGCGCGCCGCCCGGCGGATGCCCAGCGAGGTACGTTCGATGCACCGAGGCGATCCTCCGTAGCTCAATTGGCAGAGCAGCCGGCTGTTAACCGGCAGGTTACTGGTTCGAGTCCAGTCGGGGGAGCTCGATCCTCCGTAGCTCAATTGGCAGAGCAGCCGGCTGTTAACCGGCAGGTTACTGGTTCGAGTCCAGTCGGGGGAGCAGCCGAGAAGGACCCCACAGGGGTCCTTTTTCGTGTGCCGTGGAACCGCGCAGCCGCGGTCGATGTCCTCATGGTCGAGCGAAGCCGACCATCCGAGGCAGGAGATCGTATGAGCGGCTATGCTGCGGCAGACGGCGCGCACACCCGTACGCGGCACGCCGTAACGGGGCGGTAGCTCAGCCGGTTAGAGCAACGGACTCATAATCCGTCGGTCCTGGGTTCGAGTCCCAGCCGCCCCACCCTGCGGATCTTCCAGAGAGCCGTTCCTACCTGCGAAAACGTCAGAACGGGCGTCACCACTCCAGGGTGGTGACGTCCGTTCATCCGTTCAGACCAAGATCCAGGGGACACACAGGGGACACGGCGCCAAAACCAGGGAACCGAGGGGACGCTAGGTCGGCTTCGGGCGCCTGGTCTGGGCTCGGCGGCCCCTCCTCGACGCCGGCGGCAGCCCGGTCGGCAGGGCGAAGCCGGCCCGGCCCGGGGACTCGGAGCGGGCGACCGTGAAGCGGGTGAGCGAGAAGTTCGACTGCTGCTCCTCGGAATAGCGGTCGTTGAAGTTCTCCACTCGCACCAGCTCCAGGCTGTTCGTGGCGCAGTGGTCACGCACCCACTTCACTGCGGCGTTGGCGGCATCGCCCTGGCTTCGTCCGGTCAGCGTGATCATGCCGAGGAGGTCGGAGTCCGGCTTTCGCTGTGCTCCAACAGCCCAGGTGTCGCCTGACTGTCGTGCACCGTGAGCGAAGAACACGGCGACGTCGGCCTGCCAGGCCGTCTCGGGGATCTCCAGGGGCGTGCGTTCCGCGTAGGAGATGTCGCGGGGGACGACCGACATGACTGACTCGGCCTCAGCCCGCATCATCTCGGGCAGCACGCTGGTGTAGGTGTCGGAGGTGATCTGACGCGAGGAGTGGCCCAGCTTCTCCTGGACCACCTTGATGTCGTTCTTGGCGAGCAAGGAGAGGGTGGCGGCCAGGTGGCGGAGATCGTGGAGTCGGACGGGCGGTAGTCCGGACAGCTCTACGAGGCGGGTGAAGCGTCGGGATATCCAGTCTGGGTGCAACTCCTCTCCGTTCTCGTGCGTCCACACCCGGCCGCTCTCGACGTAGGCGTCGCCCCATTCCTGGCGCTTCTGCTCCTGCTTGGAGCGGAAGCTGACGAGGTTGTCGCCGGACTCCAGGCTCAGCGACAGGGTGCGGACGCTATCGGCCTTCGGTGCTTCGCCGTAGAGCTTGTACGCGACTTCGACAATCTGCTGGGAGACTCGCAGCCAGAGGGCATCGGTGCTGACCTCTGTCCAGGGCAGTGCGGCCATCTCGCCGCGTCGGGGGCCGAGGAAGATGAAGCTGTGCCACAGCTCGTAGAGCCAGTCGTCCTTGGCGAAGTCCAGGAACTGGCCGGTGAGTTCTGGTGTCCAGACCATGACGGGGCCGGGCTTCTCGCCGGTGCGCTTCCAGTGCTCGACGCGCTCTGGTGTCCAGACGAGCGGCTTGGGCCGGGTGACGGTCGGCAGTTCCACGAGCTGCGCCCAGTTCTTGGCGAACGCCTGCTCGCGCTTGATCCCCCAGGACAGAGCCGAGCTGAGGGTGTCGTTGATGCGGTGCATGGTGGCGGCGGAGGTGATCTTCCGAAGCCCCTTCTTGCCCTCGCGGAGCGCGGCGTTGGCGTTGAGGAAGGCTCGGCGGGTGGTACGGCGCTCCTCCCTCTTGGCGTAGCCCGCGGTCCTCACCCAGGCTTGGTGGGCGTCGTCGCGGTCCTTCTGGAGTTGATCGACGCACAGGCGGTGAAGGATGCGCTCGGCGTTCTCCCTCTCGATCGCGTCGTACATTTTGTCGAGGTGGCGGACCTTGAGGTCGCGGCGCTTGATGTGGCCGAGGTGAGGGATTAGGTAGTTGGCGATGTGTTCCTCGTAGCCGTGGATGGTGGTGCGGGCCAGCGACTTCTTGGCCTTGATCCACCGGACGAAGTAGTCGCCGCACTTCTCGTCGGAGAGCACGTCGGTGCCGGCGGACGCGGCGTCGTATAGCTCCTTGGCCTTCTTCTTGGCGTCGTCCAGCTTGGTGAAGCCGCCTCGGCGGACGCGCGCACGCTTGCCGCCTTCGCCGGGCTCGCCCTCGAAGTAGAAGTACCAAGTGCCGTGGTTCTTCCCGAGCTTGGGACAGGACAGTCCGATGTCTCCGACCTTGGGGGTGCCGTCGTCGTTGAAGAGAGGGTTGCCTTCCTTGTCCTTCAGCGCGCCCTTGCATTGGCAGCGTCGGTAGTAGCTCGGCTCGAACATCCTGTCCCCTGCTGTCGGCTTTGATCGGCTCACAGCCAGCCGGTGCCGTACGTATCCGTACGTGTCTGGTGTGATCTGATTTGATCTTGCTGGGGCTGTCGGACACTGCGGTAAAGTCGTTTACCAGTTGGCGCGGGGGAGACAGGCGACCAACGACATGACTGCTCAGGAACCGGGTGGACCGACCGGCGCGATGGGACTGGAGGAGCTGCTAGCTCTCCCGGCAACTGTGAACATCACGACGGCCGGTCGCGCGCTGGGTGTAGGGCGGGACAAGGCGTACGAACTGGTACGACGGGGCGCGTTCCCCGTCAGGACGCTGCCCTTGGGGGGCACGGTCCGGGTTCCGACTGCCGAACTCTGGAGGGTGCTGGGTGTTGAGCCTCGGGCGAAGGCGAGCCCGTGATCACGGGAATGTACGATTCCATGGTGTTCGTGGGTCTATCAGCAAGGTGACCTATCTTGCTGCTAAATTGGTACTTGTAGGGGGTCGGGTGGAGGGGTAGGAGATGCCAAGGCTTTACGGTTTTGAGGACATGGCGTATCAGCGCGTGCGCGAGGCGGAGGCGGAGGGCATCCGGGCCGCCGCGTCGCGGCGTCGGGAGCAACAGGGCTTTCCGGCGATCACGGCGTGGATGACCGAAGCGGGTTACGTCACCACGCTGGGTAACCCGTTCAAACCTGATGTGCTGGCCGGTGTGCTCCATCACCCGGCCATTGCCGGATTGAGGGAGACCGAGGACGGCGAACTCGTCGACAGTGGGGGTCCTCGGATTATCCCGGTTGAGGACTTCTTGGAGATCCGCGCCATGAAACGGGGCAACGATCCGGACAAGGAGCGCGCCGACCAGAGGGAGTATCTGCTCTCCGGTCCCATCAGTGTGTGCGGCCTGTGTGGAACCACGCTGGGAGCGTCCCCGTCGAATGCGGGGGCTCGCGGGCACCGTTGCCCTCCGAGTTCGGCGCAACATCCAGGCGGTTGTGGGAGAGTCCGCATCAACGCCGATCTGTACGAGAAATACGTTGGCGAACAGGTTATGGGCGAGCTGGCCAAGCCGGAGGTCGCGGAGCTGATCGGCCGTGCGCGTGAGGAACTGCTCCTCCAGGCGATGGACTTGGAGAAGCAGGTTGCTTCGGCTCGTCGTCGGCAGACGAAGCTGGGTGCGGACTACGCCACGGGATCGGGTATGTCGCTCGCTGCCTTCAAGGCGGCCGACAAGGAGTTGAGCAGCCTCATCCGGGAGAAGTCCACGCAGTCCCGGTTCCTGAAGCAGGTCAAGCACGTCCCTGTCGGCTCTGTCCCGGATCTCGTCCGCTGGTGGAAGCACGCCCCGCTGAAGGCGCGGAAGGGGTTGGTCGTCCTGCTGCTGGAGCAGATCGCCGTGTACCCGGCCGCGTCCAGGGGTTCGCGCACCGTGGACTCGGACCGGGTGGCCTTCACCTGGCGGCAGTGGGGTGCCGCCGAGTAGGAGTCGTACTGCGTCTAGCTAGAGGTTGACACCGCGGCGGAGCACAGCAGGTCGACGGTGGTTGCTGAGGACGGCCATCGACAGCCCGGCTGCAATGCCGAGGATGGACAACCCCTCAAGCGTGGGGCTGATGAGGTTGTCGAGTGGCAAAGGCCAGGTGTGGCCGTGCTCGAACGCGAGGACGTAGCCGCCGCGGCTTACCGCATACAACACCCCGAGCGCCGCCCCGGCTGCCGCCACGGCCAGGCCGGCACCGGCCGCGCGGCCCTGTCGCCAGACGGCGCGGGCGAGCTTGGCTGCGCGCATCGCCACCTCGGCCCCGGCGGTGGCGAAGAAGCCGAGGTACGTCAGCAGGTAGGTGCGCACCTCGTTGAACTCGGCGTACGACAGGTCCAGTTCCACGTCGAGCCGTGCGGGGTTGGTGTGGCGGAACTGCCAGATCAGCAGTCCGCACACCACGACGACGAAGCCGATGCGGCAGGCGATGTTGACGTCGTGCGGCAGTTCCCGGTATTCCCAGTCGATGATCATGACTTGGAGACTTGTGCAGAAGATCACGGCGGCGATGTGTGAGACGAGCGATGACAGTTCCACGGTCGTCGCGCCGTCCACGAGGTCGGCCACAGTGGGGATCGCAAGCACGGAGCTGAGGAAACTGCTGGCCAGCGCGAGGACGTGGGCACGGCGCGAGATGCGGAAGAGATCGCTGTTCTGTCTGCGCTGTGTGACGGCTCGATAGAGGGCGATGGCCGTACTCAGCAGGGTGAGTACGGAGCACAGGCCGAAGATCGGGCCGTCCAACGTCAGCGTCCTTCCAGGTAGTCCGCTGCTCGTTCAGCGGCGTCATGCAGGCTCCGGCGTCGTGGGCGCCCTTCGCGGGGCTGGTCAACGCCGGGGGGAGGCGGGGGGATCGTAGGGACGTCTTCGGACAGCCCTCGTTGGCGACGGACCTCTCGGAGCCTTGAGCTGATTGCAAGAATGTCCTGCATTTCAAGACCCTGCATCAAACGCAGGGCTTCGCGGGCTTCGGGTCTCGACGCGAACATGGTGAGCGCCGTCAGGTCGTCCCACTCGGGTCCCCGAAGGAGGAATGCTGCTGGGGCGCCGAGAGCGTCGGCCACTGAGCTGAGGGTAGTGGCTGTGGGGTTGCGACTCGACCCGTTAAACAGGCTGTTCACCTGACTGTGAGAAAGGCCGGGACCAGGTCCGTTGCGGGTGGTGTTGGAGATGTCCCGCGCACTGGGCGTGAAGCCGTCGCCGTCGCGGCGCAGCCTCAACAGGGCGAGGAGTTTCGCTCGGAGGCCCAGGGCCCGCCCGTCGTCGTGGGTGTCTGCCATGTCCGTCATCTCTGGCTGTGTCGTATGCTCCCGGCGGTGTGGCCGACCGGTAACAACCGCAAAGATTACACTACGTCGCCCAGGTTATAGGATTTGTCACACAGTTTCTCGGCGGAGTGACGACTGGTGAGCGGGCACTGGTTGTACCCCCGTGTGCCCGCCGTTGGTGGGTTGCCCCGAGGAGTCGCATCAGGGCGGGCGGAGCGGCGCGCACGCCGTGCACAGGAGGAAACCGCATTCATGTCCGAGGTTGACGAACGCCGGATCGCCGAGATCGCGAAGGAGGCGCCGCGAGTTCTGGGAGGCGCGGTGGGTGGAGCGGCGCAGGACGATGCTCGCCGGGCGGTCGAGGTGATGGCGCTCATGCGACGGGAGGGGCGAGGTGCTGGCGATGGCGAGCCCTGGTAAGGGTGGTGAGAGTGGCGGGAGTCTCGTTCTCAAAATAGATGACATTGTTGATGTGCTGCTGTACGTTCTTTCGCGTCGGGCGGGTACAGCAGCCGCAGGAACCCGTCTGGCGGCGTCGCGTGAGCGGCGTCCTGCCCTACTCCTCGCCGGGTGGCCGACCCCCCGCGCCCCGCCTGGCGAGGAGTCGGCCGTCCGGTGCGGTCGTCGGGGTGCGTGAGGGAAGTCGGCCCGTCGTGACCAGTTCGGTCGCGGCGGGCCCTCTCGCGTGTGCACGCGAATAAGAAATGGAAAAGGCGGGAAATTCTCCTTTCGAATTCACTTGAATTAAAAGAGTTCTGAACTTGCTTTGGCGGTATTTGCCATTAAGATATAAATGCAAGAACAAAGGGAAACACCCTAACGGAATTCATGGAGGGCGCGGGGAAATGGCCGACACCAACAAGATCGAGTTCATCAGCCTCAAGGTCGGCGAGATCGCTCCCAACCCGGAGCAGCCGAGGAAGTTCTTCTCGGAGGAGGCGCAGGAGGAACTGACCAGCAGCATCAAGGAGAACGGCCTCCTTCAGCCGGTCGTCGTTCGGCCGGTCGAGGGCGAGAAGGCTCCCTACATGCTGATCGCGGGCGAGCGGCGCTGGCGCTCCTGCCAGGCGGCCGGCCTGGAGGTCATCCCGGCCAAGGTGGTCGCGGGTGCCACCGAGGAAAAGGCGTACGTTCTCAGCATCGCTGAGAACGTCAACCGCGCGGACATGACGATCATGGAGGAGGCCGGTGCGTACGCCGACCTCACGGCCGCCGGTTGGGACCCGAAGAAGATCGCCAAGCAGTTCGGCAAGACCGAGACCCACATCACCTGGCGGCTGGGCTTGCTGACCCTGCGGCCCGAGGTGTCGGAGATGGTCGACGAGGGGAAGATCAAGTCCAACCTCGCCTGGCACATTGCGCAGCTCAACCCGGCAAACCAGATGGTTGCCGCCATGCGCTACGTGCGCGGCGACTTCGACAGCGAGGCGGACGCACAGCACTTCGCCAACGGCCTCAAGATGATGGAGAGCCAGACCTCCCTCGCCAACGAGAAGGCTCCGACGGCCGAGGAGCAGGAGAAGCGGACCAAGGCCAAGGTCAAGGCCAAGGACGGGCTCAGTAAGGCTGAAGAGGTCCTGATCCCGCTACTGGAGGAGCTGGCTGAGAAGAAGCCCGAGGACCTGGCCGTCATCCTCGGCGACGACCTCGCCCGCCACCTGCGGGTCGTCGGCCGCCTGTACGCCAAGGTCCAGATGGTGCGGAACCTGCTGAGCAAGGCGCAGGGCATCCAGCGGGCGCAGGTCGAGCAGTTCAACAAGGAGGCCGCCGAGGTCCAGCAGGAGGCGGCGGCCAAGAAGGCCGAGAAGCCTGAAGAGGCCACCAAGCCCGCAGCGGTCAAGCCGGCGGTGAAGAGGTCGACCGGCGCCAAGCCCGCCGCACGCCGGGCGCCCGCCAAGAAGGCCGCCCAAGCGGCGGAGTAGAGCAGAGGGGGCGCGTTGAGCCCGCGCCCTCCCCCTCCCCCGGAAGGGTGGAGAGGTGGGCGCAGTCGGAAGTCCCGGCTGCGCCCACTTTCATTCAAATTTCCTCTCGAATTCCATGTTCATGGAATTGAAAATGTCATAAGATATAAGTACGGAAAGAAATTTCTTACGGGATTGGAGATCTGGAGATGGCGGGAAACGGAAAGCTCTCCGTTGATTTCAATCAGGTCAGGTCGGAGTGCGTGGACTGGGGGTCCAAGTCGGACCATCCGGCGATCCGGCAGATCACGGACCACATCTCCTCCCTCATGGTGAAGGCGCGCGATCTCGTACCTGGTCCTGCGTCCGAAGTGATTGAGGAAGTCGAGGACACTACGGCCTCGGCGTATGCCAACGAGACCAACCGCATCATCCGGTTCACGGCCAACTGTGCGGACGGTCTGGTGGAGTTCGACCTCGTCGTTCAGATGGCAGCTCGGACTCCCTTCGTCTACACGCAGGAGTAACAGACTGGCCCGAGCCTGGGGGGCTCCTCCCCCGTGGGCCCGGCGCCCTCCGTGCCCCGCTCCCAGGCAGGGGCGGGGCCGGCAACTCCCCGGCCATCAGCAGCACACCATCACGGCCGGGGTGATCGGTAGTAAGGAAGGAAGCAGAGTGCTCACCTTGTTCACCAACCGGTTCCAAGCGCACCAGCCCCCGCAAGGGGTGCCGGTGCGCATCACCCTTGGCGGCGTCCGGTTCAAACTCCCCTACTCCCTCACCCACTCGGTGCGGGAGCTCGCGCCACGTCGGGACTATCTCAAGGCTCCCGAACCCGAGTTCGCGGCGGCGTTCCGGAGTGACCTCGACCGGCTTGGGCCCGAGCGGATCGCTGCGCGGCTCCGGCAGATCGCGGAGGCCGAAGGCGATCACCGCCTGGTCCTGCTCTGCTTCGAGGACCTGGCCAAGCCTGGCCTGTGGTGCCACCGCCGGATGTTCGCGGCGTGGTGGAAAGACCGCACCGGGGACGAGGTGCGGGAGCTGTCCCCAATGGAGGACGGCCACTACCAGCAGGGAACCTTGCTGTGAGCGTCGGAATCGCGCTCCGTAAATAGATGACATGATTCCAAGGGGCTGCGTGCTCCTGGTGTAGGTTCCAGTCCAGCGCCCGGCCCGGCATCCCGCCGAGGCCGGGCGTTGTCGTTCGTTTGGAGGCGAAGATGTTCCAGGGCACCATCCCGGGCCCCATGCGCTCGATCGTGCGCGAGACCGCCAGCCTGTGGCCGAGCGGCCCGGTCTACATCCCGTGCTGCGGGAACTTCACCATCGAACGGTCCCTGGCAGGCATGGGGTTCGGCCTCCACTCCTCCGACGTGTCCATCTACACCAGCGCGGTCGGCCGGTGGCTCACCCGACAGCCCGTCGGCATACAGCTCCGCGACGAGCGCCGAGACGAACTCGGCTGGCTCGCAGACTCCTTGGACGACGGCGTGGGCACCGTGGCCACCCTCATGCTCGGCACACGGTTCCTCGCCAGTGTCGGCCGCGATGGGCTGTGGCACGAGCGAGTGGTGCGCTCCTACCGGGAGCAGTGGAAGGCCAAGCACGCGGAGACCGTGGAGCGGCTGTCCGGCTCGGACGTCGAACTGGCCTCGTACGACGTGGAGGACGTGCGCTCCTGGCTCCAGAAGGTCCCTGGCGACGCTCCTGTGTGTTCCTTCCCTCCCTTTTACGGCGGCGGCTACGAGAAGCTGTACGAGCCGCTGGAAGCCCACTTCACCTGGGACGCGCCGCAGTACAAGCCGCTGTCGGATGACGACGTGGTGGGCGTGCTGGGCGCGATCACGGACCGGCCGTACTGGCTGACGGCCTCCAATCACAGCGTGCCCGAGTTGCACCCGTACCTGCGTGGCGTGATCAAAGCGACGCCGCGCGCCGCTCCCTTCTACGTGTACGCCAGCAAAGCCCGCACACGGATCGTCGCACCCCGTCAGCCGATCGACCCGGTGAAGATCCCGCGTCTTCGCGAGGGCGAGGAACTGGTCGGCCCGCTGCGGCTGTCGCTGCTCAAGCCTGGACAGTTCAATGCGTTGCGCTCCCGGTACCTCAACCCGAGGATCGCGCCGGGGGCGGCCAACCTCGCCGTCGCGGTGAAGGACGGCCGCGGGCGGCTGCTCGGCGTGTACGCGATGGCACCGAGTACGTTCACCCCGGACGAGGCGTACGTGCTTTCGGACTTCGGGGTTGCGCCGACCGACTACCCGCGGTTGTCGAAGCTGATCGTGCTCGCGGCCACGAGCACGGAGACCCAGTTGCTGTGCCAGCGGGCGTTCTCGCGGCGCATCCGGCGGGTGGCGACGACGGCGTTCAGCAACAACCCGGTCTCGATGAAGTACCGCGGGCTGCTGCGGCTGAACAAGCGCGGCCCGTCGAGCGAGGACGGCTGGAAGTTCCAGCTCCAGTACCAGGGGGCGATGGGTCGGCACACGTTGGCCGAGGCCCTTCAGATGTGGGCGAAGCGGTGGGGCGCTCCGACGACGAAGACGGGAGTCTGATCATGGAGACCGAGTCCACACGGCTCGCCCCGCCGCAGATGGTGCAGGGTGACCCGCGCACGCTGACGCTCCTCGACCACAACGCGCGGTTCCTGCCGCACGAGCAGTTCCGGCAGCTCGTGGCGAACATCGAGCGGGACGGGCATCTGACCTCGACGCCGCTGGTGTGGAACGACCGGGAGGCGGGGCGGCTGGTCGTCTTGTCCGGGAACCACCGCACGCTCGCCGCGGTTGAGGCCGGCCTGTCCACGATCTGGTGGATGCAGATAGACGAGCCGCTGCCCCGGCAGCGGCAGATCGCGCTCCAGCTCTCGCACAACGCGATCGCGGGGCAGGACGATCCGGCGATCCTCAAGGAGCTGTACGACGAGCTGGAGTCGGTGGAGTGGCGGCAGTACACGGGCCTGGATGACAAGGCCCTTGACCTGCTGGAGAAGGTGGACGTGGCCTCGCTGGGGGAGGCGAATCTCGACTTCTCCAGCGTGCAGTTCATGTTCCTGCCGCCTGAGTTGGAGCGCGCCGAAGCGGCGTTCGACGCGGCCCGCTCCACGGCGACGGCGGATGAGCGGTGGGTGGCCGGGCTGGAGCAGTACGAGCCGGTGCTCGATGCGCTGGAGACCTCGCGGGCCGCGTACAAGATCGGCAACTCCGCGACGGCACTCGGCGTGATCCTCGCCGTGTTCGAGCGGCACCTTGGCGAGCTGGCCGAAGGCTGGTTCGACGCGAAGGCCGCGGAGCCGACGAGGGCGGGGACGGCGCCGCTGGAGTCGGTGTTCGGGGTGCGGGTCCTGCCGGTGGAGTCGGCGGCCGTCGTGAGGGCGGCGATCGACCGGATGGTGCAGGACGGCACCGTGCCCGCCGACGAGCCGTGGAGGGCGCTGGAAGTCCTGGCCGCCCAGAGCAACTAGCGGCCGTCGGCCAGGAGGTGAGCGGTGGCCGAGGGCACCGTGGAGTCCTGGGAGCGGCAGGGCGGGGAGTCGGTCCAGGCGTTCGAGGCGTTCGCCGTGTACCGCGATCTCGGGCCGGCGCGCAGTGTCACGAAGGTGGCACGGGAGTTGGATAAATCCCGCGCGCTGGTGGGCCGGTGGTCGCGGCAGTTCGCATGGGTGATGCGGGCGACGGCGTACGACCGTGAGCAGGACCGGCTGTTCCTGGCGGAGCAGGCGCAGGCGCGGCGTGAAATTGCTCGCAGGCACGCGAAGTTGGCGCAGGCCGTACAGGGCAAGGCGGTTGCCCGGTTGCAGACCCTCGACCCGCGGGAGTTGTCGCCGTCGGAGTTGCTGCGGTACTTCCAGGTCGCTGCTGAGATCGAGCGGCGGGCCGTGGGTGAGGCACCGGTGGGGCCGGTTGAAGACCGGGACGAGGGCGTGGACGTGGCCGGGCTGTCGGACGAGGACCGCCGGGCCCGCATGGAGCAGTTGCGCCGCGAGTTGGAGCGGCGGCTGTCGGAGGGCGGGTCGTGAGCCGGGGTCGGGCCAAGCGCGGCTTGGTCGAGGGGTTCGGGGACCCGTCGGTGATGAGCGAGGAGCAGCTTCGGGCCGAGGTCGCCGCGCTGGTGCGGGCCGATGAGGTGTCGGCCCGGCGGTGGGCTTGTGAGGTGCCGGACTGCGACGGGCTGCCCCATCCGGGGTGGCTGCATCACCATGCTCGTGGGGCGCAGCGGCGGCCGTTGTGGGTGTGGACGGTGTGGATGCTGCTGACCGGCCGCGGCTGGGGCAAGTCGCGGACGGCGGCGGAGGCGGTACGGGAGTGGGCGCAGACGCCGGGGCAGCAGATCGCGGTGGTGGCGAAGAACGCCACGTTGGTGCGCGACATCTGCTTCGAGTCCCCGAAATCGGGGCTGCTGTCGGTGTTCCCACCGGAGGAGATCGTCAAGTACAAGTCCGGCCTGGGTGAGACGACGCTGTGGCTGTCCAACGGGACCGTCATCAGGGGATTCGGTGCGGAGACGCCGGACAACCTGCGCGGGTGGGCGTTCGATAAGGCGTGGCTGGACGAGTACGCGGCGTGGAACCGGATCGTGGCGCAGGCGGTCTACGACATGATCTGGTTCTGCCTGCGCGAGGCGGACGCCCCGCAGGTCGTGATCTCCACGACGCCGAAGCCGCTCCCACATGTGAAGCGGCTCGTTGAGCGCGGCCGTGCCCAGGAGAAGAAGCACCGGGAGGACGGTGCGCCGCCTCGGGTGGTGTTGACCCGCGGGCACATGCGGGAGAACGACGCGAACTTGTCGGCTGCTGCCCGCGAGGAACTGGAGGGGGAGTATGCCGGCACCCGGCTGGGGCGGCAGGAACTGTCCGGGGAACTGCTTGAGGACGTTGAGGGTGCGCTGTGGAAGGGGTGGATGCTGGAGGTCGAGGGTTTCCGCCCTCGGTCCGAGCATCTGCCGGATCTCCAGCGAGTAGTGGTGGCTGTGGACCCGGCGACGAAGTCGCACGAGGACGCGGACATGACGGCGTTCACGGTGGCCGGGCGCGGCTACCCGGTGGAGTCGATGTTCGGGGACGACCGGCCTCGCGGGTATCTGCTGGACTGCGAGCAGGACCGGCACACGCCGACGGCGGCGATGCGGCGGGCCGCGGCGCTGTACCACGAGCACCGTGCGGACTGCGTGGTCATCGAGGCGAACAACGGTGGCGACTACCTGCCGGCGTTGTTGGAGCAGGTGGATCCGACGGTGAACTGGCGGATCGTGCACGCGACTCGGGGGAAGCGGGCGCGGGCGGCACCGGCGGCGCAGTTGTATGAGCAGGCGCGGGTGTCGCATGTCGGTCCGGCGCGAGTGTTCGCGGAGTTGGAGGAACAGATGACGACGTTCGTCGGCCAGGGGGAGACGGAGGACTCACCGGACCTGCTGGACTCGGCGGTGTGGGCGTTGTGGGATCTGTTTCTTGACCCGACGATGCCACCTCCACAGGGTGGGGATGACCGGCGGCTTACGGGCCGACGCTAGTGAATGCTGCTCGTGCTGCGATGAGATGTGAAACGCTGAGGCAGTTCGGATCGAGCTGGCAGGGGAGGCCAGGATGTGGGAGTGGTTGGCTATCTTGGCGGCTCTGGTTTTTGGGATTCTGAACTGGATTCTCCTACCGTTCCGGCGCTCACCGCGTTCGGGGTGGGACACCGTTCCAACGCCCAGTAAGAGGACCGGACGTGATGTCGGAAAACACCTGATGGCGATCGGTCCTGCGGGAGCTGGGAAGACAACGCTCTTTTCGCGGGTGGTTGAGGACCTGAGAACGGAAGAGCGGTTGCTTATTGTCTCCGCGGCGATGCTTGGCTCAGATTCTGCTCGTCCAGTGTCTGGTAGCGGACCCCCGAATCTATTGAGTGTGGCCCAGGATGAGCAGGCCGTTGAAGGTGTCATCCATATGCATGAAGGGCTGGATGCACTCTTTCAAGCTCTCGGGCCCCCGCCAGAGGGAGGCTTAAGCGAATCGGAGCGAGTGGGTAGCGGCAGCGGAGGGACCGTTCAGTGAGCACAGACAGCGGAACCTCGGCGCGGCAGCCCACTGGTTTGGAAATTGCCATGCAGTGGGCGGAGCTGCCTGCGGAACACATGAAGATTGCTCTTGCCGCTCTGGAGCCTCAGCTACGCAGGGAGCATGAGGCGCGGACGATGCAGTTGCAGTCCGAATTTCAGCTTGCCCTTGCAGAGGCGAGTGCCCGGGAGTCTGCGGCAAAACGGGCGCATAGTCTGTATATGGTTGGACTGATTGCCGGGTTCGTTATCTCAACTGCAATGTTGAGTGGTGCGGTGGTAGTGGGGATTCACGGTCAGCCGTGGCTCGCTGCCATACTGGCGGGGCCCACCCTCGGGATGTTAGCGACCATCTTTGTACTCAGGAGAAATGATCAGCACTTGGTGCGCGCAGTTACATCAGGACAACGTGCTGCCCTGAACGTGGTGCAACCGCCGACGGCCTGATACATCTGTTACGGCAACTTCCGGCTTCCGTAGGGCACATGCGCGTGGCCATATAAGCTGATCGATGGCGTGGGGCTGAGCTTCCTGGAGTGGACGTGGGCCTGCGCCAACTCGTGATTGATGCGTGGTCGTGGTTGAACTACAAGCCGGTGATGGCCGAGGCGGGCCGCCAGGGCAACCGGGCGTTTCCGGAGCTGGCCAAGACCTGGGTGCCGCCGCAGGAGTTGCGGCGGCTGGCTGCGTACAAGGTGCTGGCTTCGTACGACAACAACCAGGCTGGGCAGCTTGCTGCGGCTGGTGGTGACGAAGCCGCTTTGGAGCGGCGAGAGTTGGGTGACGCTGCGAATCTGGTGGATACGGCGCTCGGCTATCTGTTGGGTTCGGAGCAGAAAGTCGCGGTCGAGGGGGCGGAGCACGCTGACGAGGCGACGCCGACTCCAGGAGCGGCGGAGGCAGCCGCGGTGCAGCAGCGGTTGCGGAGTTGGGCGGACAAGGAGCTGCTGACGCTCCGCGTGCAGCAGGCGGAGCGGGCGGCGGTTCTCCTCGGGGACAGCGTGATGGTGCTGGCGTGGAACCCGGAGAAGCAACGGCCGACGTTGCGGGTGTACGACCCGGGGTTCTTCTTCCCGCAATGGGACGACGGTGCGGACGACGACTTCCCGAGCCGGGTGCATCTGGCGTGGGAGCTGCCGGCCGACGACGAGGCCGGAATCAAGGCGCGGGTGCGGCGGGTGACGTACGAGCTGGGCCCGATCTCCGACGGAGAGGAGGAGGGGGCGTCGGGGACGCGGACGTATCCGTGGGAGTCGGGGCGGACGTCCAATGTGACGTGCTACCTGACGGATGCGGAGTGGCGGCTGGAGGATCTGAAGAGCGGCGAGACGCTGGATCGCTTGCCGATGAGCAAGGCGAGCTTCCGGGTAGCGGCGGATGGCACGGAGCTGAACCGGCTTGATTTGATGTTGGACTTCGTGCCGGTGGTGCACATCGCGAACACCATCCCGGACGGCGGAGAGCACTGGGGTCGGTCCGTGCTCGCGCGGGTTC
Organism: Streptomyces sp. NPDC058045; assembly: GCF_042885635.1. Taxonomy (NCBI): domain Bacteria; kingdom Bacillati; phylum Actinomycetota; class Actinomycetes; order Kitasatosporales; family Streptomycetaceae; genus Streptomyces; species Streptomyces sp. NPDC058045. Next base: position 86,028 of record NZ_JBHVRR010000002.1, on the reverse strand, counting down.
TCCAGGCGCTCGATGAGTTGGCGGCCACGGACTCAGACGGCTCGGCGGCGTCTGCGACGACGGGTACGCCGATCATCGGGCTTGCTGGCGCGCGGCTGCCGGTGGACCGGGTGACGGGCAGGCCGCAGGAGTTGGAGGTGCGGGCCGGGGCGGTGTGGCAGCTCGGTGAGACGGGGCGGATGGATGCGTTGGACACGTCGCCGCAGTTGGCCGAGTTGCGGGCGCGGGTGGATCACCTGCTGGAGCGGATCGCGGCCAACTCGCGGGTGACTGCGGCCGGGTTGGGGACGCTGGACGCCACGGAGGTGCCGTCGGGGTACGCACTGAAGCTGGCGCTGGGGCCGCTGGATGCGCTGATCGGCATGATGCGGCTGGCCCGTGAGCACAAGTACCGGTTGCTGTTCAAGATGGTGCAGCGGTTGTACCAGGCCGGGCGGGCGGAGGGTTGGACGGCCGGGGAGACGCTGCCGGCGCGGCTGGCGTGGGCGCCGCACACGCCGACCGACCGCGGGGCGGTGCTGGAGGAGGTGGTCACGGCATATGGGGCTGGGGTGCTGTCGCTGGAGACGGCGGTGGCGATGCTGCTGGAGGCCGGGTACCCGATCAGGGACGCCTCGCAGGAGGTGGAGCGCATCAGGGCGAAGGCGCAGCAGGAGGCCGAGGCGCGGATGGCGGAGGCGGCGGCGCGTCACAGGCGCGACGAGGACGAGGAGGACCTGGACGGCGACGCCGGTCCGGGCGTGGGCGAGGAGCGAAATCTGATGAAGAGGGAGAGCGAGCGGGAGCCGGTGGTCTCGGGCCGGTGACGCTGTGGCCGGGGTGCGTGAGCGGGTAGTCAGCGCCAGATGCCGCGGGCGCGCATCAGATCGATCTGGGGTTCGGTGACGTGCTCGCGGTACTCGGCATGGTTGTAGGGCGGGCGCTCGACGTAGAGGTTGGCCGGGTAGATGGGCTGGTCGTAGAGGGTGCGGTACAGCTCGTTGCGTAGGTCCTTGGTCCAGTTCGTCCATGCGGCGGTGGTGCGTTGCCGGCGCAGGGCGGGCAGGTCGATGGTGGCGGTGACGAAGGTGGGGACGCCGCCGTGGTCGAGGTGGCCGACGGTGCGGCCGGTGTAGTCGGTGATGGTGGAGCGTCCGCCGAAGAAGTCGATGCGCTGCCCGTCGGCACCGGTGTAGGAGGCGGGGTTGGGGGCGAGGACGTACATGAGGTTGTCGAGGGCGCGGGCTCGGTTCTGGATGTCGAAGGCGCCGCTGGCGACGCCAGGCAACGGGAAACTGGTGCGGTAGGCGATCTCGCAGCCGCCGAGGGCGAGGCCGCGGGCGTTCTCTGGGTATGACGCTTCGTTGGCCATCATGACTCCGAGTCGACCGATGGCGGTGTCCGCGACTGGCCAGTACGCCTCGGGGCCGGTGCCGTACAGCTCGGTCCACCGGTCGAGGACATCGTGCGGGCTGAGGCTGTGTTCCATGGGCGGGAGCGGGGCGAGCTTGTAGTGCCGCAGGACGATCTCGCCGGTTGGATCGATGACGAAGCCGACGTTGAAGTACCGGTCGGGGAACGCAGGGTGGAGGGCCTTGGCCTGACCCATGAGATGCACGTCGAACTCGCGGGCCCAGCGGCCGAGTTCTTCGGTCTCGGCGCCGGGGAGGTTGATGGCGCAGGTGCGGGCGTAGGTGGCGTGGTCGAGGTCGTGGATCTCGTCGGCGAAGCCCTGGAGCGCGCCCTCGGGCAGGACGACCAGCCGCACGGGGTGGTCGAGGCCGCCAAGGGAGACGGCTGTGCGGGTGAGCGAGTACAGGTGGTCGAGGTTGCTGGCGATGCCGTCGCGGTGCTGGACCTCGGTGATCTCGGGGATCAGGCCGACAGCGATGTAGGGGGTCAGCGTCATGGGGTGGGGCCTCCTTGTCCGACCGCCATCCTGAGTGGACGGTCGGACAAGGCTCTGACCTGCGGTGTTGAGGATGCGACACGCGTCTGAATCGTCTACAGTCCTCTCCTTATCCTTTAATGAAGGCGACTTTGATTAAAGGATCGCGGATCAATGACACATAAAACTCACTCTTCAACTGCGCGGATCAACTAGTCTGTAAGCAACGGCTACAGCAAGTCTTTAAGAGTCATTGCCCGCCAACAGTGACTCGGCTGGAGTAAGACCACCGCTTGCTCCGGTTCTTGTCGCCCAGGAGCGTCGAAGCGTCTGACGCGCGTGTGACGGAGCCCCGCTCCGCGACGCGGAGCGGGGCTCTGCCTGGGTGTGGCCCGTCAACGGCCGACGACCACGACGGCTCCAACGTCGTGGTCGTCGGCTACCCCAGCAGGCTGAACAGCCTGATTACCGCTGCCCCGCCCACGTCCACCATCTTGGTGGCGAAGGCCGAGAGAAACGCAGCAGCTACTATCAGGGCGAGTTCGCGCCGGCCAAGCCGTCGGACCAGTTCCCCTAACCACCTCAATGGTTACCGCCTCTCGTCAGCCCGGACCCTGTTGTCCGGGGACATAGGGGGCAAAGCGTGAGAAACGGCACTACATTCAGGCTTGGACCAAGATTACGCGCATCACCTACGTAGTACGGCCAGTTCGCCGAAATTGATCCGGGCCCAGTGTGGTTAGTCGGGCGTTTGGCTACACTGATCGGTGGCGCGGGGGCGCTCTGGAGGAGATGTATGGTCCGGCCCCTGCCGCCTCGCCGTCCCGTCGGCCACCGCCGTGACGGGCGGCCGATCTACCCGGTCCTTGGCGCCTCTTCGGAGGATGAGACGAATGACCGGCTTGATGACGCCCCGGACGAGGGTGGACAAGAGCAGCAAGTCATCGTGTCCCAGGACCGGTTGGGCAAGATGCTCACTAGGGAGAAGGCTCAGGGGGAACGGGCTGCTGTCAAACGGCTGTTGTCCACGCTCGGCTTCGACACCCCCAAGGCGCTGAGTGAGTTCGTGACGACGCAGCGGGAGGCCGAGCAGGCCGCGCTGTCGGAGGTCGAGCGCCGGGAACAGGTTGCGCAGGAGCGGGAGTTGCAGGCCGCTCGCCGGGAGGAGTTGGCCGCGGAGCGGGAGCGGGCCGCGCTGCGCCGGGCCGCGCTGGTGGCCCTCGGTGCGGAGGGCGATGACCTGCTGGACGCGGAGCGTCTGCTGTCGGTGGACGATGAGGACGCTGGCGAGGCCCAGTTCCAGGCCGCCGCCGAGCAACTCCGCGCCCGCCGACCGGAGTTGTTCGGTGAGGCACGTACTCGGGTGTCGGCCGCACCTGGGGGTGCACCGGCCGGACGTGGTCCGACCCGTACGACCTCGGTGTCGAAGCCTGGTTCGGCCGGGTTGGAGATGGCCAAGCGTCGTGGCCTGGTACCGGAGTTCAGCGACAAGGCTGCCCGGTAGTTCCGGGCTCTGATCTTGGGGACCACGCCCCTGGAACTTCGTGGACGGCATCGTCCCGGTGGCGGTGTGCGGAGTCTGACCGCAGCGTCCATGGAGATCAAGAACATGACTATTCAGCCTGTCTCGAAGTCCGAGTACATCACCGCCAACCGCGAGTGGCTGGCTTCCCTGCACGGCACCGACTCCGTCGAGACCATCACCCTCGATCTGAACCTGTTCTGCGAGGGCACGCACTATGTGTGCGGCGACGGCTGTGACCCCTACGGCCGGGTGCTGTCCGGCGTGCCGGTCGGCCGCGTCGCGGAGTCCGGTCTCTACGGCCCGTACGACCCGGACGCGCACTGCGGCCGTCAGATCCTGCGCGGCTTCGTGATCGCGGAGGCGCCGTTCGCGCCGGGGCAGACCCGGGTGCCGGCCGCGCTGCTCTGGCACGGCGCGGTGAAGGCGTCGAAGGTGCCGGGCGGTATCGACGTGTCCGAGCTGGTGTGGCACCCGCGTGCCGCGCAGATCCGCTTCGTCTGAGCGTGGGGTTTGAGCTGTGACGATTCAGGACCTCCTCAAGGACGTCTCGGTCATGGACCTGACGACGTTCGCCAGGGCGATCCCGTCCCCGAAGGACTTCCTCCTCACTCAGACGATCTTCCCGACCGTCGAGCTGCGAGAGGTGAAGTGGCGGACCAAGGACTCCGGCAGGTACGTCAACGTCGCCAAGTACCGGGCGTTCAACGCGAGCGTGCCGTTCGCTACCCGTGAGGCATGGCAGACCTCCCGCGAGGGTGCGCTGCCGCCACTGGGGCAGAAGCTCGTCGTCTCCGAGCAGGAGCAGATCCTGCTGGAGGCGTCCCACGGCAGCGATCAAGATCGGCTGATCGAGCTGCTGTACGACGACGTGGAGCGCCACGTCGAGGCCATTCGTTCCCGTCTGGAGCTGGCCGCCGGAGACGTGCTCGCGGACGGCAAGTTCGAGCTGGAGCAGGAGAACGGGCTGACGCTCGAAGTGGACTGGGGTGTGCCGGTGGAGAACCGGCCGGTCGCCCGCGTCCCGTGGTCGGATCCGGCTTCCGATCCGATCGCGGACGAGCTGCGGTGGATTCAGCAGCTCGATGACATCGGCGCTCCGGAACCGGAGATGGTGATCACGAGCCGTAAGGCGTTCTCGTACCTGGCGGCGAACAGCGCCTACAGGGCGGCGTACTACGGGTCGGTGAACCCGTCGACCACGCCGACGGCGACGCTCACTCCGCAGCAGATCAACGTGGTGCGCGGCAACTACTCGCTGCCGCCGATCACGTTCTACAAGGCGCAGGTCCGGGTGGACGGCAAGCCCCGCAAGGTGTTGCCGGAGGACCTGTGGATTCTGGTGCCGCCGGAACGGGAGAAGTGGGCCCAGACCATGTACGGGGTCACCGCCGAGGGCCTGGTCCTCTCGCGCGGCACGAACCCCGAGATCCTCCGCGAGGACGCGCCGGGCCTCATCATCACCCGGGGTGTCCAGGACGACCCCGTGCAGATCTACACCAAGGGGGCCGCGGTCGGGATGCCGGTCATGCACACCCCGGACGCGCACATCGTGGCGAGGGTCCTGTGATGGCGGGCCGCGGGCGGCTGAAGGCCGCGGTGTACGTACAGGACCCGTCCACGCGGGAGGAGTTGATCGTGCTGCCGGGGGAGAGCCCGGACCCGGAAGTGGCTGTGCTGATCACCAACCCGGACGCCTGGGACGAATTGGCCTACGGCGAGCCGGTCTCTGTGGATAAGCCAGAGCCGCCTGTGGACAAGAGCGACGGTCAGGAGGAGACAGTCAGCGGGGGAGGGGCGAAGAGGTCCGCGTCATCAAGGCGGGGCGGGGGCGGAGGCCGGTCGGCGTCCGCCTCGTCGTGACGAACCCAAGGCGTCCCGCTGCCGGGAACATCCCGACCGCGGGCCGCGCCGTGTGGAAGGAGTAGAGGGTGGACGAGTTCCAGCGGTCGTGGTTGCTGGCCCAGCTCGGGCCGGACACTGACCCGACCGACCTGGAACGCCGCTTCTTCCGGCTGCGGTCGGTGTGCGCTGTCGCCCTGGAGGTGCTGGGTGAGCGGCGCGCGAAGCTCCTCGCGGACCCGCTGAAGGTCACCGTGGACGGGGTGGTGACCATGGACCTCCAGGAGAACCTTCGGGGCCTGGAGCGCCAGATCGAGCAGATGAGGCAGGCGCCAGCTCCGAATGGCTCGGGCGAGGACCAGGAGGACGATGGGCAGTTGGTCCAGGTCGCCTGGCTGACCCCCAGCCGTCTCTACCGTTAGCGGAGCCCGTGGGCGCAGCTCTGCATGGTCAGTTCGGGTGCTGGTGTGCGTGTTTGTCGGACTCGTCAACTCCGGTGCCAGGGCCTCGGGATGGCGCTGGTGGGTTCGGTAGGGAGATGACTGTCGGACGTCGGAGTCAGGGTAGAACGAGAGGGGTGGTCCCCCGCAATACTCCTGCGGGGGACCACCCGTCGTACCAGGCGGTCAGTTATCGACAACGCCGAAGTCGAGGTCGCCAGTCTGCACGGTCTCGATGAAGGCCGAGAACGCAGATGCGGGGAAAGCCAGCGTGGGGCCGTCCGTCTTCTTGGAGTCCCGAACGTGAATCCGGCTGCTCTGATCGGCGATCTCGACGCAGTTGGTACCGGTGCCGTCGCTGTACGACGACTTGAACCACGCGCTCTCTGCGATCGGCTCGTGGGCCAGCGTGTCCATGTTGATGACCTTTTACCCTCCTGCTAGTTCTTCCAGAAAATCAATAGATTCTTCCACGCCCAGGGCTACGCCCAGCATCGCGTCGAACCGGCGCGAGAACCGGTCCACCTCTCGGGGTTTGTCCGACGTGGAGACGGCTGCCCAAGCATTATCGGTCTGCACGCGAGCCGGGAGCGTGCCGAGGTTCAGGATCGTGAAGTCGTGGGTCGACCTGTAGCCGCGGCGGAATGGAAGGATCTGCAAGGAAATGTGGTTTTCCTTCGCCAAGCCGGCGATCTCCTGGTACTGCTCCCGCATCACGTCCTCGTCACCGTACGGGGTACGCAAGGCCGTCTCTCCGAGGATGATCCGGAGGCGGGCCGGGGCCCGGTCCTTCGGCCGGAGTACCCGCTCCTTGCGTTCCATTCGCAGCTCAAGGTTGCGCTTCACCGATTCTGCGGTGGTGTCCTCTACAGGGCGGTGCGCCTCCAGGAGTGCCTTGGCGTAACGCTCCGTCTGGAGCACCCCGTACACCAGTATCGGGTGGTACGCGGTGATCGCGATGGCTTCTGCTTCGAGACCGACGTAGTGCGGCATACCCGTCGGCATGAAGCTGCGGTACTGCGTGATCCAGTCCTCACCGGGAGCATCGCGGTTCAACTCCACTAGCTGTTCAACGAGTTCGGCATCGGACACGCTGTACCGCTTCAAGAGTGCCCGCAGGTTCCCGACGTTGCGCCGGAAGTTGATCTCACCGCCCTCGATGCGCGACAGCGTCGCCTCGGACAGCCCCTTGAGTCCCCGAACAGCTTCCTTGCGCGTCATGCCCAGCGTTCGGTCCTTCTCCGTCGGCGGGCAGTTCTCGCGCAGATGTCTCATCTGGATACCGAGTTCAAGTCGTCGTCCTGTCGCTCCGAGCTTTGCTGCCACCTGTGCACCTTCCTAGCGCCGTCGTGCACGCGGGTCCCTTCCTGTGCAGGGACTGATACCCCCTGAGCATGAGGTGCAGTCCGCTGTGCACGCCGCTGCATAGTCCATTTTGAGGTCTCGCTGAATTTTCATTGGAGACTCGGTTGCGGTCCAACGTCACTACCGGCCACGGTAGTTCACGGAATCCGTGAGAGCGGGGTTCCAGCGCAAGGGGCGTCCACTTCGCTCCAGTGCACTGGGCTCTCTCTCCCCACCGCGCCCTCCAAGAAGCCGAGGCCAACCATGAGCCCGAGCCCCACCAGTAGTCGACGCCCGGACCGAACCAGCTTGCTGCGCCGACGAGTTCGTACCAAGTACGTGGACACGTCGGTGTCCCACGGCTTCCACGCGGCGTTTGAGCCCACCCCGGTGAAGGTGGCCGAGATGCGGCGCGCGACGGCAGCCCTATTGCAGAAGGCGTGTCTGCCGGAGTCGTTGGCTAGTGATGTCGTGCTCGCAGTTTCGGAGTTGGTCACCAACGCCATCGTCCACGGTGACGGAGAGGTGGGCCTCCACGTCTCGGTTAATAGGGAGCGGGTGCGGGTCTCCGTGTCCGATCAGAGCCCTGATGAAGCCTTCTTGATGTGGGCAGAGGCCGATTGTGAGTCCGGCCGCGGGATGAATCTCGTCGCTGAGCTCGCGGCTGCCTGGGGCGTCGAGGTCACGCCCACTGGTAAGAAGGTATGGGCCGAACTTCGTCCGCCTGCTGAACGGCGGGCGGCATGAGGAGCCCCGGAGTCGCTGACACCAGCGTCGAGACCATGACGAGTGTCCTCGCCCGGTTGCACGATGCGTTCGTGCACGACGAGGACTTGGATGACGACCTCGACGTGATTCTCTCGGGGCCGAGCTGTCTGAGCCGTCCGCCGCGGGCGCGTGGCCTGCGGGCACGCCTTCGCCGTCCGGCCCGCTGTGAAGCCGGTCCCGACATCACCGGTCGGGTCGAGCGACTGAGCCGGATGCTGGGTCAGCTCGTCAATATCGCAGCGCACCGAGCCTCCAGTCCGGAGCTGCTCGACATGGTGAAGAGGGCCGACGACGTTCGCGCGGAGAAGCCGCGCGGGGAGTTCATGGCCGACCGAGGTCTCCTGCGGCGGATGGCGCTGGCGGCCCTGGACCTCGTTGAACTGCTCAGTGAGGACGAAGACGGCGCCTTGACGTACGGGAGCCCTCCGCCGGCTGATGGAAGCCGGACATGACTCATCTGCCACGGACGTACTGGGCCCACCTCGACTATCGAGGCGACGGGGCAGGTCCGGTCCCGGTCCCGATTGGTGATGTCAGCACCGAAGAACCCGACCTGGCGGTCGAGTGGGTGCGCGAGTCCGTACGCGGGGTCAGCGCGTCCCTGGATCGCCGGACTTTCCACACCGTATGGGCGTGGCTGGGTGATCACCGCGCCGTGGGGGTCGCCGTGGCTGAGTTGCGGCACGGTACGCCGTACTCCTTCACCGTCGCGGGCCGCACAGGGATGTGGAAGTGGACCGCGTACTCCGTGTCGGTCCTCCCCATGGTGAGTGCGTGCCCATGCGGGGCTGAGCGGAAGTCCGTGGAGACCGCCACTGGCGGAAGCGGAACGCCTCCGTGACCTGGCCTCCGCCTGGAGCCCAGGAACACCCGTAGACGATGCCGGAGAGAATTCGAATGGCTAGCACGACCATGGCGCCGGATGGCGCACACCTGGGCGCCGAGGCCACCGTGAACGAATCGGTAGGTTCTGAGATCGTTCGTACGCAGCTTCGCGGCGCGCTGCTCAACTTCGCACGTCTGTCCAGCCGGTTCAGTATGGATCTCAACTCTCGGGGGGAACGCGAGGCGGTACGCGGTTTCATCGCGCCGTGGGTCCCGGCTGCCGAAGACCGCCGCAAGGCCAGTGGCTCGCCCGCGGACGAAGCACGCTGGCAGAAGATCATCGCCGACGTGCAACCGCCGGAGGACGAGGCGGACCTGCTGTCGCTGACCATCGCCGGGCGCACGCTGCTGCGTGCTCTGCTGGAGGCTCTGCGGCCGGGGCCGAGCGTGCGGGCCGTAGCGGATTACGTTCGTGCGTCCATCGCCAACGGCGCCTACCCTCCCGGCAGTTCCACCTCGGCGGGGCGTATCGCCACCGAGATGGGGTGCCCGCGGGCAATCCTCGGCCGAGTGCAACTGGCTCTCGCCGACCTTGAGGCAGAGGGCCTGGTCACCTTCCCTCAACCCCACCGAGTAAGGGTGGGCGGCGAAGAAGCGCAGCCACTGGACCGGGTCGCCCAGACGGCAGACTGGCTGCGTCTGCTGATCCAGGCCGGCGTGTACCTCCCCGCTCACCCCCTGCCCACACGCTCAGTTCTGGGACGGGCCCTTGTGACGCCCGAGGCGATAGTCACCCAGGCCATCGGTGCCCTGCACGTAGAGAAGATCGTCACCGCCTACCGCGGCTCACGTGTGATAGTCCGTCCGGAGCTGCCCTTCAAGGCCGCGGAGCCGCCGGACCTCGACCGCCTTGTCCGGCGGCTCGAAGCAGCGGCACTGCCCGACGCCGACCTGCGGCCCACCCGCATCCGCGAGCTGTGCCAGCAGTCCCGCACCTGGTGGCACACGCGCTTCACCCCCCATCCCGAAGTTCTGACGCAGACCTTCCGCGCCCTGGTGGCCGCCGCGGCGCATCTGGTCCCGCTCGCTGCCTCTCGGTATCCCGGCTACCAAGAGGTCCAGCCTGTGCTGCGGCGTACCGCCGTCACGGCACTCACCGAGCTGCCCCAGGACTCCGACACCAAGGTGTGGCGGACCGCGGTGCTGGGAGCAGCCGTCCGCGAGGTCCTGATCCTGCTCCCCGACGCCGGGTGGCCGCCCGTCACCTCAAACAACACAGAGCCAGCGTCAGCCTCCCGCCCACTCCCATCGAAAGACCAACCATGACCACCACCAAACGGGCCGCCGAACTCCGGCGTGCGCTCCGCTCGTTCAACTCCGAGTGCTGGAGCTTCGACGCTGAGCCCACGGTGCGGCTACTGCGTGGCTACGAGGTTGCGTGGAATGCCGCGCTTCCGTGGCTGCCGCTGGCCCAGCAGAGGCTGGGGGAAGCCGCCGGATCGCCTTCGGAGCGCGCCCGCTGGCAGGAGCTGATCGACAAGGTCCGGCCTCCCAAGTCCGGGAGGCTGAAAGGTACTTCCTATGCGGACTTGGTCTCCCTGTGCGCTGCCGTCCGAGCTTTCTTGAACGCGCTGCTCGATGCGGAGAGGCCCGGTCCGACCGTCGCGGAGATCGCAGAGTACGTGCGGCGGGCTGTGAGAGCGGGCCATTTCCTGCCCGGTGAGCCCATCCACGTGGGGCAGATCGCCGAGGAGGTCGGCTCCCCGCCCGATCGAGTGCGCCGGGCCCTCCAGGACGTAGGTGACTCGGGCGCGAACACACTGACCGCCGCGGGGCAGCTTGCCAGTGTCTCCGTTCGTCCGATGCAGACCGCGACCGCTCCCCGCCCAACGAGTACCCCGTGACGGCCCGCGGCTTACCGGTCCGGGCACCGCCCGCGTCTGATGCGCAGGACGGACCGGGGTCCGGCTCCGCAGGACAACACCCAACTCAGCCCCTTTCAGGGAGAGATCCGTATGCACGATGACCGCGACTTCACCGACTCGCCGCAACGCCGTCTCGGCAACCTGGCGCTCTACCTGCACCCGGAGGACATCTCCGAGGACGTCCCGGCGGAGGAGCGCCGGGTGCTCCTGGTGTGCAAGAAGTACCAGCAGGAGAAGGGCGAGTTGCGCCCATGGGGGCTGCCGGGCGGGTGCGCGACGACGAACGAGCCGGCCGACGCCGCGCTGCTGCGCGAGGTGCACGACGAACTGGGCATCGGGGCCCAGCTCGGCCGGATCCTCGTCGTGCACCAGATGCCCGAGTCCGAGGACTCCACCGAAGGCATCAACCTGGTTTGGGAGTGCGCGCCGATCCCGGATTCCACCGTGATCCGGCTGCCCCAGGACGAGCTGTCCGCGTGGGCGTACGTGCCGATGAAGGATCTGGACGAGTACGTCAAACCGCACACACGCATCCGGATCGAGGCCGCCGTTGACGTCGCCAACGGCACCGCGCCGGGAGCCGTATTCCTTCACGGTTACCCCGACGTCGCCTGACCGTGTCTTGCTGCGGCATCTGGTCCTGACCGCAGCAGCCAAGTCCCGCCCGCCGACCGGTGGTTAACGGTCCCGGACGGCGGGCGGCTCAGCCCCCGCTCGGGACGTCACGCATCACGAGCGGGCGGGCGCCCTGGCCGGCGCGAGCGTATCCGTCTTCCCCCGAGCGGACCGCGCTTGCCTGGCCAGGGCGCATCTCCCCTCCCGTGGGCGATCCACACCCGTCCTCGCCGGATGGGGAGAGTACAGCCCACAACGAAGAGCACCACTCCCCGGCACGCTGCCCTGGTGACGGGGCCGGGAGAGGAGCCAGCGTCGGCCTTCCGCCGTGAACAGGCCGAAGCCCTTCTGCGCCAGTAACCGCTCCCACCACCGCAGAGCCCGACCGAAGAAAGCACATGAGCCAAGGCAGAACCGTAAAAACCTGTTCCACCTGTGATGGCCAGAAGAAGATCAAGACCATGCAGCGAGGACAGGTTGTCGTCATCCGGTGCCGCGACTGCAAGGGAAGCGGATATCAGACCACTGGATGACCTCCACTACCCGCCCCTCCCCCTACAAGGACCACCTGCGATGTGTTTCCACAAGCCGCCCTGCCCCAGTGCCGCCGCATCCGACCGCGATGCCGCGCACCCCGTGGTCACCCGTACCGAACAGGGCTGGAGCCTGCTGTGTAACGGCGTGATCGCCTTCGAGGACACCGGAGAACTTCTGCCGGACGGCAAGATCATCTGGCCGTGCCGTGCCGTCCCCGCCGCTGCCTGAGCCACGCCGGGCAGGGACCGCTCCGTTGAAGTGCGGCCCTGCAAGCGAGACGTCCACTCTCTGCCTCGGCCGTCGATGACTGCCACCCGACTTTCTTAACGAGGAGTGGACCGTCATCACGCCAACGATTGGATGAACCAGATGAAACCTGCCCACGCCCTACTCGCGCTCGCTGTTGCGGGACTCGGTGCGCACCTGTGGCAGAGGGAACGGCATCAGCGGGAGACCAAGGCTCTCACCGCCGCGTCCATGCACGCGGAGTACCTGCGCTACATCGAGTCCCACCCGGAGTTGCTGAAGCAGTGGGCGCCGGAGGACGACTCCCTCACGCCGGAGGAATACAGCCGCCGTGTGCACGCGAACCACCTGTTCGTCGGCCTCGCCGCTCGCCACCGGGCGAGAATCTTGGATAACCAGACGCTCCGTACCCAGGCCCAGTGGCTCATGTCCCGCCAGATCGGCCGTGACTACTGGGAGTCCTTCGGCGCTTGGCGCGAGGGTGAGGCGCGCGACAAGTGGGACCGCCGCTTCAACGCGATCATGAGCGACGAATACGCCGCCCGTCCGGAAGTGACCACGGCTGGCGCCGCCTGACCGGAAACAGCCCGCTCGCGTAACCGGGTGACTACGCTCCGCTCGACATTGTGGTCACCTCTACAGACGGGCGGACGGTCTCAACTGGGCTCGCTCGCAGGCAAGTTGGGCGGGCGCCGCACCAACACCACGGTGCGGCGCCCGCCCTGGCCACCGGCATCTGCCGCTTCACAGCGACTCGCCCCCGGAGGGCGGGCGACCGCGGTGTCTGCGCACTCGGCTGCACTTCCCCGGCAGCCGGATGCGGGGGTCCCGCGGCCCCTCCGCCCGTGCACCGCACGGACGGTCCTGATCATCTTGGAGGTACTGACATGGCCACCCCGACAACCGAAATGAAGCCGACCAGCGCCAACAGCACTCAGCTTCTCGCCGGCGAGGAGTGGGAACTCGACATCGCCATCACCGACGCGCCGCGGCCGATCGTCAGCGACTGCGGCACCGGCGACGGATGCGCGTCGACCTGCGCCTCATCCTGCGCGAGCTGACCTCAAGACGAACGCTGTGCGGGCCGGGGACTCACCCGGCCCGCACGGGCCCAGCAGAATGGGGAACAACGATGACGCGGACCCGACTTCTTCAGCGGGGTGACGTGCTCCTCCTGCGGGCCGCCGTACTTCCTCTCCGCGCTCAGCGAACTCGCTGGCCATCGGTGGATGATCCAGAGGAATGCCGACGGTGGCTGGCGGATATCTGGGCCGAGACCACGTTCTCGACGGCGGTCCGCGCGGCCTCACCCCTTCTGGCGCAGGCCGTCGATCAGATCGTCACCGGGCACGCCCTTGCGCCCAAGAAGGTACGCAAGGCCGTGTTGTCGACGGCCCGCTACCTGCTGCGGGCGGCCGGCCGCCCGACACCTTTCGGCCTCTTCGCCGGGGTGTCGAATGCCCAACGTGGGCCTGCACTGGCCCAGTTCGGTGATGCTCACCGCCCTGTCGTACGGCCGGACACCCTTTGGCTCGACCACGTTCTCCGCGATCTCCACAGCCGCCTGGACGTCCTGCCTCACCTGACCCTTCAGCTCAACAACCTGGCCGTCCGGCACGGCGACGCCCTCGATGTACCGCTGTCCGGCGGCCGTACGGCCAGCATCCGCGTCACCAGACCACTCGCCGTCGTCATCGAGGCCGCGACCGTTCCCGTGCTCTGCCAGGAGATCATCGACCGGCTCCTGTCGATGGGCGGCACAGCAGAGCAGGCTTCCCGGCTCGTCACCAAGGCGCTGACGGCGAACGTCCTCACCAGTAGCCTGTCCGCGCCCATGACCGAACGCGACCCGCTCGGGCACATCCTTCGTTCACTGGAACCGCTGACGGCTCAGCTCGATGCCGGGTCTGCGGACCTTCTACGCGAACTCACCGGTGTGCACGGGCTGCTGACGCAGCACGACAGCACCGCCGACACCGCTGCCGCACAGGACCTGCGACTCCAGGCCAGGAAGCAGATGAGCGCGCTGAGCCAAGAAGGTCGGGCTCGTCTCAGCCTGGACCTTCGTCTCGACGCCACGGTGCAGATTCCCGACTCCGTCCTCAGCGAGGCGGAGTACGCCGCCGACGCCTTGGTGCGCTTGACACGCAATCAGGGTGAGCAGCCGATGTGGGCTGAGTACCACGGCGTGTTCTGGGAACGGTACGGAGCCGGAAGCCTGGTGCCCGTCCGGGAAGCCGCCGATCTGGCGGCCGGCGTGGGACTCCCGGCCGACTTCCCGACGTCCGTGTGGACGGAGCCGCCCGTCACCGCTTTGCCGCGCGACGAGCTGCTGTTGGCCAAGGCGTGGCAGGCCGCCGTCACGGGCGCCGAGGAGATCCGGCTCACCGAAGCGGACCTCGACGAGCTGTCCGCCGATACGACGGCCCGGGACCCCGCGATCAACCCCCACGTCGAGATGGGGGTGCGCGTCTACGCCTCCAGCCAACAAGCCATCGACCGGGGCGAGTTCACCGTCACTGTTCGCCCGGCTTGGAGCACCGGCAACCTCACTGGCCGGTTCGCCACGATCCTTCAGGACAGCGGACTGCGTGAGTTGTACGAGAAGCTGCCGACGCTGGTCGACGGCGCCTTGTCCGCACAGCTCTCCTTCGCACCTGTTCATCCCCACGCCGAGAACGTCGCCCGGACACCGGCACTCCTGCCGTACGTGATCCCCATCGGCGAGCACCGCGCCCCGGCCGGCAACGTGATCCCGCTCGATGACCTCGCCGTACTCTCCACCAGCAAGAGACTGCACCTGGTCAGCCTCTCCCGACGGCGCGTGGTGGAGCCGGTGGTGCTGCACCCGCTGGCCCTGGAGAAGCAGGCCCCGCCGATCGCGAGGTTCCTCGCCCTCCTCGGGCGCGGCTTCGCCACCGCCTGGACTCGCTTCGACTGGGGGCCGCTCGCGGCTGGCGTTCCGTACCTGCCGCGGGTCCGCTACCGCAAGGCCATCCTCTCGCCAGCACGCTGGCGCCTGATGGCCTCCGCTCTGCCCTCCGGTCCGTTCGACGGGGCGTGGCAGGAGGCACTGGCCGAGTGGACGCAGACCTGGAAGTGCCCACGGGTACTGGAGCTACGCGACGACGACCGCACCTTGCGCCTGGACCTGAGCGAACCGCTGCACGCCCGCATCCTCCACGGACACCTCCAGCTTCACCCGGAGGCCGACCTGACCGAAGCGCCGAACGAAGACGACCTCGGCTGGATCGGGCACGCCCACGAAATCGTGATGCCCCTGGCCTCCGCCCGCCCGCCGCTGCCGCACCCCGACGCGGAGAACGCGCCGGTGTTCACCAACCGGATGCTGCCGAACCCCGGAGACGACCAACAGCAGTGGGTGCAGGCGAAGTTGTTCACGCATCCAAGCGTCATGGACCAGATCCTCACCCGTCGACTGCCCCGGCTCCTTGACGAACTCGGCTCCTCCCACTGCTGGTTCGTCCGCTACCGCACGCCTCACGAAGAAGACCACCTCCGGGTGCGGATCTCGGCCTTCAGCCCGCATCGGCACACCCAGGTAACGCACGCCATCGCCGCCTGGGCCGAACAGCTACGGAGTGACGCCCTCGCCTCACGGCTCGTCTTCGACGGCTACCGGCCTGAGATCGGCCGCTACGGCACCGGTGCCGCCCTGGCCGCCGCTGAGGAGGTCTTCGTGGCCGACAGCGACACCGCCCGGTACGCGCTGGCCGACCTCACTGGCCTGGACCGCAAAGTCCTCTGCGCCCTTGGCATGGTCGACCTTGCCCGCGGACTCCTCGGCGACGAAGAGGGCACGCGCTGGATGGCCACCACGCTCGCCCGGGGAACGGGTGTCCCCGAAGTGACCCGACAGACCCTCCAGCACGCCGGCGGGGGTGGCCTCCAACAGCAGGCCGGCTGGACATCTCGCCTGCACGGTGCCCACAAGGCCCGCCGGCAGGCCCTGGTCCGCTATGCGGCTCACATCGGCGACGGCCGGCTCGAAGCCGTTCTGGAGAGCCTGCTGCACATGCACCACAACCGGCTGATGGGCCCCGACCGGGAAGCGGAGGCCGCCTGCCGTCACGCCGCCCGCCAGGTCTGCCGATCGGTCAGGGAACGGCGGGTGGGCCAGTGAACGACCTGGTGCACGACCTCGGTCGCGGCGGTGCCGGGACCGCCGTCTACCACGGCGTCCTGGCGCGGGACACCGGCGCGTGGACGGCCGCGCACGCCGCCGCTCGGGCGATGGCAGGGCAGGCGGCCACCGTGGACCCGTCGAGCGTCGGTCTGTACCGCGGTGCCCCCGCCGTCGCGTACGCCCTGGACACCGCCGGCCACTGTGCCTACCAGTCCGCTCTGGAAGAGCTGGACCGCAAGATCGGGCCTCTCATCGCCGCGCGGCTGTCAGCGGCCGGACGCCGCGTGGACTCGGGCCATCCACCACGGATGCGTGAGTACGACCTGATCCGGGGCCTGACCGGCCTCGGCGCTTACCTGCTGCGCCGCAGAGCGCACCCTGATCTGCTTGACGCCGTTCTGCGCTACCTCGTACGGCTCCTCCAGCAACCCGTCACCGTCGAAGGCAACAGCCTGCCCGGCTGGTGGACACTCGATGGCCCGAGCGGTGAACCAGACAGCGACTGGCCGCAGGGGCACGGAAACTTCGGCATGGCCCACGGCGTGGCCGGCCCCCTCGCGCTTCTCGCCCTGTGCGCACGCGCCGGACGCACCGTTCCCGGTCAGCAGGAAGCCCTGGTGAGCGCGTGCCGCCTGCTGGAAGAATGGGTGCGCCCGCTTCCGACCGGCGCTGCGGCATGGCCGGAGACGATCACCGCCAACGGTTGGGTCAACGGGCCGCCCACCAGAGCGAACCTGGGCAGGCCCTCATGGTGCTACGGCACGCCGGGCATCGCCCGGAGCCTGCAACTCGCCGCGCTCGCCTGCGGCCGTACGGACACGCAACGCCAGGCTGAAGACGTACTCCTGTCCTGCGTCTCCGATGCCCGTCAACTTGAGCGACTTGAGGACGCGTCTGTCTGCCACGGCTGGGCCGGAGTGTGCTTGGCAGCGGACCGCGCCGCCGCGGACGCCGCCCCCGGCAGCGAGCTGCCGGGGCGTCTGCCAGCCCTGCGCGCCGCCTTCGCCACGTACGTGGCAGCGAACGCACTGCCCCGGGATTCCGGACTCCTCACCGGAGCGGACGGCATCCTGCTCACGATCCACACCCTCAACCCCACCCACCGCGTTGGATCCGGGTGGGAAGCCTGTCTCCTCCTCAATTGAAAGAGATCACTTCCATGAACAACTCCCTCGAACTTGACGAACTCCGCAACCAGCTCGTCGATGAGATCAAATCCAAGGTGTCGCTGACCGGCCCCGTCGAGCGGGCTCTGCGCACCGTCCGCCGCGAAGTCCACCTTCCGGGAGCAACTCCCGCCGAGGCGTACACCGACGAGGCCGTCAGCATCAAGGAGAACCCCAACGGGCCGCTCCCTCTCTCCCTGGCTTCCGTGCCGTCGACCGTCGCCATGATGCTGGTGCAGCTCGACGCTCAGCCCGGCGACCGCATTCTGGAGATCGGCGCGGGCACCGGATACAACGCTGCCCTGCTGTCCGAACTCGTCGGCGCTGATGGCGAAGTCACCACCATCGACATCGACCCCGGTGTCGCGCTGCACGCCCGAGACGCGCTGAACAAGGCGGGCTACGAGCAGGTCAGGGTGATGGAACGGGACGGTCTGAAGGGTGCTCCCGAGCACGGCCCGTACACCAAGATGATCGGCACAGTCGGCTTCTGGGACCTGCCTCGTGCCCTGTGCGAGCAGTTGATCGAAGGCGGCCGATTCGTAGTGCCGCTGCGGTGGCGCGGTCAGACCCGATCGGTGGTCCTCATCCGCCGCGGGGACACCCTCATCTCCGAAGGTATGGAGCTGTGCGGGTTCGTGCCCATCATCGGCCAGGACGGCGAGCGGACCACCGCCTTGCTGGAAGACACGGTCCGCCTTCATCACGACCAGGACCTGCGGTTCGACTCCGCCGCACTGACCCGCGCCTTCGCCACGCCCGTCACGGAGGTCTGGACCGAGACCCGGACCGGACGGCGGGAGTCCTTCGACGGGGTCTGGCTTCGCGCCACGGTCCTCGAAGACGCCGTGTGCCGAATCGAGGTCACCGCCCAGGCGCTCAAGGGAGGCGTCCGCCGTCCGGCGATCCCCATCCGCAGCGTCACCCTCGTCGGCGCGGATTCTCTCGCCTACATGATCCTCTCGATCGATGAAGAGGCCGATCCCGCGCAGCAGGTCCAGCTCGGGGCCGCTGGCTACGGGCCGGAAGGCGCCGCTCTGGCGAAGAAGCTGGCCGACCACATCACTGCCTGGGGAGCCGACCGTGAGGCGGCACCGCGCCTGACCGTCCACCCGATCGACGCCGCCGACGGCGACCTTCCCGACGGGCACGTCATCACCAAAGAGGACAGCCGCATGGTCCTCTCCTACGTGTAGTAACCCGCCCCCTCCATGGTGCGGGTTGGTGTGCTCCTGCGCGCGGAGCACACGCGCTCCCTTCGGCAGAGCGAGTCCGTTGAGGTCAGATCGTAGGAAACTATCGCCTGCGGTTTCGTGGTGGAACTCCAAACCGGGGCTGTCCGACCGCCTCGCTAGCTTCGGGTGAATGGATCACCACGACGACTCTCTGCATCACGTGCGGATCACCGCTCACGGTGAAACCGCCGGCATAGACATCGACGGCACGCGGGTAGATCCGCGTGCCGTCGATGCGTACACCATCACGCAGATCGCGGGTGAGCACTCGCACGTCGTCCTGCATGTCACCGAGCGCGGGAGTACCCAGTGGTCCGGCATGAGCCGGATCTCCGTGGCCGATGCTCCTGATCCGGGCCAGGCCGCTGCAATCTTCCTCGAAGCGGTCGACCCAGAGGCGCTGGAGGGCGCCGCGCTTTCCCGTCCCGACCTCGGCACTGAGCCGTACTCCCTGACGAAGGCCATGCTCACCCAGCTCGGAGAGTGGGCTCGTGGCCTTTGACGTGGACGGCGCCCGTCGAATCGTCGCCCGCATCCTTGACGACAAGCTGGAGGTCTGGCGCGACAGCGCGGGCCGTACGGACGACGTGCTCGACGAGAACGCTGGAAGGCTGGTGCCGCCCACGCCGGACGAGGAGCTGGTCTGGGACGGGCTCGGTTCGGTGATGCCGCTCGGCCGCCCCGCCATCACGAAGCCGGTCGGCGGGTCGGTCGCTGTGGAGCCGCCGACCACGGATTATCAGGCCGTGCTGCCGGTCGACGCACCGGAGCTGCGGCGCGACGACGTGATCCGCGTCGCCGGTTCCGTCCGGCCCAGAGGCCCCCGCGATCCTCATCTGATAGGTCGCCGCTTCCGGTTCTCCGACGAGGCGGTGGGCAGCTACAGCGTGGTGCGCATCGTCCGGGTTCAGGTGATCGACTGATGGCCACGGCGAACCCGCACCCCAACGCCCACCCGGACGCCACTGCATTCCGAGACCCGATCGTGCTGGCCGCCGCACTGGCTCGGATGGGTCCGGCGACCCGCGCCCGGACGCGGACGGTCACGCGGCACCACGCCATGCTGCTGCGCGTCCGTATCCAGCGGAACGCGAGCGGTCGGCCGGGACCGAACGTGATCACTGGGCAGTACCGCGCCTCATGGGATGTGCGGATGCGTACTGGGGGCGGCGAGGTGATAGCCGAAGTGTTCTCCGACGCGCCGCAGTCGAGGCGGTTGGAATACGGCTTCGTCGGCGTGGACTCGCTCGGGCGGCACTACCGGCAGCCGCCGTTTCCACACGTCGAGCCCGCGTTCCGGCAGACCGAGCCGGCGTTCATCCGGGCCCTGGCCGACGGGGTGCTGCTGTGACGGCACGGCTGCCGGTAACCCGCGCGCTCGCTGCCCTCGTGGAGAAGACCACCGGCCGCCGGTGCGGGATCGGTGAACTGCCACGTGTCGAGGGCGCGTCCGGGTGGGAGCCGGCGTCTGCGCCGTACACCGTCCTCGACTCGCTGCCGGCGGAGTTCAGCGGGCCGCCCCTGTGGGACTGGCACGCCGACGCTGCCTGGTCGTACCAGATCACCTCGGTCGGGGAACGGGGCGATCAGGTCGAGTGGTTGGCCGACCGCGTGCGCTCAGGCGTCGTCGGCCGAACCGACGACGGCTGGGCCCATGACCTGCTGATTCCCGAAGTCCGAGTGATCGACCGGGAGTTGACGTACGACGCCGGTGGAGAGCCGTCGGTGTCGGCGGCAGGCGCTATCGTGTCCTACGTGCAGCGGGTCACGATCACTGTGACCCCGGCGTGAATCCTCACCGCGGAGGCCCGCGCGGACGCTAAGCCCCACCAGGCCAGGCGAACCCCTTTTGAACGTCAAGGGGCAGGGCCTCGGCACGGGACGCTGCCCCAGAAGTGGGAGCGGACCTGTGTCCACGAGCACGAAGAAGACCCAGACCCGATTTCTCCGGCGCGGCATCTCCAAGATCCTCTGGCTGAAGGATCTAGGTGACCCGAAGTACCCCAGCCGCCGAGAGATCACCAAGGCGTTCGCCCTGACCGATGCCGTCTCGGACATCGAGGGCTGGGCACTGGAGAACGACCCGATCGAGACCCCGGACATGGGCTCGACCTTCAACTCCTCGATCCCGGGCAACGACAAGGCGGAGAACTCCAGCCTGACGTTCTACGAGGACCGATTCTCCGACGCGATCGAGCAGCAGCTCCCCAAGGGCGAGAAGGGTTACGTGGTCCTTCTGCGGAAGGGCGACCTGCCCGGCTCCCGCTCCGTCGACGTGTTCCCCGTCCAGGTCGCCACCCGCGCCGCGACGTACAGCACCGGCAACGAGGCCGCCAAGTTCAAGGTCGACTTCACGATCATCGACGAGCCGTCGCTCGACCGCCCGGTGCCGCAGGCGCAGCCTCAGCCGCTGCCGGACGAGGACAGCGAGACCGGCCACGGGCACGGCGATCACGACGGTGACCATGTCGACGTGACCGTGGTCAGTACCACCAAGACCAAGGCCGAGGCGACGGTCCGCGAGCACGACGCCGATGAGGGCTGACCATGTCGCGCCCCGTACAGGCCAAGCGCCCCGTCCCCTCAGCCAGCCCGGCGGCGGAGGGTGCCTGGTCGGCCAAGATGGACCGCCTCCGCCGCCGCGCCCGGCCGCAGAACCGGCTCCGTGTCTGCGACGACAGCGACCTGCGTCAGCGGTACGAGGAAGCTGAACAGGCTGCTCGCCGGGCGAAGTTCGTCGCAGAGGCCAACCTCGGTGACGAACTGGCCGAGCGGCAGTCCGTCGACGCCGACTCGGCGCGCGACCAGGCCCTGGCCGCGCTGGACGCCGCGTCGGAGTTTCTGACCTTCCGCGCGCTGCCGCGGCCGGTGCTGGAGGACCTGATCTCCGAGCACCCGCCCACCGGACAGCAGGCGGAGGAGGGCGCGATCTTCAACGCCGACACCTTCCCCGCCGCTCTGGTGGCGGCGGCCTCCGTGGACGGTATGAGCCGCGAGGAGGCCGAGGAGCTGCTGAACGGCTGGTCGGCGCCGGACGCGAACGCCCTGTGGGACGCGGCCTGGCAGGTTCAGCAGGAGAGCCGGGTCGAGCTGGGAAAAGGCTGAGCCGTGATGCCGGCCTGCGCGCGGAGCTGGAGCTGTGCGAGCGGTTCCAGATCCCGCACTCGCAGTTCCTCGGCGGCGACGGCCGCTGGTCCGACCTCGACCGGGCGAAGGCGCTTGCGTGGGCGGACTGGCAGCGGTCGGTGTGCCCGGAGTGCCGTACGCGCCTGGAGGAGTGGGACCGCGCCCGCGGCGGCGACCCCCATGCCTACGTCACCGACACCTTGCGCTGCCCGGGCTGCGAGCTGATCGAGCAGGAGCGCGATCACGTTCCGCAGAACCGGTCTGGCTACGGCGTGAAGATCCAGCTCCTTCCACGCGAGCAGTACGAGTCGCGCCCCTGATCCACCCTGCACGTAAGTAAGGAGGCCGCCTGCGGTGGCCGGGTTCACCCTCACGGTTGCCATGCGCGCCGAGGTCCGCGACCTGATCGCGGGAACCCGTGCTGCCTCCGCACAGATGCGGACCCTGGGGGACCGGACCGACGCCGCGAACCGATCGCTGGCGCGGCTGGACGCCAACGGGACACGCCTCGCTACGCAGTTCGCCGCGCTGAATCGCTCTGCCCGCGGTGCCGTCGGTGAGCTGAACCGGATCACCGCCCGTGCCGGGGCTGCCCGCGCGGCTCTGCGCACGGCGGGAGACGACGGCACACGGTCGATGTCCCGGCTCCAGCGGGCAACCGCCGGTGCCGGTCGGCGCGGCATGTCCGCCACGAACATGCTCGCGGGCGGCGCCCTTGTCCTCGGCACCGGCGAGGCCATCGAGGAGGGCAACCGCTACCAGCGGCAGATGAACCTCTTCCGCGCGGTGACCGACGCGACCGCCGGACAGATGAAGCGGGCCGCTGCCGTCGCCCGCGAACTCGGCAACGACCTGACGCTGCCCACCTCGACGTCGGCGGACGCCGCCGAGGGCATGGTCGAGCTGTCGAAGGCCGGCTTCCGAGCGGACCAGTCGATCGACGCCGTACGCGCCTCACTCCAGCTCGCCGCGGCGGCCGACGTCAACGCCGCCACGTCGGCCAAGTACTTGGGCGACGTCATGGACCAGTACGGCCTCGGTGCTGATCAAGCGTCCCACGCGGCCGACACCCTCGCCGCCACCGCCAACAACGCCTCGGGCTCGATTACCGACATCTACTACTCGATGCGGTACGCGGGACCGGTAGCCAACGCGCTGGGCGTCACCCTCCAGGACACGGCGGCCGCGGTCGGGATGCTCGGCAAGTCGGGCATCCTCGGGCACACGGCGGGCACGAGTCTGCGCGGGATCTTCGCGAATCTCGCCGCACCGACCCCGATTATGAAGAACTCCCTGCGCGACCTCGGGATCGAAGCCTGGGACGCACAAGGTCGGTTCAAGGGCTTGCGCACGGTGATCGACGGCCTGTCGAAGGCCGAGCACAGTATGAACGAGCAGGACTTCGTAGCCGGTGTGACTCGCGCCTTCGGCAAGCCCGCGCTCAGTGGCGCCGTGGCGCTCGCCCACCAGGGGACCGAGAGCTTCGACGCCCTGTCGATGGCGGTCGACCAGACCGGTTCGGCCGCCTCCCTCACCGCCTCGCGCGGTGAGGGCCTGGCCGGCGCGATGACGCAACTGCGCACCCAGGCACGGCAGACCGGCATCGCTCTGTACGAGGGGATGGCCCCCGGCCTGGAGTGGGTGACCCGCCTGCTCACCCGCGGGATGTCCGGAGCCACGCCGTACCTGACCACGGCGCTGGAGTACGGGCGGAACATCGCCACCCTGTACGGCCCGGAGTTGAAGGCCCAGACGAAGGACGGGCTCAGCGGTCTCATCGAGGAGGCCCAGCAACTCGTCGGTCCACTCAAGGACATCGGGGAGCACTCCCTCGCCACTGGTCTCAACCTGCTGATCAACGCCGGGCGCACCCTCGGCGACGTCCTGTCGAACGCCGCCGACGGCGCAGAGCCGATCCTGGAGGCCATCTCCGGACTCGGAGAAGAAGGCGGCGCGGCGGCTGGCACGCTCGACATCATCGCCACTGTCGCCAACCTCGCGATGGACGCGGTCTCGGGCCTGTCGATGGTGCTCGTCCCCATCGGTCACGCCGTCGGCGGCATGGTCAGCGCGTTCGGCGCGCTGCCCGGACCGATCCAGTCCGCAGCCCTGGCCATGCTGCTGTTCCGCCGCGCCCAGCCGGCGCTGACGAACATGTCGACCACCATGACCGGTCCCGTCCGCTCGGGCATCAGCTCGTTCAACCAGCAGATGCGCGTGCAGCAGTCGTTGGCAGCCGCGTCCGGCGTCGCCCTCTCGCGGTACGGCGCGGCCTGGGCCACCGTCCAGGCACGGGCCGGGTTCCTCGGCAATATGACCAGCGCCTTCCGCAGCGCGAACGGCGCCGGAGCGACGTTCACCGGCACGCTCAACGGCATTGGGAGAGCAGCCGGTTCGGGACTGCGTTCGGCTCTCGGCGGCGTGACCAACGTGCTCGGGGGACCGTTCGGCGTCGCCATGGTCGCCGTATCGGTGGGGCTCGGTCTCCTTGCCGCGCGGCAGCAGAAGGCCGCCCAGGCCGCGGCCGAACACCAGCAGCGCGTCTCCACGCTCACGTCCGCGCTGCGCGAGTCCGGTGGCCAGATCGACAGCAACGTCCGCAACGCGGCGGCCCAGTCCCTGTTGGACACCAAGACGGAACAGGGCCAGCTCACCAAGGTGATGGAGCAGGCCGGAGTGCCGTTGGCGTCGCTCACCGACGCCTATCTCGGCCAGGGCACCTCGCTGGACGTGCTGCAGAAGCAGCTCCAGGCCACGGCCGACAAGCACCAGGAGTGGAAGACCATCGGCAAGGCGACTGTTCAGGACTACTCCGAGGTCGGCCGACGGTACAAGGACGCAGCCGATGCCCTGGGTAGCGTCAAGGGTGAGATGACCGGGGCGCTCAAGAACGCCAAGGACCTGGCCAAGGCCGCGAAGGGCGCAGGAGATGGCACCTCGGCGTACGACCGGCTGAAGCAGGCCGTCGGCGGCCTGGCCGACCAGACCGCCGACGCCGACACCCGCACCCGGTCGCTGAAGTCCGCGCTCGACCTGCTGTCGGGCGGCCAGATCTCCCTCCAGGCCGCCGAGGCCAAGGTGAACTCGGCCGTCCTCGACCTGAAGGACGGCAGCAAGAACGTCGATCGCAGGCAGGGGTACGCCGGCAAGCAGCTCGTCAACGAGGACAAGACCCTCAACACCACGACCCGGAACGGGCAGGGTCTCTACACCCAGCTCACCGCGCTCTCCGACGCGGCGGCCGACGCGAGCGTGGCGACCTTCGACCTGGCCCGGCGTAACGGCGAGGATCTGCCGACGGCGCTCGCGAAGGCCCGCGAGCAGATGAGCCGGGCCCGGTCCGAGGCGATCCAGGCCGCCCGCGGCTACGGGCTGACCAAGACCGAAGCCGAAGGCGTGGCGGACAGCCTCGGCCTGCTGCCGTCGAAGGTCTCGCTGCTGCTCCAGACGAAGGGCATGGACAGCACCTTGGCGAACCTCATCGCGGTCCAGGCGGAGTTCCAGCGGCTGCCGAACGCCAAGACGATCAAGGTCGACTCGCTGTCCGACGGGGCGCAGAAGAAGCTGAGGAGCCTGGGCTTCACCGTGAAGACGGTGCCCGGCACCCGGCAGATCAAGATCACCGCACCGACCGCAGGGGCGAAGAAAAACCTCGACACGCTGATCGACCGGCTTGGCCGTACCCCGAGCAACAAGACCGTCAAGGTGTCCGCGCCGACCGCCGCCGCGATCAAGAGTCTGGAGGCCGTACAGGCCAGGATCCGCGCAACTCCGGGAGCGAAGTCCGTCACTGTGCGCGCACCAACGGCGAAGGCCCGCAAGGAGCTGGAGGCGTTGGGGTTCCGAATTGAGAAGGTCCCCGGCTCGAAGAACGTCAAGGTCACCGTGCCGACCGGAGGCCCGCGTAAGGCCGCTGACTCCATCCAGCAGCGCATCAACGCGCTGCGCGGGAAGTCGGTGACCGTCACCACCCGGCACGTCACGATCTTTGACGAGATCCGGCAGTCCAACCGCGGAGCGGCAGACGCTGTGCGGAGGCAGGCGGAGAACATGCGCAAGCAGGCGAACGGGCACGCTGACGGCGCCGTTGTCGACTACTACGTGGACGGCGGCGTCACCGACGGACCGCGGCGCGAGCGGCACGTCGCGCAGATCGCACCGGCGGGCAGCTACCGCGTATGGGCGGAGCGGGAGACGGGCGGGGAGGCATACGTGCCCATGGCCGGTGCCAAGCGCGAACGCAGCAAGGCGATCGTGGAGACGGTGGTCGACCGGTTCGGCGGCCAGGTCGAGTGGTACGCCAACGGCGGCGTCCGGAACGCCCGCGGCCGCGACTACAGCCCGATGCTCGCCAGCTCCTTCAAGCAGGCCCGCAGCGTCGCCGCGATGGCGGGCGTCGTCCGCTCCTTCGACCTGCGTACCGGCAGCGACCGTGCCCGCACGCGCGTGGTCGATGCCCGCGCCGGCGGCCGGGTCCAGGTCGTCGTCGTGCGCGAGCAGCAGCCGCTGATCGGCTCGATGCCGGTCACCGTCTCCGACAGCTCCGCCACCCCCGAGCAGATCGGCACCGAGATGATGCGCACCCTGCGCAACGCGCAGCGGGGCGGGAGAGTGTGATGACCACAGCACCGAACAAGAACCCCGAACTGGCCCCGTTTCAATACGAGATCGGCGGCGTCGTCCTCGGCACCGGCAGTCTCGTCCCGGTCGGCAACATCGAAGGGCTCGGCTCCCCGGCCACCCGGTCGCAGGATGCCGACAACGCTAACGGCGACGGCACCGCGCCGGGCCGCGACTTCTACGGTCCGCGCCCCCTGCGCTTCGAGGCGGGCATCAAGACGCCCGGCGACCCGGTGAAGGCCGCCGAGATTCTCGCCCGGTTGGAGCGGGCCCTGGACGACCCCGCCGCCCGGGCCAGCCCGGACGGCCGCCACATCCTGCGCGGCCGGTGGCCCGGCCACTCAACACGCCGCCTGTACGGGCGACTTCGCCGGATGGAGGCCACCAGCACCGCCACCGCCGTGCACGGATGGATACCCCTGGACATCGAGTTCGTGGGCCTGGACAACCCGCGTTGGTACGACGACGAGCTGTCGAAGCTGACGCTCGGCCTTGACCAGGCCGCCCACATGACCAAGGCCGACCGTACCGTGGACAAGGCGATGGGCAACCCCGTCGCCTGCCGCCGTCCCGCCGGTCCGGAGCACCCCCCGGCCGACGATCGACCCGGTTGGGTCATGAACCACGGGGACGCGCCGACGTACCCCGGCCTGCGCGTCCACGGACCGGTCACCGGGCCGCGGATCTGGAACACCGTCACCCGCCGTGTGCTCGAACTCGACCTGTCGCTGCGCGAAGGCGAGTGGGTTGAGCTGGAGACCCGGCCCAACACCTGCTGGGTGCTGCGCAACGGCACCGTCAACGTCGCCAACGACCTCAGCCCTGTGAGCCGTCTCGACCTGTTCACTCTGCCACCGGGCCGCTCCGAGATCGCGTGGACCGCGACCGACTCGTCCGGCACCGCGCGCCTTGAGGTGGCGTGGCGGTCCGCGTACACCACCCTGTGAACGGAGAGCACTCGTGACGCTGCAACCCCCCATGATGGTGCGCGGGGCCGACCACTCCGCCCGCGCGATGCGCCTGATGATTCGCGACCTCGCCCGTGGCCGGCAGGGCGTCGCGGAGAGCGAGGACCTGAAGGTCCGGCCGTTGGAGACGCCCGGCTCCGGTGTCCGCGTCGGGGACGGCTCCGCGCTCATCCACGGCGCCCGCCCGTGGCAGGGGGCCTACACCCAGAGCAACATCGGTGACGCCCGCGTGAACGTCGAGCCGACCGGACCGTTCGCACGCACCGACCTGATCGTCCTGCGGATCGAGGACCCCGAGTGGGAGGGGGACCGCGACCCGCACACCCAGGAGATCGGCTACTTCCACGTCATACGTGGCGTGGCCGCCGACGCCTCCGCCGTACCCGAAGGGATGACCGGCCTCGCCCTGGCCCGGGTCGCGTTGCCGCGCAACACCGCGTCGGTCACCGCCGAGATGATCACCGATCTGCGGCAGGTCGCGAATCCGCGCACCGAGCGCATCCTGCGTACCGTGCACCCGACGAAGACGGAAGAGGTGCCCGGCAAGCACGGTCAGTGGGCGGCATGGCCGCAGGAAGCGGCGTGGGATCTCGACGTCCCGGCCTGGGCGACGACGGCCACCGTCGTTGTCACGCTCTCCGGGCTGCGTGCGGAGGCGGGCTCGATATACGCCGAGCTGCGCACCCGCCTCGGGGAGCGGGCCGCGAAGCCGACGGTCGTGGACGACGACGGGACCACCACGCGCCGCTCCTCCGCGACCCTGGCCGACACGCTCGCCGTGCCGCCCGTCTACCGGGGCACCCGCCAGCACCTGGCCGTCGAGATCAACCAGAACGACAAGTACGGGGACGGCAAGCTGACCGTGGCCAAGGGCACGACGGTCACGCTCGACGTCGCCTTCACGGAAGGGCCCGCGTGACGATGGCCGACTACCGCTACATCGTCGCGCGGGCCTCGACCGGCGAGGTACTGCACTGGAACCTCCCGCTCGGCGAAGTCGAGTACGGCCCGGAGATATCCGGGCCCGGCTCGCTGAAGGCGACCTTGCCGACCTCGTTCCGCCGCGCGCTGAGCGACACGCTCGGCGCGGGGGACACCGTGCTCCTGGTCGAGCGCGACGCCCGCCTGGACTGGGGCGGGGTCCTGTGGCGCGCCGAACCGGAGGGCAACACGCTGCCCGTCGAAGCCTCCGGCTTCACCAGCTACCTCCACAAACGCTTCGACCTGCACGGCAACCTCGACGGGCGCGGCCCGTACATCGAAGCGGACCCGTGCCAGGTGATCCGCGACGTGTGGGCCTATGCCCAGGACCAGGAGGACGGCGACCTCGGCGTGG
Organism: Streptomyces sp. NPDC058045; assembly: GCF_042885635.1. Classification (NCBI taxonomy): domain Bacteria; kingdom Bacillati; phylum Actinomycetota; class Actinomycetes; order Kitasatosporales; family Streptomycetaceae; genus Streptomyces; species Streptomyces sp. NPDC058045. The sequence goes on along the minus strand of NZ_JBHVRR010000002.1, from coordinate 57,499 downwards.
TCGTGGACGACACCAAGTCGAAGGCGAAGACCGGCACCGCGAAGGACCCGCACACCACGACCAAGACCGATCCGCGCAACCTCGGCGAGATGGTGGACGAGATGGCCGAGATTGATGACGGTCTGGAGTGGTCGGAGACGGTGGCCTGGCGCGGGCGCCGCGCCGAGCGGCGCATTCTCCTCGGCGCCCCGCGCCTCGGCCGGCGGCGGGAGGACCTGACGTTCACCACCGGCGCGAACGTCGTCGGCACGCCGCACGTCATCAAGGACGCCGACGCCTACGCACAGTGGGTCATCGGGCTCGGCGCGGGCGAGGGCAAGAAGCGCACGGTCGTCGTGGACGGCGAGCGCAACGGACGCCTTCGCCTGGAGTACCGGCTGGAGACCAGCGAGAAGGACGAGGCGAAGCTGAAGCAGCGGACCCGCCGCGAGCGGCTGGCCCGCCAGGTCCTGCCCTCGCTGACCGAACTGGAGATCATCGACCACCCCGCGGCCCCGATCCACGCGCTGCGTATAGGGGACGACGTACGCATCCGCCTGTTTGAGCCGCACACCGAGTTCGACGGCTGGTGCCGAATCGTCGGGTGGACCGTGCGGCCGGGCGAGGGCGAGACCGCCGAGCGCGTGTCCCTGAAGCTGGAGCGCACGAACAAGCCCGAGGACGAGGCGGGCGAAGAGAGAACGGAGCAGTAGATGCCGGACACGATTGCCATCCTCGGCCGCCGCATGGCCAAGCTGGAGCGCCGGGTCACCGCGCTGGAGCGCGCTGGCCGCGCCCCGTACCCGGAGTGGAGAGACCTCCCGCTCACCGGCGACACCTCCGTCCCGGACGAGGAACAGCCGCCGCAGTTCCGGGCGAACCCGTGGGACACGACGGAGTTCTGCGGCCGGATCGGACTCGAAGGCGGCCGGGCCACCGACGGACAACTCGTCGCTCTGCTGCCCGAGGGGTACTGGCCCGAGGCCCTGCGCACGGTCGACGTCGCCTCCGACGCGCGGCGTGCGCTCCATCTCGACATCGACCCGAAGGGGATGGCGCGGCTACGTGTCCAGGGCGGGGACAGCGTCCGCGCGACCTGGCTCAGCCTCGACAGCGCGTCGATCCGCACCGAATGAGACGACGCCTGACCGAGCGGCGCACCGGCTGCGGCTCAGTGGACCGCCGGTAGCATGACGACCTGGGTGACCCTCCACCCGCTTCGTACTCCCGAGGGACCGGACCGCTTCGGCGGTCACGGCCAACTGCCATCCGGCGCAGGGGAGATGGACGAAGCGCGTGGCTACACCGCTGAGCGCGGACAGGTTCCTGTCCGTACTGAAGGGTGCCGGGCTCGGCGTGGTCGAGCACGGGAAGTGGCGCACCCACAACCGCAACACGCACGGCAACTGGGGTCCCGCGAACGGGATCATGATCCACCACACGGGCCCGTACAGCTCCGAGAAGGACATGGTGGAGCTGTGCCGGACCGGATACCAGGACTTGCCCGGTCCGCTGTGCCACGGCGTGATCGACCGCTCCGGCACCATCCACCTCGTCGGGTACGGGCGTTGTAACCACGCCGGCATGGGCGACACCGACGTCCTGCTCGCGGTCATCGCGGAGAAGAAGACTCTCCCGCGCGACAACGAAGCTGATACAGACGGCAATCGGCACTTTTACGGCTTCGAGTGCATTAACACCGGGAGCCAGCCCTGGCCGTCGGCGCAGCTCGACGCGATGGCGCGGGCAGCGGCGGCGGTTTGCCGCGCGCACGGCTGGAACCAGCGGTCCGTCATAGGTCACAAGGAGTGGCAACCGGGCAAGCCCGACCCAGGCGGCATCGACATGGACGACTTCCGTGCCCGCGTCGCCCATCACCTCAAGGGCGGCGCCGGGAAGCCGAAACCCGATCCCAAGCCTGACCCGAAGCCGATGCCACACCCCAAGCCGACTCCGAAGTACGCGGCGTACCCAGGCAAGGAGTTCTTCCGCGAGGGCCGGTCCTCCCCGATCATCGCCGCGATGGCGAAGCGGCTGATCGCGGAGGGATGCGACTCCTACGACACCCCGCCGGGCCCGGTGTGGAACGAGGCGCACCGGCGCTCGTACGCCGCCTACCAGATCAAGCGCGGCCACCAAGGTGCCGACGCCGACGGTACCCCCGGCCCCGGGACCTGGGCGGACCTCCGCGTTCCGTACCAGGCCGGCGCTCCCGCATCGAATCCGACCACCCCGAACCAGGAGCACGACCCCATGCCGCAGGCCCTCGCCGACGTCGCAGAACGTACCGTCGCCACCTACCTCCAGTCCCTCCTGGGTCTGATGGTCGCCTCCAGCACGACGGACATCGTGTCCCTGTCGGAGTGGCAGGCCGCGGCGGTCTCCGCGATACCCGCCGCGCTCAGCGCGCTGAAGTCCACGCTGGGAACCGTCCTGGGCAGGTCCGGGACGGCGTCGTGGCTGACGCTCAACCGCGACCCCGCCACTCCGAAGTACTGACAGCCGGTGCCCAGAGATGAGGAGAGCATCGTGCCCGAGGGACAGGTAGCCCTTGCCCTGGCCGAACTTCGCTCGGCATTGGAGGTCGGGTTCGCCCGGATCGACGGCCAGCTCGCGCTGCTCGTGCAGAGGAGCGACCAAGCCGACAAGGCCCTGGGGGATTTGGAGGAACGGGTGGCGGCGCTGGAGAAAACGCGGTGGCCCCTGCCAACGCTAGCTGTGTTGGTGGCGATAGCGGGACTGGTGCTCGGAGTCAGTCAACGATGGTGAATACAAGGTCAGTTGGGTAGATCGGTTGGACCGCTGCTATGGTTCCGGGCGTAGGTAGCAGCGCCCACCTGAGCGGTCATCGTGCCCACGCCGCGATGAACCACCTCGCTCGAAGGTCCGAAGTGGATTGCGCGTGTTGGCCGTGTCGTTCAGACGGAGGCGTGGGTAGACCGTCAGAGCGGGAACGCTTAATGGTCCAGCACCGGCATCGTAAACAGGCAGTGCGTGCCCTGATGAGGGACAGAGGTCTCAGCTATCAGGTAGCTCTGGATCTTTGGATTCGGGAGCGATGGAAGATTCCATACGCCGATTCAGCCGAATGTCCTGAACAGATCCCAGGGCATCATGGATATTCCTTCGCGGTGTCTCGCGCTGTGGTGGATGCGGGAATCCGAACCGGGCATTGGGTCCTCTGTGGGTTCGGGCCCTGGACCGCAATCTACTCGTGCACTGGGGAGTGGACTCTCTGGTGGCGCTCGCGGGAGCTTGGCGGGTGGTACCTCCTTGACAACCGAGCCGTCCCACCTTTCGGCGCTCTGTGGCATCGCCCATTAGGGGGTCGTGAGTTGATCCCGCATCCAAGCACTGTCGGTTTTGAGCTTCGCAGGATTCTCGACGCTCCAGTGGAGATGCGGAAACCGCCCTGGGAGTTCGGCATCTATCCGCGCGACCCCCATCCGGATATTTCAACGACCCTTGGGCTCTACAAGGATGTTCTGCCACTGAATAGTCGCTGGCGTGAAATACCCCGCCGCGGAAAGCGGTCAGTACAGGGAGAGCGTCATGCCTGACCGTCGGCAAGATTGCGCTCAAGGCGAGCCGTCGCGCGGCCCGAACGATCGAGTAAGAACTCTTGCGGCCTGGTCGCCAGTGGTCGTATCGCTGGTTTGTGTATTCGCTGTAGTCGCTCTGGCTTTCTGCGGGCACAGGGAGGCGGCAATGGCAGTGGGAGTGATCGGGGGAGGGGCGACCGTCGGCACCGTGCGGATCACGATCACGTTCCGTCGCTGATGCGGATTTGGGGAGCAATAGATGTGGCCCCTCCGGGCGTGCCGGAGGGGCCACATCAGGTCCTCTTGGAAAGACCGCCACCACGATAGCAGTGAGTACCGCGAACGTGGACGTCCGCCTGCGGCTACGCTGCCTCCGGCATCCAGGTCGGGACAGCGGAGGGCGGCAGGATGAGTCGGCGCAAGCCATACCTGGTCGGGCACCAGGAGTTCGCCAGGTTGTACCGCGTCGATCCGAAGCAGGTCGCGCAGTGGCTCTCCCCGAGCCGCGGCAGCGTGCTGGACCCGTCGACCGCTGTCGTCATCAGCGGGGTGCGGTACTGGCCCTTGGGCTTCGCGGCCGGTTGGGGCGCGACGACGGCTCGTTTCCGGCAGGTCGACCACGATGCGAAGGCACAGATCATCGCGGAGCAGGGTGAGGGCTGGGAGCCGCGTCTCGCGACCGAGCTGCCGCCGATCGTGGGCCAGCACGAGATCATCCAGGTCTTCCGCCTGCCGGCTCAGGGGACCTTGGCCACGACGATCGCAAGCGGGCGCTTCCCCGAGCACGACTGGCTGCTGTCAGGTTCGATGCTCTGGATGCTGGACACCGTCCTCGGCGCCGCCGAGATGCTCCGCAAGACCGCGCGGACCTTGCCGTGGGAAGTGAACGAGGCAGTGGTTACCGCTCTGCGCGAGGGCACGTACGACGGTCCGGGTAGCGGCGTCCTCACTCGTGGCCGTTACGCGCGAAAGGGCCTCTGACCTGCACAAACGCTGTACTTTTCCTCGAATCACCAATAAAATATATGTAACCCCTTCATGGAAGGTTCGATTCAGAGGAGGTGGCAGTGCAGTTCATTGTGACGCCAGGCGGCGACGAGATTGCGATCATGGCGCCCGAAGAGGTCTTCGTCATCGAGAGTGCTCTTGCGCTATACGTCATGGGGGACCCTGACTCCCGTATTGCGGTTCGTGTGCTGCGGGAGGTCTCGTCGGCCAACGGGTCCCGAACCGAGCACATGGGGGCCGAGATTGAGCACATCTCGTGTGATCGTTCCCAAGGGGATTGATCATCTGAACGCCAACCGTCAAGATAGGTGACATTCTTTCAGTCGGCTACTGGAGGTTGGTGTGGCATCCGTCCAAGACGAGCTTCCGGGCCTGGTCATCCACACCGTGCGGCAGCCGGACGGCCAGCCCGCCTCGATACAGGCTCAGTTCGAGACGTTCCACCAGCTCAACCCCTGGGTCCTCCATGCGCTGGAGACCCTGACTGCCGACTACCTCAAGCGCGGTGCACGCCGCGTCGGCATCGGGATGCTCTTCGAGGTCCTGCGCTGGCGCTACGCCACGGCGACCGAGGGCGACGAGTTCCGCCTCAACAACAACTACCGCTCGCGATATGTGCGGTTGCTCATCGAGCGCCACCCCGAGTGGGCGCGCGCATTCGAGGTCCGCAACCTACGGACCGATTGACCTCTTGGAGAGAACGTGACCAACCAACCATCAGATGAACCGGGCGCCGTGGAAGGCGCGGTGGTCGAAAAGGCCCCGGCGTCCACCTCGGCGGCTGCGCAGAGCGCCGTCGTCCTGCGCGCCGATCAGACGGAGTTCGACCCGCGGCAGGTGGCCGCCCTGTCGCTCATCAGCCCCGGACTCGCGAAGGCCCCGCGCGCCCAACTGGCCATCTTCTTCCACTTCTGCGTGCGGTCCGGGCTCGACCCGTTCGCGCGGCAGATCTACATGATCGGCCGCAAGAACTGGAAGGCCGCCGACGACCCGGACGAGCCCGAGAAGACCTGGACCATCCAGACCGGCATCGACGGCTTCCGCACGATCGCCCACCGGGCGGCGGCCAAGGCCGGGGAATCCATCTCGTACGAGGACACCGTCTACTACGACCCGGAGGGCAACGCCCACGACGTTTGGCTGTCCAAGCAGTACCCGGCCGCGGTGAAGGTCACCGTCCTGCGCGGCACTGCGCGGTTCCCGTTCATCGCCCGCTGGGACGAGTTCGCCCCGACGTACTACGACCCCAAGGCGGGCGCGTACGTCGTGGCGAAGATGTGGCAGCAGATGCCCGCTCACATGATCCGCAAGTGCGGGGAAGCCGGCTCGCTGCGCATGGCCGCGCCGCAGGACCTGTCCGGCGTGTACGTGGACGAGGAGATGGCACGCGCCGACGCCGACGCCGTCGTGCGCGAGGCGGAGGACGCCACGCGCCGCCTGCGCGCCGCCGCCGGCCTGGAAGGGGGCGACGACTCCGGGGACAGCGCGAAGGGTGAGACCGGGGATGTCCCCGCGGCCGAGGACCCGGACGCGGAACCGGCGAAGCCCTCGGCGAGGAAGCGGGCGCGTGCGGCGAAGAAGGCGGCTCCGGCAGCGGAGCAGGACGCCTCGGCCTCCGCCGCCGACTCCGAGGAGGCTCCGGCCCCGGCGAAGCGCAAGCCCCGAAAGGCCGCCGTGTCACGCCGCGCCGCTTCCTGACCTGACGACACCGGGTGCCTCCCGTCATCGGCGGGCGGTACCCCATCCTCTTGGAGAACACCATGACCACCTTGGCCATCGCGCCTGAGCGGCCGGTCAGCCTGTGGCCCGCCGCCCACGCGGCGGACGCACGCCGTCCCCGCTCACAACAGACCAAGCTTGGCGCCAGCGACACGGTGTGCGCCCGCCGCGCCGGATACCTCCTGCACGGCCGCACTCCCACCGACACCGGCGAGAAGCGCAAGGCGATCCTCGGGACCTGGCTGCACGCCGGGATACTCGATGCCGCCCGCGAGGAGTACGGATGGCTCGTCGAACGCCGAGTCGAGGACAACACCGTCCGGGGTCACATCGACGCCGTCCAGCTCGACGCCACCACCGCGGCTCGGCTCCCGAAGCGGCTGCGCCCCACGCTCCCGGCCGAGGAGACGACCGTCGAGGACGTGAAGACCAAGAGCACCTACCAGTGGGACAACGTTCTGCGGTACGGCGCGAGCGAGGCCGAGCTGCGGCAGGTCTACCTGTACGCCGACCTGCTTCGCAGCGAGGGCTTCGCCAGCGTCCGGGGACAGCGGCAGCTCGCCTACATCGGACCCCTGCCCGTCGAGCGCATCCGCTTCCGGTTCATCAACCGCGACAACGGCGACGACTACGTCCAGGAGATCGCCTACGAGGCCGACCGCGCCCGCCGCGCCCGCTGGTGGGTCCAGCAGGTCCGCTCCGCCGCCTCACCGGAGGACCTGCCCCGCACCTTCCAAGGTCCGGGGATCAGTGCGATCTGCGACCACTGCCCATTCCGCACCGCGTGCTGGGGACCGCTGGTCTCCGGGCGCTCTCCGCAGAGCCAGCTCATCCACGACGATGCCGAGCGCGCCGAGGCGCTGGCCGAGTACGCCGAGGTGACCGAGCAGATCAAGCCGCTCAAGGAGAAGCAGAGGTTCCTGCGGGCCAAGCTCGACGGCTCTGAGTCGGGCGTCTACGGCGAAAACGCGCTGAAGTGGAGCGGCGGCAATCCGACCAAGGTCGTTGACGTCGAGGCGATGGTCTCGCTGTATCGCCGTGCGGGGCTGGAAGTCCCGATGGCGCCCGACGCGACGGTCATGAAGACGACGCTCAAGGAGGTCGGCATCCCGGTGCCGACGCGCCTCGATCACGACCGGCGGACCGCGGTGAGTATCAACGTCACCGCCAGCAAGAAGTCCTGAGACGCCAGCCAACGTGGGTGGGGCCGCCGTGCCCCGCCCACGCCCTGAGCTGGCGGTATCAGGACGTGACACGGAGAGGTACCGGTGAGCATCCAACTGATGGTGGTGGCCGCATACCTGCCGAGGGAGGTGATCAACCAGACGCAGAAGGCGGTGCTGATGAAGATCGCGGACTCAGCCGATGACCAGACCCGGCTCGCTCGGCCGGGTCTGGAGCGGATGATGGCCTGGGCTGGCGTCGGGGAGAAGACCGTTGTCACGGTGGTTACTCAGCTCGTCGGCCTCGGCCTGGTCGAGCGGGTCACGGTCGGCCGGGTCGGCCTGCGTGCCGAGTACCGGGTCTTCCCGCACGGCGTACCGCCTATCCCGTCCACTGAGGAGCTGATCGAGCGTCGGCGTGCGCAGCAGCGTGCTCCGAAGAACCCTCGGCTGGCGAGGAAGACCCCGCGCCGCAAGCCGTCGCCGGCCGCCCGTACACGTCAGGACATCGCCGTGCGGGGAGAGGCGCGGGCCGCTGCCGATTCAGGGTTGCCCCAGGGGAACCCTGAATCGGTCCAGGGCAGGGTTGCCGAGGGGGAACCCAGTGGGTTGCCGCAGGGAAACCGGGCGGGTTCCCCTGGGGAAACCCCTTCTCTTCCCCCTGCTTCCTCTTCTCTTCCCAACCCCCCTACCCCCACGGCTGACGCCCCAGGGGAGTCGGGGGAGGCGCAGGGAGCGCCGCAGCGGGCGGGCTGCCCGAAGCACGAGCAGCCGGTGGCGAACTGCCGGGGCTGCGGCACGAACCCGCGCGCCGGGCGTGAGGAGGCGCGGCGCGGGGAAGCCGACCGGGCGCATCGCGGGCAGCAGGAGTGGCTACGGGAGTTCTTCGCCGAGCAGGAGCGCCGTGTGGCCGGGACGGATCCCGCGGCCGTGGAGGAGGCTCGTCAGCGGGTGCGTGCACTCAGCCGGATGGGGCGCGAGAAGTTCCACAACTCCCGCAAATAGCTGGGGCGTTCGCAAGATCACCAACATTGACGCCCTGGTATACGCCATTAAGATATAAGTATGAGTTCGGAACTGGCCGACTCGCGGACCTCTTGGAGACTGACTTGACCTCAGCACTCGCCCTCTCCCCTGACGCCTACTTCGTGGTCGCGGAAGTGATCCATGGCCCGCACCTCGCCCCGCGAGTCGGTGACGACCTCTATTGCTCTGCTGAGTGCGCCGAGCACGGCGTCCGCGAACTCGTCCGTGAGCTCGCCGAGGAGCAGGGCGGGAGTGGCTTCGTCCTGCCCCATCAGGGCCGCATGATCGGCTGCGTCGTCACGCGCGGCGGTCGCATGTGGTCGGTGCAGATCCTCGCTCGCGGTGAAGTGCCCACCATCTGAATCGCGTTCGCGTGAAATAGGTGACATTTATCAACGGCGTGCACCCGTTATAGGGACCCGCCGTGCACACCCTCTTGGAGACCAGAACATGACCACCAACATCGCGGCTCTGCCCGATCACAACCGCCTCAACGACCTGCTCTGGCAGCGGCTGTTCCACAACTACAGCCACGTCATCACGCCGCTGCGCTACGCGGGTTGGGTCACCGACGTCGAGACCAGCGGCGGCGAGTTCTTCGTCCGCGCCGCTCTGCGCGACGGCACGGAGGTGACCATCGCCTCCGAAGACAACCTCCCCGTCGACTCCGCCGAGGTGAACGGTTGGATCGCGGTCCGTCAGGACGTGGAGAACCCGAGCAAGCACACCGTCCTGTACGACTCCACTCCGACCGGCCCGCAGCGCCACCACGGCAGCAGCCTGATCCCGCTCATGGCCCGCATCGACGCGCTCGACGTTCCCAGCCGTGCACCTCGGCTGATCGTGTCCGCCACGCACACGGCCCCGTACGGGTCGAACCACAACCAGGCCGCGGGGATCGAGGACGCGGCCACCGCCGTCGCCCGGTTCGCGGAGTGGTCGTGGCGGCTCACCGGCCACGAGGGCTACCGCCGCGTGTGGCAGCGGCCCGAGCACGAGGGCTACCCGATGGCGCTGTTCGAGAGCGCCGGGCACGTCACCACCATCCGCGTCACCCGCAGCGATGACTGACCGGCGGCGCCGCGCGCCGTGCCCCGCAGGGGGTGCGGACCGGTGATCTGGCTGCTGATCATGTGCGCCCTCGAACTGCTGGGGTTCATCGCCCTCGGCATCGAGGACAGCCATCACCACCGCGCGTTACGCGCCACCGACCAGTCCTGACCCACGGCCGCCCGGCCCGCGAACCGGGCCGGGCGGCCCGACTCTTGGAGACCGAAGACCCTGTCCCGATCCATTCACCTGCTCTGCGGAGCGGGCGGAGACGGCCAGGGCCTGCTCGAAGCCGGATTCGAGCCGATCCTCGGCATCAACCACTGGCAGACCGCCGTCGACACCTTCGCGGCCAACCACCCGACCGCGGCGGCGCGTTGCGCCGACATCCAGAACTACCCCATGCGCTGGCTCCCGAAGGCCCTGGTGCTGTGGGCCTCGATCATCTGCACCGAGATCAGTCCCGCCGGCGGCCGGAGGCGCCCCGACCCCGTACAGGACGCCTTGTTCGAGGAAGAGGAGCAGTGGCGCGAACTGCCCCCGGAAGCCTTCGAGATGACGAGGGTGACCGCCTGGTGCGTGTTGCGCGCCGCAGAGGCGAAGCGGTTCCCCTGCGTGGTCGTGGAGAACGTCGTGGAGTTCATCACGGACTGGCTGCTGTTCCCCGAGTGGATACGGGCGATGAAGAAGCTCGGCTACCGGGTCCAGATCGTCTCGGCGTCCTCCGCGCACATCGGCTCGGAGGCAAATCCCCACGCCCCGCAGTGGCGCGACCGCGTCTATCTGGTGTTCACCCTCGCCGGGATTCGCCGGCCCGACCTCGCGCCGCGCCCGCTCGCGTACTGCTTCGACTGCGGGTGCGACGTCAAGGCCCGCCAGAGCTGGCGCGACTCGAAGGTCAAGGTCGGCAAGTACCAGCAGCAGTACGACTACCGGTGCCCGCACGGCCGCTGCGGGCGCGCGCTGGTGGAGCCGTATGTCCGACCCGCCTCTGACGTGATCATGTGGGACGACATTGGCCAGCGCATCGGGGACCGCGCCAAGCCGCTGGTGCCGAACACGATGCGCCGGATCGCGGCCGGTTTGGAGAAGTTCCCCTACGACCCGTCCGTGGTCACGCTCACGCATGGCATGGACGGCACCGACCGCGCCTTCGCCCCGCACACCCGGCCGCTGCCGACCCGTACGGCCAAGCTCGGTGAAGCCCTCCTGGTGCCGGTCGGCGGCTCATGGAACGACACCGCGTCCTCGGCCGCCGAGCCGATGCGCACCCGCACCACCCGCGAGAGCGAAGCCCTCGTCACCGCGGACCCGTTCATCGTGGAGTTCCGCAACAACTGCGACGCCGCACCGATCGACGCTCCGCTGAGCACCGTCCTCACGGCCCGCCACCACGGCCTGGTCGTGCCCGACGGCGCCGTGCGTATCCGGGCCGGCAACACGCTGGTGATCCCGTACCGCAAGGCAGCGCCGAAGACGGCGGGCCAGCCGCTACACACCCTCTCCACCCGCGACTCGGCGGCCGTCGTGAGGACCGCGCCCGCCATCGAGGACTGCTACTTCCGGATGCTCCAGCCCCGGGAGCAGTTGAGCGCGCAGCGGTTCCCCGAGTCGTACGAGGTCACCGGCAGCAAGGCTGCCCAGACCCGGCAGGCCGGCAACGCCGTGTCCGTGAACGTCGCCGCCTGGATCGGTGAACGTCTCAAGCCTGTCCTCGCCTGATCCCACCCCAGAAGAAGGGACACCCCTGCCATGACACCGGCAGCACATGACCAGTTGGCCGTCCTCAGCGCGCAGCGCGAGGAACTACACGAACAGCGCCTGCGCACCGAGAAGGCGTACTGCCTCGCGGTGCTCGACCACATCACCGCGAAGATCCGCACCGCCTGCCCCGAGGCGGTCTACGTGACGTTCGCCTTCCACGGCGACCGGACTCTCGACCTGCACGGCGTGCTGGGCGCGCAGTCGAGCCCCGTGGGTGCCTGCCCCTGGCTGTGGGACAAGCGTGACGGGGAGGACGAGCACGCGCTCGACCACATCGCGGACCAGGTCGAGTCCGACGTACAGACCGCGCTCGTCCCCTATTGCTCGCCGGCGCGGGCCTCCGTCCACCGCAACACGGCCTCCGACGGCAACTCCTGGCTCCTGGAGTTGCCCCCGGTCGATCGGGCCGCCCGCATGGCCGAGCTGGTCCGCGAGCACCACCCGGAGGCGACCGCGCTCGTCGTGGACGAGCGCATGGCCGGACGGGTCCTTGAGATCATCGAAGGCGTCGCCGACGACGGCACCCCGGCGCGCACACCCCGCCCGCGGTGGTCGGCCGACTGCGACAGGGCACTCGCCGGGCTCCTGGCCCAAGTGCTCGCCCTGCCTGCTCTGGCCGACCGGCACCTGATGCCGCTGCCCAGCGACTACGCCCACCCGTTCGGCATCAGCACCAGCGATCAGGTGCACCTGATGCCTCTGCCGCCGACCGCCTGAGCGCGGGAGGAGGAGCAGATGAGCGGCAACGGGTGGGTCAGTGAGGCCCCCTGCGCCGGGGACTTCCGCTTCACGCCGGAGGAGACGACGGCCGAAGCCCCCACGGAGCCGTTGGTCGCTCACCTCGCCGTCTGCCGGGACTGCCCGTTCCGCGCGCAGTGCATCGACCTGGTTCTGCCGAGCGCGAGCCTGTTCGACGGCGTATGCGGCGGACGCCTCTGGCGCAACGGGCAGGTCCTGGCGACCTGCGGCGACGCGCAGCCCGCCGAGCTGCGCGAGCGCGGGCGGCGCCCGATCACCCACGGCACCGAAGCCGGGGCCCGCGCCCACAACCGGCGCGGGGAGCGCGCTTGCTCCCTGTGCCGGGAAGCCGGACGGCTCGCTCAGCAGGCCCGCCGGGCCCGCAAGCGGGACTCCGGCACCTGATCACCACTCCTACAACTCCTGTGGAGACAAAGCATGTTCACCATCAAGGCCCCCGACCTCGCGGCCATCCTCGATCGCGTCGCCCCGCACTGTTTCCAGACGGACGACGACACCGGCGACCTCGATGTCCTGGTCCTCGACTGCACCCCGGGCCACCTGCACGCCGTGGGTTGCGGCGACCGGACCATCGCCGTCGCCCGTACTTCCGTCAAGGGAGACGAGTGGACGGCCCCCGTCGGCTACAACGACGCAGCCGCGCTCCGCGGCTGGCTGGATTGCTCCGACCACATCACCGTCGAGCACATCATCAGCGACGGTCACCAGAAACTCCGCTTCACCGAAGGTCCCGCCGAGATCACCGTGCCCGCCGCCTCCCACGTAGGCCGTCTGCCCTGGCGCGCGCTGCTGCGCCTCGCGCTCGGCGCCCGGAACCACCCCTTGGCTGTCGACTGCCCGGTGCAGCTCAACGCCGATGATCTCGCGCTGTGGGGCAACGCCGGCGCGGTCGGCGAGCCGATCGAGTTCCGCTCCCTCGGCCCGGTGGGCACGATGGTGACGGCCGGAGTCGACTTCCTCGGCCTCCAGGCTCCCTACACTTGGGATGGCCCGACGCCGGGCGAGGGCTGGTCCTGCTCGCTGCGCACCCGCCTGTTCCTGTTCGCCGGGGCCTTCCTCGAAGTGGGAGCGCGGTACGCGGACCACACCGGAACGGGGTGGGTAGTGCCTGCCCGTCCCGGCCCTGACGAGGAGCCGATGCTCGTCTCCGCCGACTACGCGGCCGTCGCCCTGCCGATCTCCCAGGTGCTCGCGGGCGGAAACCTCCTGATCCGGCTCCCTGACTGAAAAAAAATAGATGACATTTATGCAACATGCTTTACACCCCCATACTGCGACGTGCGACGACGAGGCAGACCCCGGATTCGGGCTCAGTCCCCTGCCCGCCGCATGGCGCACCCCTCCCTCAACTCCTGTGGCACAGCGAGAGATCCGAGAGGAATTCCCAGTGAACAAGGCCCAACTCATCAAGGTCGTTGCCGCCGCGACCGGAGACCGCGCTCAGGCGGCTCTCGCCGTCGAGACCACGTTCGACGCGATCGTCCGTGCCGTCGCGGCCGGTGAACCCGTCTCCATCACGGGCTTCGGCAGCCTCACCCCCGAGGACCGCCCGGCGCGCGCCGCGCGCAACCCGCAGACGGGCGAACCGATCAGCATCGGCGCCAGCCGGATCGTGAAGTACCGCCCCGGTGCGCGCTTCAAGGACTTCATGACGGGCCGCCGCGCGGTGCCCGAGTCCGGCAATTGCATCCAGAAGGACCCGAAGACCGCCACTGGCGCTCGCCCATAACCGCCCGCACACCAGGGGCCGTCCGGCACGCGCCGGACGGCCCCGCCCAAGGAGCACGACAGATGAACGACCTTTCCGTGGGCGTCGAGATCGACGCCACCGCGGCGTGGCTGGAAGTGCGCGGCATAACCGGCGCGGCGAACCTGCTGCGGCGCGTCGCCCGGCAGCGAGACCAGGCCGTGCAGCGGCTCGGTCTGCGGGCTGGCACATCCACATCGGAGACGAGCGGCACCGAACACGCGGCCCCGCGCGACCTGGCCGCCGCCGCTGAAGCGGCGATGCTGCGCACGGACGTCGCCCGCCTCCAGACTCTGGCCGAGCGCGCCGGCTGGGTGGCGGATCCGGCCGCGAAGCGCATGGTGCGCTGGCGCGACGGCTGGTGGGAACTGGGGCACCGCCGTCGGAATCCGAAGGACGGATACCACGACACCGGCTGGTACCTGTGGGGACCGCTCGGCAGCTACGACGGCGAGTGGGCCGACCACCACAAGGGCCTGGCCATCGAGGAGGCCGAGCGGCTAATCACCAAGCACCGCGCCGCCGCGACCCGCGGGGACGCCGAGTGAACGCCCAGACCGAACTGGTCAGCGTCCGCTCCCTGTTGGGCGTCGAACCCGTTCCCGATCTCGCGTCCGCCGATCGCATCATCATGAGCAACAGCGGCGGCAAGGACAGCCTCGTCTCAATGGACGAGGGAGTACGCCTGGCCGATGAGGCCGGGGTCCGCGACCGGATCGTGGTCCTGCATATCGACCTCGGTCGCACTCCGCGCAACCACAGCGTGGAATGGCCCGGCACCGTGGACCTGGCCCGCCGTCAGGCAGCCCACTACGGACTGCCGTTCGAGGTCCGCCGTATGACGAAGTGGCCCTCCCTGGTCCACCGCATCCGGGCACGCGGGCAGTTCCCGCACCTGACGACCCGGTTCTGCACGTCGGAGAAGCGTGGCGTAGCCCACCGGTTCATGACCGAGCAGGTGAACGCCCTCGGGATCGCCGGCCGCCCGGCGCGAATCGTGCACGTCATGGGCTTCCGTGGACAGGAGTCCCGCGCTCGCGCCCGGAGGCCAGCCGTTGAGGTCGACCAGCGGGCCAGCAACGGTCGGCGCACAGTGACCCAGTGGTACCCGGTGCTGCGCTGGAGCGAAGCCGAGGTGTGGCAGCGCATCCGGGACCGCGGCCTTCCCTACCACTGGGCGTACGACGCCGACATGTCGCGGCTCTCGTGCAGCCTGTGCGTCCTGGCTTCCGTCCCCGATCTGGAGTGCGCGGCCAGGCTCCGGCCCGAGCTGGCCCGTGAGTACGCCGACCTGGAAGAGGAGATGGGCGTCCCGTTCCGGCGGGAGCTGTCAATGGCGGAGATCATCCGGCGCGCGGGAGGTACTCCGTGACCGCCGAGTCGCAGAGCGCCCCGGTGACTCTGCCGAGCGTCCAGGAGCAAGGGGCGTGGCAGCCGCAGGTGGTTGGCCTCGACCTGTCGCTGACCTCGACTGGCGTCGCCGGTACGAGCTGGGCGCGTGCCTACCGGCCCGGACGCCGCCGCAGCCACGAGCGGATGGACTGGCTGCTTGCGGGCGTCGCGGACAGCGTGTGGGACGGCACGGACCTGGTGGTGGTCGAGGGCGCCGCGTACGCCCAGGGCGGGCAGGCCGGGCACCACGAGCTGGCCGGGCTGTGGTGGCTGGTCACCCAGTACCTGTGGCGTAACCGCATTCCGTACGCCGTCGTGACGCCGCACGGCCGCACGATCTACGCGACCGGTCGGGCCAACCCCGCTCAGGAGTGGCCGCGCAAGGACCGCGCCCGGGTCTCCAAGGGGATGGTCCGCAGCGTGGCGATCGAGCGGTACGGCGTCGAGTGCGAGGGGCCGGGCCGTTACGACCAGGCCGACGCGACGATCCTCGCGGCGATGGGCCTGGACTGGCTGGGCTACCCGACCGTGCCCGTGCCCGACTCGCACCGCCGCGCGCTGGAGGCCGTCCGCTGGCCGGACCTCATTCCCCCGGCCGCGAATTAAAGGAATTGCATTGCGGGAAATCAATTCGCATTCCGTCGGCTACACCTTGCTTCTAGGGTATTTGCCATTAAAATATAAGTAAGGAATTCGGGAAGTTCCCGAACCCGGAAGGGAGTTGGCGTGAAACCCGGCCAGCACCACGGATGCGGCTGCGAGTACAACAGCGGCGGCTTCTGCGGAGGCTGCGGCCACGCCGGATGCGGCGGCCGACGCTAACCACCGCACCGGAACACTTCCCGCGCCCCCGACCTACCGCCGGGGGCGCACCCATACGCGCAAGCGTCCTCTTGGAGACCCAGATGAACACCTACTCCACCGGAGTCCTCGAACTCGCCAAACAGATAGGGGTCGAACCCGAACACGTGGCGGAAGGTCTCCGCCTGGCGTGCCGCTCCTTCAACCACATCCAGGTGAACACCGGCATGTCCGCCGAGCAGTTCCGCCGCATCTTCACCCACAACCGGCACTCCGTCGCCATCGTCGCCAACATCGCGATGCGCCGGGCCGGCCGCCGCGACGACGCCCTGCTCCTCATGGACATCTACAAGGCCAGCGTCGGCATCGCCCCGTACCTGCCGCCCATCCACACCGGGATCGGCACACTGCCCGAGCACCACGACCACCCGCTGGTCCGGGACGCCATCCGCATCCTGACCGCCGCCGGGCTCCCGCCCATACACACCGACGGCGTCCACGAGCTACGCCCCGGCTTCCAGGTCCTGCCGGATACCACCGGCCACCTGCCCGGCTTCCTGTTCATCGCACCCGACGCCGGCGCCAAGAACCGGACCGGATTCGCAGGCGGCGACCTCGGCTACCTCGCCGTCATGCGCTGGGCCGGATGGGGCGTCATCACCGAACGACTTGACGGTGGCCTGTACGCCGTCTGCCACCCGCGCCACTGCGACAACCCTTTCCCCGCTGCCCCCACCTCCTGACCCCGCCCGTGCCCGGCCGCACGCGCGGCCGGGCACGGGCCCACCCGAAAGGCACCACCCGCATGAAGCTCCCCGTCGACGACGCCACGCTCGCGTCCTGGGTCACGCTCCTCGGCCTCACCGACAAGCAGACCGCCGCGACCCTCGAAGACATCGAGAAGACCCTCCGCCAGGGTTACGAGTACCGCCCCGGCGCGCTCCGTGACGCCACCTTCGACCAGCTCATCAGCGAGATGGACAAGGACGAGGCAGCCCTGTTGTTCCTCATCAGCGGGCTGCGCCAAGCCGGATACCCCAACGCCGCCTACGACATCGAGGTGCGCGGCGTCTTCGCCACGCTCAGCTCCCTCCAGCACACCGGCTGACCCCCCTCCCACACACCCGCTCACCGCCCCGGTCGCGCACCGCGCACCGGGGCGGTCCCATGCGCGCCCGCAGAAAGGACTCCGCCGTCGTGACCGACGACCTCCTGCCCCGTGCCGCCGCCCCGGCTGCCGCACGGCCCGCCCCCTCGTGGGCGAAGAAGCCCCCGCCCAAGTCCCAGGCCCGCACCACCGGCAAGATCACCGCCCGCCGCTACGCCGCACAGAGCGACCCGCGCGAGCACGCCCGCAAGATCGCGGACAGCGTCCTTACCGCCTGGTTCCAGTCCTTCGGCGGCAGCAGCATCGACGTCCCCCTGGGCACCGTCGCCGGGCTCTCCCTGCTGCGCAACCTCCCCGGCCTCGCGGACTGGGTGCTCAACCTGACGCCCGAACAGCTCCCGCAACTCCTCAAAGAGATCTACCTCGGCTACTGGATCAACCGACCCGACCTCATCAACCGCGCGATACGCCTGCACGACTGGGCCTGGAACCCCGAGCCCGACAAGCAACAGCTCCGCGCCGTCCACGCCGTCACCCGCGCCGCCATCAACACTGGCCTGCTCGACCTCACCGGCCACGACGACATCTGGCGACGCTCCGAAGCCGACGTCCTCAGCCCGCTGCTCACCGGCCTCCGGCACAAGAGCGACAAGAAGTGGCGCGGCGAGTACCACACGCCGTCGTCCGTCGCGGACCTGATGGCGAACATGACCATCGACAAGGACTTCGCGAAGCCGGGCATGTCCTTCCTCGAACCTGCCGTCGGCAGCGGGACCATGTTCCGCTCCGTCGCCGTCCGCCTGCGCGACCTCGGCCTCGACCCGCACGACTTCCACTGGTACGGCAACGACATCGACGCGCTGTCGGCCGGATGCGCCGCCATCAACGCGATCATCTGGGACCTCGGCCCCCGCTGCCTCATCGGCTGCGCCGACTCGCTCGCCCCGGAAGACGACTGCGCCAAGACCCGCGCCGAAGCCCTCGAAGCCTTCAAGGAACGCGACCGGTACGTGGGCGCCGCCCACTCGCTCGCCGCCTTCCGCCGCGCCTTCGACCTGGTCGACGAACTGATGCCCAGCAAAGAGCCCGTCGCATGACCGGCACCTTCGACCGCCCCGGCACCACGCCCGTCGTCCGTCGCCGACGCCCGGCCTTCGCCGCAGCCCGCGACGAGATCGACGTTCCGCCCCTCGACCAGATCGCCCCACCCCTCGCCCCGCCCTGGCTCAAGGAGGACACCGACACCCCCGACCGCAAAACCGTCTACCACCATCGCGACGGCCACAGCCTCGGCCTGCGCATCCAGCCCCGCGGCATCGCCATACAGACCTGGATCACCGCGGGCCCCGACCTGCCTCCGATACCCGACAACGCAACCGCCACCGAGCAGGCCGAAGCTCAAGCCGCCCGCGACGCCCGGCTCCAACCCGGCCGCACCTGGCACGCCGTCCTCAACACGCGCACCAGCAAAGCCCTGGCCGCCGACCTCGGCGCACTCGTCCGAGACCGCCTGCTCCCCGCCCTGACAAACAAGCCGCGCGGCATCCCAGCCCCGCCCCCACCCGCCCGCATCGGGCAGTCCGACCCCACCCCGACCGCAGAGGGAACCTGAAGTGAGCACCGACAACACCGCGCAGGTCACCAGCCTGCCCCACCTCGCCGAGAGCCTGCCGTACCTCCTCGGCCACTACCCGGACGACAGCATCGCCCTCCACAGCCCCGGCTCCGACTTCTTCGACGGCCCGACCATGACGTACCCCCTGCCCGATGACCCCGCCGAGTGGAAGACCACCGCCGAACTCGCCGCCCGCCAGTTCGTGGCGTACGCCCAAGAGGGGCAGGGGCACGACCCCGGCCAAGGCGTCATCGTCTACCTCTGCCGCGAACCCCGCGCCGATCAGACCCCGTGGGACACCGCCACACTCCTCGCACCGGTCAGCGACTGGCTCACCGCCGCGCTCCATGAACAACGCGCCACAGTCCTCCGGACCATCGGGCTCGTCTCGAACCGGTGGTGGGCATACGAGTGCCTCACCGAAGGATGCTGCGAGGGCGAGCCGCTCCCGTCCGCCGACGACTCCACCAGCATCACCGCGCAGATGGCCCGCCTCGGACGCACTCCAGGTCCGCGCACCCGCGACATCCTCAAGGAGTTCCGGCCGACCGCAGCCAACCCCGACTTCCTCAAGGACCTGAACAGCACCATCGACCAGTTCAACTCCCGGTGCGCGACCAATGCCGGACGTGACGCCACGCTCACGACGACCTGGGCACAGATCGACGCGGCCGTGAGTCAGTTCCGGGCCGGAGCGACCACCCTCAACCATGCCTTGACCGCACAACTCATCGTCGGCCTGCACGACGACGACGCCGTGGACGCCGGCATCGTGCACACGGACGACGACCTTCCGCACGCCCGACGCCTGTGGGCCTACCTCGCCCGGCACTGCGCCGACCCGTTCACACAAGAGGCCGTCCCCGCGCTGACGCTGTACGCCTTCGCCGCCTGGCGGCAAGGCGACCTCATCGCCGCCCGGCTCGCCCTCCGCCACGCGATCACCGCCGACCCCGAATACGACCTGGCCATCGGCATACATATCGGCACCATCGACGGCGAGAACTCCCGAGACTTCCTCGCCACCGCCCGCGAGAACCACGATCAGCGCAGGATGCACGTCCAGCACACCGTCCAGGTCGCCAGCGAGTACCGCCCCGTCACCGGCAGCACGGCGCACCGCCAGCGCGAAGCCCTCGACACTGCCGCCAAGTACCACGGCACGCAGGCCAGCACCCACCGCGGACAGCTCCGTGCCCGCTACAGGACGATCGACGCCATCGGCCGAGCCCTGGCCGACTTCCGCAACGGCCCCCCGCGGCTCACGGACGAGATCGCCGCCCGCATCATCCTCGGCCTCCAAGACCCCGAGACCCGAGACGCCGCGCTGTCCACCGGCGACGAGAACAACCTGCCCACCGAACGGCAACTGTGGGGCCGCCTCGCCGGACGCTGCGTACCCCCGCACGCCGACAAGGCACCACCGCTCCTCACCCTCCTCGGCTGGGTCGCCTGGCGGCAGAACGACACCATCACCGCCAGCCACGCCTTCTCGGACGCGCTCGACATCGACCCTGACCACAGACTCGCCAAGCTCCTGATCGACGGCATCCGCACCGGGTGCGACCCCGCCGCGTTCCTGGCGATCTACCGCGAAGCCGCGCAGCGATTCGCTGACGGCCGCGCCGACTTCGACAACCTCTGAGCCCCACGGTGGCCCCGGCAGCCTCGCCCGGGGCCACCCCCTTACGGAGACCTCATGCCCAGCCCTCCCGGCGAACCGCGCGGCGCCATCGCCCGCCACACCGCCTACCTGCCCCACTTCCGGGACAAGGCCACGAACTCCCGCCCGATCTGGCGCATCGACTGGGGACAACCCGGCTTCACCCACCGCACACCGCCCGAGCCCACCGCCGACCACCGGCCCACCGTCCTCGCCCGCTCCTGGGACCGGCCGGCCCTCGACGGTACCGGCGAGATCTGGCCCTACCTCCACCGCGGGGCCTGCCTCGGCTGCGCCTGGGAGGGCTCCGACCGGCGCCGTAGGGATGAGGCCGTCGAGGACGCCCACGACCACACCCACCCCGGCTGGCGCGACCTTCCAGCGGTGCCCGAACGCCGAGGTCGGCGGTGGCTCACCCACGTCCAGCACATCTACCCGGACGGCTGGTTCGACCGGGGCGGCCCCATCCGTACCGTCCGTACCGGAATCGAGAAGCAGCACAAGCCCGGAGCGGCACCAGGTGGCGGATATGACCTCGCTGTTCAGCCATCGACGAATAACGATCCGGTCACGGTCGTCTCCGACGTGCTGCCGCTCGAATTCGATAGCGCAGAGGCAGCGTGAACGCGGAACTGCGCGCTACGCTGGCTAAGGCGGCTGACCTGCGAAAAGCCGCTCCGCTCCACCTCCCGGCACAGGGGGTGGAAGCCTGCTTCGCCGGTAAGGCACTCCGCTGCGTGTGAGTTCAGATCCTCGGCCGCCCGTACGCACAACCTGCGTCGATGCTGCCGGACCCTCTGATCCCCTGTCACTCGGAGACCTCTCGGATGACTCCCAGGGGACGGCCAGGGGACGGAAGGACTCGGAAGGATCAGGAAAGCCGGTTCGCGGCCAGTACGGTTGTGGGTCGCTGACCTGCGAAAACGGGAAGATTGAGGCAGGGTCGCAGACCTATCGGAAGATCCGAAAAGGACTCATAATCCGTCGGTCCTGGGTTCGAGTCCCAGCCGCCCCACCACAGGGCCCGTTGCAAAGATCGCTCTTACCTGCGGCGCGGCCCTGAACGCTCCGCTCGGGCAGCGGAGTTACCCGTGGTCAAGATCGTTAGCTGGTCCGCTGCTGGCCCGAAGGGTTAGCGATCAAGGCTCGCTAGAGCCCTGGCCGGGTGTCCTGCCCGGGTTCTGCCGTATGTGCGAGCGGGTCTGCCGGAACGCCGACCACCCAGAGTCGAGAAGCCGTTTGCTACGGGTGTCTGCGGACTACTGGCCAGGGATCTCGGTCAGCTTTTCCTGTTCGTCCAAGCACCACCGAACGCCAGCCTCGTCCGTGAAGCGCACGGTCGGGGTCGCTCGGCTGAACTCGATGGCTCCATGGAAGCGCGGTGAACCGAACTCGCCGGTCTCGGAGCGGCCCAGGGCCGAGAAGCCAGATGCTCCCGACTCGTGGCCACTCTGGCTCCGCTAGGGGGCAAGGTCGCCAAACTGCGCGGTGATGTCGTAGATGGGAGCTTCGCTCTCGTTCCGCACGACAACCAGCCACCGGTCCGGGTTGATGAGTTCGCCTGTCTCGTCAGAGAGTTCGGCTCCGGTAGCGGTGACGTCCAGCCGTATTTTGCGGGCCTGCGTCGCTCTTCTCTCAGCCAATTGGGCGCGCAATTCTTCGCGTTCGAGCCGGAGGTTGGCTGCCTGCTCGGCGATGAAGCCTCGCTGTTCGTCGATCTGCTGCTGCTGGCTGCGCAGCGTTCCGCGTGCGTAATACGCCGCGGCCGCAGCAAACGCTCCGGCTATCCACGTCGGGACATCCCCCCAGTCGATCCCACCCATGGGCGTCATCGTAAAAGCCCCGGCCGGCGTCGGGGGATGCACCGGCCGGGGCAGTGGGTCACCCCGCCCGCCGCGCCGTCGCCCCGGCAGGAAATCCGGAGCTCGGCGGGCGGGGTGGTTCAGGGGCGGCCGCGCGGTGAGGTCGAGGGGGCGGTCTCCTCGCTGACCGTGGCGAGGGCGGCCGCGAAGGCGGCGTACAGGTCGTCACCGTTGGTGAGGGCGCAGTCGGCCCCGGGGCGATGCAGCCATGTGCGGCCGTCGACACCGCTGGGGGCGCCGAAGAGAGGCGAGGGGGCGACCAGGTGCTCGCCGATCTGCAAGACGCTGCACCCGGGCAGGTCCCAAGCGTCGGCGCTGTGTACGGGCACCAGGACTTCGACGCTGTCCAGGCTGGCTATCGCCGGGCCGATGGTGGAGCCCAGGGCGTGGAGTTGGCGCAGGGCCTCGCTGCCGGTGTCGATCGGCAGGCGGACCACGTCCCAGCAGATGCCGATGGGTAGTACTGCGCATTGGCCGGCCGCCCACGTCACGAGGACCGGGCTGACAGGGGCGCCGGTGTCCTTGATCCAGTCGATGGGAGGGAAGCCGTCGAAGCTGCTGGCGCCGTCTGCGACGGTGGCACGGCGGATACGATCCTCGGGTGTGCGGCGGGGCAGGGGGCTGGGCATCGTTACCTTGCCACCTCGGCCCAGACGACCTTTCCGAACAGGGCGTCGTCAACGCCCCATGCGGGACACAGCCCGTCGAGGATGAGCAGCCCACGGCCGCGGTCCCGCATGTGCGACTCGGGTCGCCGCCGCGGATGCCGGCGCACCGGGTCGCGGACTTCGACCCGTGTCACGCTGTCGCGGCTGTCGAGGGTGAGGGCGAAGGAGTCGCCGGGTTCGGTGCCGTAGCGGATGGCGTTGGTGACGAGTTCGCTCGTCACCAGCAGGACCGTGTCGACGTGGTCCTCATCTGCGTCCGGCGTGCAGTGCAGCACGTACTCTCGGGCGAACTGTCGTGCCGCGCTGGCCGATTGGGGCTTACCCGCCAACACCAACTGCCGCGGCTGATTGGGTTTCGGGGTGAGCGCCTGTGCGCCCTGTCGTTTGTCGACCATGTGGTTCCCCTAGCTCCGGGTAGTGCGGCTTTTTCTCTCCATATGAGGGAACGCCCCAGTCACCCGAGACGCTGGACCTTGCACCGGACTTTTTCCCGGACGTTCCACGAAGACCGGACTTTGCACGGCCGCGCAGGCGCTACCGTCGAGATGAACCAGATCACCGGAGGTACCAGGTGGACGTCCTGACACCGTTCGAGCTGGCATGTGCTGAGCACGGGTGGTCAAAGCCGTCGGACTTTCTACGGGCCTTCCAGGCGGCAGCAGATGTCCTCGGCGAACCCGTCACAGTGACGGACCGACAGTTCCGACGATGGAAGCTGCCTTCGCCACCCGCGCCGCGGGCAAGAGCTTGGCGTGTGCTCCATGCGATGTTCGGCATGAGCCCCTGCATCCTCGGCTTCCCTGGGCCTCCGCCGGGAGCCAGCGTGGGGCCTGCACCACTCGCCGCACAGAAAGGCACGCCACCCGTGGACCGACGTGCTTTCATCTCCGACACCGTGGGTGTCACCGCCGCCGCAGGTCTTCCTGCTCATACCCGGACTCCCACACCGCCCGGATCGTCCGGGGCCGTTGGGACCGTGCACCTTCTCGAACTCCGCGCAGGGCTCCACTCCCTCTTCGAACTCGACAACGCCTACGGCGGCGACGACGTCCGCAGCCTGGCTGCCCGTCATCTGCGTCGCGTTCGCCGCATCCTGAACACCCGGAGCTACCCCGACACCATCGGCCGCCAACTGCACCTCCTCGCGGGCGAAGCCGCCGAGCACTGCGGGTGGCTCGCTTACGACGCCAACGATCAGGACTCTGCCCGCGGGTACTGGGGTGAGGCACTGACGACTGCCACGGTTCTCAAAGACGTGAACCTGCAGATCCTCGTCTTCTCGTCCATGAGTCTGCAGGCGTGCCACGAAGGCCGGCCGCGCGAAGGCCTCGAACTCGCCAGGGCCGCTCAGGAGCGGGCCACCCGGCTCGGCTCGCCTACCCTGCGGTCGATCATCGCCTCACGGGAAGCCCGCGCACTCTCCCTCATGGGGGACGGACATGGCGCCGGCAAGCGGCTCGCCGCGGCCATGCGCCTGGTGGAGCGCAGCGGCACCGGTCGCCCGGCGCCGGAGTGGGCGGCGTTCCACGGACACGCCGAACTCGATTACTCGCAAGGTCTGCTGTACACCGAGTTGGGCCACCACGGGGCCGCGGTGCAGTTCCTTCGTGCGGCGCTCGAGCACCAGGACCGCACGCATGGCCGCAACCGCGCGCTGTACAGGATCACTCTGGCGAACAGCCTGGTCAGGGCTGGCGACGTCGACGAGGGCGCTGCACATGCCGTGGAAAGCCTGGAGCACCTGGAGGAGGTTGAGTCGGGTCGTGTCACGAGAAAGCTCCGTGACGTAACTGACCTTCTCCGTGGCCACGACGCCGACTGTGCGCGTCAGGCCGTCGAAGAACTGTCCGAATACGCAGATGCGAAAGGAGCGGCGTGACGCAGACTGCGGTCACCTACGAATGCTTCGAAGGCCAAGAGGCCGCAGGGCAGCTCGACACCTTCATCGCGGCCTACGAAGAGGTGTACGAGGAGCCGCCATACCGCGAAGGTCCGAGCGATGTCGCCGAGTTCATCGCCCACTACCAGGTCCACGCGCGGCGGGCCGGGATGCGGCTGGTCATCGCGTGGGACGGTGATGAGGTCGTGGGATTCACCTACGGCTATCTCCTCCCGGCCGACAGCTCGTGGTGGGCCAATGTCCAGGAGGATCTTCCCGAGCACTTCACGAGAGAGGACGGCAGACGGACCTGGGTCATCCTCGAACTCGCGGTCCGTAAGCAGTGGCGTCGCCTTGGCATCGCCACTGCGCTGCACTCCCGTCTGCTGGAGGGCCTGGACATCGAGCGCGTCACGCTCACTGTCCGGCCGGAGCCGGAGGCGAAAGCCGCGCAGTCGGCATACGTGAACTGGGGGTACCGCGAAGTCGGCCTGACGCACCCGTGGGAGGAAGCGCCCTTCTACACCGCCATGGTCTTTGACCTCCCGGAGCGCGCGACCTCAGCGGACTGAGGCACGGCCCGGGCATGACGAAGGCGCCCCCGCCGGCCTGCCGGAGCAGGGGCGGGGGCGCTGGGGTGTCGGGTGGCGCAGCGGTTGTGCGGGTAGAACCGGATGCCAACACGAGTCCGTCACCGGCACCTGGCAAGATCCTGTGCAAGGACGGTAACTGCCGCGTGAGCGGCGTCTAGGGGGCGGCCATGGGCTTCTTCGGCAGGTTGTTGGGCAGTGTCGGTGGCGGTTCGGGGCGGTCGTGCCCTGATTGCGGGGAGGACTTGCGGGCTGACCCAGGATGGGGTGAGGGCCGGTATGAATGCCACAACGACAGTTGCTACGGCCATGGGTTCTACTTCGATGAAGGTGGCACGCTCGTTGATCCAACGAACCGGGGGAATAGCGGGCGCACCTGTCAGTGGTGTGAGGCGGCACTCTCCGGTGGGACGAGCAGCCTTCCCTATGAAGATGGGAGCAATTCGCAGGCTTACGTGGTCTGCCCGTCCTGCAAGCAGAAAAATACTCTGTACGGCTTCGGCGAGGACGACTAGAAGCCAGCGCCCCCACCGGCCGTGAGGCCAGGCGGGGGCACTGTCGTGGTCAGGTGCGGCGGCGGTCTAGGACCGCGGGTGGGGTGCTGGTGTCAGGTCGCGGGCAGCGGGTCGCCGCCGACGCCGAGTCGGTCGGCTATCCAGTCCATGCCCTTCGGGGTGAGGAAGGTCTGCTCAACTGTTTTGTAGCCGGCCGGCACCAGCTTGACCTTGGCGCGCTCTGCCTTGACGTGCACCTCGTAGGGGAGCCTCGGGTTCTGCACCTGCAGGAATTGGAACTTGTCGGATCGGAGCAGGTCCATGAACTGGTTTCTCCCGAGGCCGCCGGTGGTGTCGGTGAATGCCTTGGCCGCGGCGTTCATGTCGATGAGACCGTCTGCGTTGCAGAGCGTGTCCCACTTGCCGGCCTTCGGGGCAGCGATCGCCAGTTCCTTCTTGGTGGCGACGAGTTCCTTGGCGGCGGCGAGGTAGTTCTGAGCGAGCGCGAGGTGGTCCTCGGGGGTGTCGGGGACTGTGGGGGCAGCGAGTTCAGCCTCGCGCGTCTTGACCGCGAAGTAGGTCTTCGCCTTGGCTACCTCGGGCTTGCGGCCGTCCGCGGCGAGGGCGACGTGGTAGGCGGCGAAGCGAGTGAGGCGGTAGTCCTTGACCTGTTGGCGCCCCCACCTGCCGCCATTCATCACTTTGCGGGTAGCCGCAAAGTGATCCTGGGAGTCCAGGCCACTCGCGTCGATGGTCTGCTGGGCCCTTTCGATTGCGTCTTCGAACTGGCGCCACTGTTCGTAGCCCATCAGCGTCTGAAGGTCGCGCGCGGACCAGCGTTCCTGGCCGTTGTGGTCCAGAAGCATGATCTGGTCGAAAGGACTGGTGCCACGTGTTCCGTTGGCGTCCTCGGGCAGGCTAAGGTGGAACTGATCCATGGAGCTTCTCCTCCTACTGGGTCCACGCCCCCGGCGGCCCATACCGCGCGGGGGCTTAGCTATGTCTGGACGCGCCACCCATGTGGGTGACGCAGCATCATGTTACGGCCCATCACTGACAACTCGGCGCGACTCAGGCATGACGAAGGGCCCCCACCACCGCGCGGGTGGTGGGGGCCTGGTCAGTAGGTGCGGCGTTGCGGGTCGAGGGCCGCGGCGAGCGGTACGGACGGTGGATCGTCGGGCGGCGGAGCCTCGTCCTTCCGGCAGACGAGCGCGTCCGGGTCGGTGGGTGGGGGCTGGAGGGTATACCCGTCGGGGCAGGTCTGCCCGTCGCGGCCATCGGCGCCGTCTCGGCCGTCGGTGCCGGCGGGTCCGGGCTCGCCGGGTGGACCGGGTGGGCCCGGCTCCCCTGCGTTGCCGTCTGCGCCGTCCGAGCCCGCGGTCCCGTCGGTACCGTTCTCGCCGTCCTGGCCGTCGGCCCCGTCTGCGCCAGGTCGGCCGGCTGGTCCAGGCGGGCCGCTCTCGCCAGGGCGGCCCAGGGTGCCGGGTACCGCGTCGACTCGGTCGGGCAAATCCGCCACCGCCCGCGCAGGGTCTGGCACGGCCGGGGTCCCGCCCTGGTCGCGGACCTGCGCGCGCAGTGTGCGGACGTCCCCGGCGAGGGTGGACACCGCAGTGCCGCGGCGGGCTGCCTCCGCACCGAGCTGGTCCGCGCGGTGTGCCTCCGCGGAGATGCGCAGCCACACGAGCAGCACCGCGCCGGCCAGGACCAGGAGGACGGCGGCGAGCATGAGCTGCCGCCACCGCCTGGCGAGCAGCGACGGTTGAGCGTGCTTCGTCACGGAGTCCCTCCCAGCCGGGCAATCTGCTCGCGGAGTCGTTGACGCTCACCCGTTAGTTCATGGATCTGCGAGAGGAGTTCGCTCTTCTCCGCACGGGCGTCCGCCAGATCGCGGTACGCCTCGATCAACCGCTGCTCCGTGTCGGCCAGCCGCTGACGCAGAGCGTCGCGTTCCTCCTGGAGGTCGTTGACGAGCTGTCCGTAGCCGGTGACCGCTCCCGACGCCGCCGCGTTCCGGTTCTCGCCGCGCTTGCCGTAGGCGGCGCCGGCGGCCGTTGCGAGCCCGACGGCGATGGTGCCGATAGCGCCGAGCGTCGCAACGTCCACGCGATACCTCCTGGTCAGTCGACGGGCAGGCGCGGGGTGTGCTTGGCCTGCCAGCCACCGAGGAACGTGAGCAGGCCAGGGCCGCCTCCCAGGACGATGGCCTGGAGCCACGCGGGCAGCGGCCCGAGCAGCGACTCGTCTGCTACAGCACCGTTGAGTACGGCGATCAGGATGCCGACCGCGAACGATGCGCCGGTGGCGGCCTTGACCTTCTTCTCCACCGCGGCGGCCATCAGGCGCGGCCCTGCTTCAGGACGGCCAGCACCTCGGCGAGCTGCACCTTGACCTCGGCGACCTCCTTGCGGAGGGCGTCGACGCCTTCGTGCGCGACGCGGGAGTGCCCGTAGGCGGAGCCGAGAGCGGTCTCGACGCTGATCCGCTTGTCCTTCAGGCCCTTGTCGTCGGGCCAGCGGCGCGGCTGCCAATCGCCAACGGCGACCTGGTCGGTGAGCTGCATATCCTTCTCCTTCTTCGGGGGGTTCGGGGTGGTGGTACCGCCTCCGGTGCCCGCACCAGGGCTCCAGGCGGCGGAGTGCCGCAGGCGCTCAGCGACGTCAGCGCGGAAGGTGTCCATCAAGAACGAAGGGTCGACCTTCCCTTCGACCGAGGTCTCCTTGTGACCGACGACGGAGTTGGCGGACCAGCCGTGGGCGCGGCAGATCGCTGCGGCCCAGCGGACCGCGGCCTGGTACTGGACGGCGGGGTACGGGTCGCGGCCGTTGCCGAGGTTCTCGATCTCGATGCCGTACAGGCGGGCGTTGCCGTCGACGGTGCCCGAGGCATTCGAGGGACGCGGGTGGGTCTCCGACTCGTTCAGCACCGCAGTGAACGCATTCACCGCGGCCGGCCCGGCGTGGTTGGCGCGCCCGTTGCCGACCATCGTCGCCGTGCCGTTCTTGGCGAGGTGGGTGTGGGCGAGGGGGCCGGGCAGGTCGGACCGGCCGGACCACACAATGCCGAGCGAGTTCGAGCCGGCGGTGTGGTGGATGAGGATGCCGTTGACCGGGCCCCATGCACCCTTCGAGTTGCGGTTGTGGGTGCGCCAGCCAGCGTGCTCGGCGACGTGGACGCCCTCAAGGCTGAGGGCGGCGACCATGCGGTCTGCGGACAGAGGTGAGGCCATGAGCCACTCCAGACATAGGAGAGCCCCGCACCTCTTCACCATGTGCGGGGCCGCAGGGTTGGGATCAGGCGGGCATGAGGGCGCGGAGTGCGCCCACGACCCTGCGGGCGAGGTAGGCGTGACCCGCGTCCGTGGGGTGCACGTTGTCGGTGCCGACGTAGGCAGCTCGGTTCGCCGCGGTGATCCACGGACCCTGTGTCGCTACCGCGGTACCGGCGGAGTCGTAGACGGTGCCGGTGAGGTTGTTGAGGAACGGCAGGCCAGCGTTGAGGGCGGCCTCTTGCAGGGTGGCCGTGGTGGCGACGACGGACGGGGCCGGGCTGCCGGTCGGGTCCCAGCAGCCGATCACGACAATGTCCGCGCCCGGCACACAGGCTGCCTTAGCCGCGGCGAACACCTCGTCAGCCGCGGCACCGATGTTCTCCTGGCTGCCTTGGTTGTCGTTGTACCCGGCCCACACGATCAGCCGGTCGAACTGGTACGGGGCGATGTCGGTGGGGATGCGGTCGCCGAGGGTCGCCCAACTCGCCGCGGTGATGTAGCCGGTACCGCCCCTGCTCTGGTCCCAGACGTCTGTGCAGCCGAGCAGGCGCCCGGCTCTGTATGTCCAGGTGCCGATGCCCGCACCGGTGTTCTGGCCGGAGCCGTCCGAAATGCTGTCGCCGAGGACTCCGAGTCGCCCACCGCGGGCCGCCGGCTTCCACGCGGTCGCACCCGGCGGCAGGTAGACCCCGCCGAACGGCATGGTCGTCAGATCGAACCTGATACGCCGCACCCTGGCGGTGGGGAACGTGAACTTCAGGACGTAGCGGCTGCCGCCACTGGTGGCGCCGGTGGTCTGCGGCAGGTCCGTGACCGGCAGCCCGTCCACCGAGAGCCGGTAGCGGCATGAGGTGTTGATGTACTTGAACAGGATCTCGAACTGGGCGGCGTCCGTGCAGAACTCCACCGCCCAGTTCGACTGCCCGCTGCTGTACGTGTTCGGGTAGCGGGACGTCGGCAGGTACAGCGTCGTGTCCGGGAACGTCGGCCCGTAGGAGAACGACCCGGCGCCGAGGTACAGGAACGGCCCGGTGTCCGGCGCGAGCAACGCCTGCGCGGACGGGATCGACGACGTGGCCCCGGGGCCGGTGAGGGTGACAGTCGGGGTCTCGGTCGACAGACTGTCGGCGAGCAGCGAGTCCGGGAGATCCCGGCGCCGCCAACCCGCACCCCACCGCACGCCCGCGGCCGCCGTCGAGTCCGGGCTCAGAGTCTGCCCCGCGGCTCCGACCGGCAGCCGGCCGACGGACGCAAGGCCGGTGCCGACGAGGAGATCCCCCGCGGCCGTAGCGGTGGATCGGCTAACGGCGGCCGCCTCGATGGCGGCCAGATCGGCGTCGAGATCGATGGCGGTCGTCGCACGCCGCGGACCGGAGCCGCTGTTGGCGTCGAGATACAGCGTGCGTACCCCGTCCGGGCCGTGGAACTCCGGGACGGCGCCGTGCCCGTCGGCCACGAGCGTGCCGCCGTCGATCGGTGTCTCCCCGTCCGCGTCCACGAGGTCCGTGTGCTGAGTGCCGCCGGACGGCATGTTCCAGCAGGTGACTTGCGCGCCGGGCTGCAGGGTGGCCGCATTGTCGTCGCCGAGGCTGATCACGTAGTCCGCGACGGACCCGAACCGATGCCGCGCCATATCAGCTCACCGCCCAGGAGATTGAGGCGCCTATCACGCTGTCGCCTTTTTTGATTTCGGGGTGTGCGGTCAGGAACGCCTGCCCCGGGGTGCCGCTGTTGCCGCTGCGGATGGTGATGCGGCCGATGCGCAGGCCGGTCACGTAGACGGTGGCGTACTGGTCCCGCGTGGGGTGCACGTACTGCGTCGGGATGGTGCACGGAAGGCGGGAGTCAGTCCCCGCCGCCAGGGTCCCCGTCGCCCGCTGGAACGACCCGAGACGCAGACAGGCGATCCCGTTGCGCACGTCGAGGATGGAGTCGGTCTGCGGCTGCCACGGCAGTTGGGCCGGTCCGGTCACGTTGACCTCGCCGCTGTATTGGCTGACCAACTGCCAGTCCGACCCGGTCCACACCA
Source organism: Streptomyces sp. NPDC058045 (assembly GCF_042885635.1). Lineage (NCBI taxonomy): Bacteria > Bacillati > Actinomycetota > Actinomycetes > Kitasatosporales > Streptomycetaceae > Streptomyces > Streptomyces sp. NPDC058045. Next base: position 26,367 of record NZ_JBHVRR010000002.1, on the reverse strand, counting down.
GCATCCGGCCGGTGTCCGTCTCGTAGACCATGTCCCCGCGTCGGCCCGGCAGTTTGGCCGCGGAGGTGACCGGTCGGCAGCGCCCACCCACATACTGGACGTAGGGCACGACCGTAACCGCGGCCGCCCCCGACGGAACGCGGACGTAGGCGAGGGGAATCTCGTATACGCCAGTGCTGCCCGTCTGCTGCGTGATCGACGGTGTTCCGCCGCCCGGTGTGCCGGCCTTGATGGCCGCGCGGACGGTCCAGTCCGAACGGTCCAGTCGGAGCAGCACCCAGTCGGTACGCGCCTGGGCGCTGCCGTTGGGGGCGATGGTGAGGGTGACGTCGGTGGTGCCCGAAGTCCAGGCGTGCCCCCGAAGGCTGGCCCAGCAGTTGGCCTTGACGATGGCCTGGAGGCCGATCCCGGCGGTGACCACGGTGCCGCTGGTCGGGTCGGCTGGTAGGTACACGCCGTCGTCGGTGGCCCGTGCGGCGATCTCCTCGTACTCCGCATCCGTGACGTTCCTGCTGTTGTGGTCCGAGGACGGCCAGGAGTCCTGCGCCATGCCTATCTCGCCTCCAGCCGCCCGAGGCGGCGGGTCAGGGTGCGCACGGTGCGCACCATCTGCGGGTCTGTGGTCGCCTCGGGGGAGCCGATCAGGGTGGTCACGTATTCACCGCTGTTGGGGGTGGCCTGGAGGTGCATGGACCTCACCAGGTCGGTGACGTCCTGGCCGTGGGGCAGCGCGACGGTGACGCGGTCGCCGAGCCCGAAGTCCGGGCCCGCCCGCAGGTCGGGGGTGTCGACCGTGACGGTGGACAGTTCGACCGGGGCCGCGCCTTCGGCCAGCTCGGCGTTGCCGGCAGCGGTGAGTTCGCCGTTTGCGTCGGTGTCGGCCCCGCCGTCCAGGTACCGCTCGACTCGCCACCAGGTGGCCGCGGCCGCGGCGTCGGCCCGTTCGATGAAGGTGCGCGCCGTGTCCGGTTCTTCCTTCTCGCTGCCTGCCACCAGGACGTGCGTGGCCTCGGGCGCGGACTGCTTGTAGGAGAGGGCGCGGAGGTTGCCGAGCGCCGTCGAGAAGCGGGCGGTCGCCGTCTTGTCCTGCGGGGTGTAGCAGCCGAAAAGGATCCGGTCGCCGTCCTGCCAGGTGCGGAACCCGATGTTCCCTCCGTCGATGGCGACCCGGCGGCACACGTCGAGGAGGCCCTCGAACCGGGTGCGGCACGTTGTCGTGGTCCCGGCCCCGGCGGCGGGGGCGAGGGACAAGTTGACGATGCGCCGGTCCGCGCGGGCGCCGGGCCCGGCGTTCTCGTTGACGAGGGTCCGGATGATCGACTCGCCGCCCGTGGAGTTCAGTTGTCGCCACGTGTTGCCCTTTTGCGCCGACCACGGCGACGCTGGGGCGGGCCATGTGATGTACCCGGCCAGCTTCGCCAAGTCGTCGCTGAAGCCGATGTCCACGGCGCCCACGCCGGGCTCGTTCTCGATAGACCACGTGAAGTCGGTCGGGATCTCCATCGGCCCGGACGTCCAGATCGCGCCGTCCCGGATGACCACCAGTCGGTTGCCCGGCTGTAGTTGGGCCATTACTTCCGGACGTGCGGGCAGCGTGACTGTGCCGGATGCTGGCGCATTGAACCGGATGGTTGCGTCGAGTTCGGTCCATCCGGCGATGGGGTCACCCTGCACGACGCAGGATGCATCGGTGATCAGCAGTTGGATCATGCGGTCTCGTACCTCGGGTAGTAAGTGAGATCCACCGCGCTGCCAACCTCGGCGCCAGCCAGTTGGAACGTCACCGGCGTCTGGCCCGGCGGCAACGACCAGAGCACCGCGCCGGGCCAGTCCAGCGAGCCGACCCAGTTGGCCCCGTCCTGGTAGCGGACCGCGGGCGGATCCGTCGAAACAGTGACCTGCTGCCCGGCGAGGAGATCCCCGTGCCCGACTGCGGACGGGTTGAGGGTGAAGCTGTCGCCCGTGTCCTCCCTTGTGAAAGTGATCAGCGACGCGGGGCCGGTGATGCGCCACTGGGGCCATACGTCCACGTCGCCCGGGTTGATGAGGGTGGTGGCGCCGAGGACCTGCCCGCTGGAGATGGACGGGTACGGCTCCAGGAAGTCCTCACCGACGCCATACGACCGGTGGATGGTCTGGGGGATGACGTCCACCCAGTACGGGTCCTCGCACCACAGCGTGACCACGGCCGAGTCCCAGGTGATGCCGGTCGCAGTCTGACCGCGGCCGTCCCAACCCTCCTGGTAGTAGACCGCGATGTGCCGCACCGAGCCGTCAGGCCGGGCGACCTCCAACAACCCTGGTCCGTCTCGCAGGGTGCGGGTGAACGCCCGTGCCAACGCCCGCCAGTTGCGGACGAACCCGGTGTGGTCGACGGCCTTGACGAGGAGCGGCCACACGATCGTCCGGGGCTGAGGCTGGACGTGCCGCAGCCGTGCCCCTCCCCGCGGGTGCGGGTCCGAGGTCAGCGTGTACGGTGCCGCGCCCAGTCCGCTCACGCCCTCGGCGAGGGTGTACCAGTCCGCCGACAGGTCCGTCATCGGCCACCGCCCGCCGACCGGGTCGATGTAGGTGATGGAGGCGTACCCCACGTCGGGGATCTCAATGGGGGGCGGGGTGACGGGCCCCGCCCCCGCAGTGGTGATGACCGGCATCTACCGTGCCCTCCCCACACGCTGACGCGCCTCTTCCTGCCGCTGGATCAGCCGCAGGTCCGCCGCGTCGATCACGCTGCTGCGCGGATAGACGTTGTACGTCACCGGCTGCTGATCGCGGACGGGCGTCTGCACCACCGGGGCAGCAGCCGCTCGTCCCGGGGCCGCGGCCCGTCCCGAAGGGACAGGCAGCTTCCCGGAGTTGATCGCGTCCATCGCCGCGAGGCCGTACTTCCTCACCGACGCGGCCTTGATCATGTACTCGCCGTTCGAGCCCCACATGAGGACCGAATCGGACGTGCCGGTGCCCGGCCCGCGCACCGGACCGCCGCCCGGATACCCGGGGATCGGGCCCCCGTCCGCCCGGCCGATGGGCCCACCGGACGCCTTCTTACTGAACCTCGCGGCCTGCTGCCGAAGTGCGTCCGCGGTGTTCTGTGGGCCCTTGGCGATGGTCTGCAGGACCGTGCGCCTGGTCACCGTGACCGTCACGCTCCGGTCCTTCACCGAGGCGAGGTCAGCACGAGCCCTGGCCAACTGCCGCTGCAACTGGGCGATCTCCGCGCGCACGGCCGCCTTCCGGCTGTCCGGCACGGTCTTCAGCCGGTGCTTGGCATCCGCGATCTTCCGCTGCAGATCTTCAGCATTGGCTTTGAGTTTCGCCGTCTTGTCGGGGGTTTTGAGGATCTGGGAGGCAAGCCGCGACGCCTCCGCCCGGTTCAACCCCATCTGCATGGCGTTCTTGATGAGCTGCTGCCGGCCCCGCTCGTAGATCCCGTTGACCGTGCTCCAGGACGCCCCCGACTCCCGCGCCGCCCCGGCCGCCTCATCAGTCTTCGCCGCCAGGTCGTTCAGCGCACTGGCCGCCGTCCTCGACTTCTCGGAGTTCAGGACCAGCCTGCCGTTGTGCATGTCGAGCGCGCCCGAGTTCGCCTTGGCCGCCTTCGCCGACGCGTCGATCGCCGCCTCGAACCCGATCATGCCGCTGAGTGCAGACCTGTTGGTGTCGTTGAGGGCCTGAATGGACTGCCGCAGCCCGTCCGCCGAAGCCTTCTGCGCATTGAGCTTCTGCTGCACCTCAATGGCCTGCTGCCCGAAAAGGCCCATGCTCTGGGCGGCGAGCTGCTGTTCGAGCCGCTGCCCGGCCAACGCGGACTTGTAGTCGTCCAGCTTGGCGCGGAGGTCGCTGGTCGACAGGCCCTGCTTGCGCATCGCCGCGGCGATGGAGTCGAAGGCTTTCGCGGCCAGGTCACCCTTGCCCTGCGAGACGAGATTGGCGAGCGCCTTGTCGACGGCGTCGATGTCCTGCTTGGCGTTCTTTACCGGAGTGGAGTCCCAGCTACCGAGACCGCCGAGCGTGACAACCCACTGTTGGATGCCATCGATGGCCGCTGGGTTGACCAGGGTGCGCAGGGAATCGGCGAGTCCCCCCAGGTCCTTGCCATAGGCGCGGACTGCCTCGCCGGTGACACGGCCGGTCCGCCCCAACTCACCCACCGAGGTGGTGAGTTTGTCGACGTCCGGGGCTGCGTCCTGCCCCATGCTCGACAGGGAGCTGATGCCCATGATGAGCAGGCCGATACCGGTGCCGGCCATCGCCAGCTTCGCGCCCCGGGACAGGCCGCCGATGGCCGCGGTGACGCCGCGGATCGGGCCGGGTGCCCCGGCGGCCGCCGTGCGCACCGCAGCGATCTGCAAGCCGAGCGCGGCCAGCGTCGCCCGCGCCGCGTCCGCACCCACCGCCGCCATGCGCACGGCCTTGATGGCGATGGCGAGCTGGAGCAGCGTGGCGATGGCGTCCGGCGGGACCGCGGACACGATCCCCGACAGAGCGTTGACGACATCGAGCATTCCGACGCCGACGTCGGCACCGGCCTCCAGCAGGTTGAGCAGGGCGTCGCCGATGTTCCCCAGGGTGTCCCAGACCTGCGGGCCGACGGACCGCGCGTAGTCGAAGAACCGGCCGATGCCGGAGCCGACTTCACCCGCGTTGATCTTGGCGATGAACTCGGTGCTCTTGCTGATCGCGCGGGTGAGTGTGCGGTCCGAATACTCGGTGAACTGTTGCATCAGCCGGTCGAAACCGGGCGTGGAGATGGCGCCGCCGACCAGCGTCATCAGCCGGTTGAACTGCGCTGACGACGCTTTCACCAGGCCCGTCGTTTTGGGCAGCAGCGCGTTGGCGACCGCGAGACTCTTGGTGAACGGACCCATCACGTCGCCGCTCAGGCTGTCGGACCAGTCGTGGAAGTTGTCCCGCAGCAGGCCAACCGCCACCGCGGCCTCGCGCGTCGGACGCGGCAGCTTGGCGAGTTCCTTCTGGTAGTCGGCCGCAGCCCTGGCGGCCTCGGCCGATCCCTCGCCCCCGTCCTCCAGGGCGTCCTGGTACTTCTTCTGCGCGTCCAGCGCATCGCCCATCGCGGAGATCTGCGGGCCGAGCGCGAGCCCGTAGGCCGCGGCGGCCACCGTGACGGCTCCGAACTGCCCGGCGAGGTGCGCGGTCGACGCGGCGAGCGACGCCGCGACCGGGATCACGGCCGGTGCCAGGCTGATCAGGTTGGCTTTGAGCTTCTCGCCGAGCTTGTCAGCCGCGTCGGAGACCGAGTTGAACGAGGTGCGGGTGCCGCCGGCCGTCCGGTCCAGCCGCCGGTAGGCGTCGGACGTGCTGACGAGGTTGCCCTGTAGGTCCCGCAGCCGGCCGTCGGCGTCGGTCGTCATCCCGGCCAGCCGCAGCCGCAGCCGGTCCGCGCTGTTGCCCGCCCCGTTGAGGACGCGGGACAGCTCGTCACGGCCGGTGAGAGTGAAGTTGAGGCGCTCAGCCACCGGCCACCTCCCCTCACCCGGGCGCGGTCAGCGCGCGGAGATGTGCCGGTTGATCCAGTTCACCGCCGACTGCAAGTCAGCCGGGGACAGTTGGTGGATCTCCCACGGTCTGATGTGCAGGTAGTGCGCGAGCAGCCACCGGGTCTCGGCGATCAGCCCGTGGAGTCCGCCGGGGCCTTTGCCAGGTGGCCTTTTCCCAGGGCCACCAGCGCCGCATCGACGTCTGCCGGATCGTGGGCCAGGCGCCGCAGGTGCGGGGCCATCGCGTCGATGGCCGAGTCCTCCCCGGCGCCGAGCGCCTCCAGCAACATGCTGTCGAGGGCATCGTCAATCTCGTGCCGTTCGATACGGGCCTTGAGTCGCCTCTTCCAGCCGGGCACGTCGAACTCGCCGAACTTCAGGGTCTTGTCGCCGCGGCGGCGGAACACCCACAGCACCGCCCGCATCGCGGTCGGGTCCTGCGCGCGCAGCAGGTCCTCGATCTGCCGCCATGGCGTCTCGCCCATCGCCTGCTCGACGTCGGCGGCCTCGATCGCGGACAGGTCGTCGGTCGACACCTCCTCGGTGCTGCCGTCGTCCTGCACATACGTGATGATCACGGGCTCCCCCTCTATTCCAGTGAGCGGCGCACGTCGCCGACGATCCGCTCAATCTCTCTGTTCATGCGCGGCATCCCGGCCCGGACGGTCCGCGACCACCAGCCGGCGGGCCGCGCCGTCTGCGTCGCCCACCGCCTGCGGTTCCCGAACACCGGGTGGCGCACCCGGCCGGTCTCGATGACCCACGGCATGTTCCGCAGGTCGCGTGGCAGCCGTCCCTTGTCCATCCACACGCGGGCACCCGGACTCACGCCCGTGCGCACGCTGATCCGGATCCCGCCTGCGAGCGTCGCCCTCAACGGGCGTGTTGTGGGCGACGGACCGCCCCGCCGCCCACTGCGCGAGCCCACCAACTGCACCGTGCGGATGGACCGTTGCAGGTCCTTCTGCAGCGGCTCGGCAGCCCGCCGGATACGGCGGTTCATGTTCCGTTGCAGCCGCGGCCCGCCGGCCATCCGCATCCGGCGCGACAGGTCGATGAGCTGGCCGGTGCCGATGATCCGCACGGAGCTGGGCATCGGTCAGCCCTCGGCGGCGGCCGGGATGTCCACGTTCTCCGCAGGCTCGGACGTGATCGCGAACTGGCACATGATCTGCGCCGCATTGTCGAGTTCCCTCACCTTGGCCTGCGAGGTGACCGTCACCGGGTAGACGTCGCATGGCTGGCCGGGCACGTCACCCTCGTCCATCCACACGATGTAGCCGGTGGCTTCCCGCACCAGCAGGGACCGCACGTCGTCGCCGTCCTTCGACGCCCAGAACGTCAGGCTGGAGTCGGAGGCGGTGATCTCACCGCCGACCACCGGCGTAAACCGCGAGCCGAGCGCAGGAGTCGGCACCGTCTCCGACGTCGTCTGCCATCCGTCCATGGCACCGGTCTCGCCCTCCAGAGCCTCACCCGTACTCAGCTCAGCCCGGGTGGGCGCCCCCTTCGCCGCGATCGTCGGTACCCACAGAACCCTGGTGATGCCACGCCGGTAGTAGCGGATGCTCTCCTTAATCGGAGTAGCCATGATCAGTCCTCCTTCTTGAGGCGGCGGCCCTTCGCCGCGGCCGTCGTCTCGACCGGCGTGCCGTCGTCACCAACGACCCGCCAGCCCGCGCGCTGATAGGCGCGCACCTGAATCTGCTGCACCTCGATCTCCCGCTCGGGCAGCAGCTCGTTCCTCATACGGACCATGTCCACGGGCCCGTCCTCCCTAGGTGAATGCGCGGCCGGTCAGTTGCAGCAGCAGCCGCACCTGGGCGCCGCGGTCGGTCTGTTCCTGGACGAGCGCGGACGCGCCGATCGCCAGCTCGGCCGACCGCATACCGAGCGACGGAGACGCGGCCAGTAGCTGTTCGAGCGGTGCCGCGATCTCGTAGGCGCGGGCGCGGGCGGCCCGGACGTCGGTTCCGCCGCGCAGTACGACGATGGCCGCGACAAGCTGCAGTCGTTCCTCACGGTCTGTGCCGAGCGTTGCCCAACCGCCCTCGGTCTGCCCGGCCTCGAAGGTGCCGCCCGCGTCGCCGTCGTAGCCGACGATGAGCCACTCACCGGCTCGGCTGTCGGTGACCGCCGGGCCGTCGATGACCTGCACGCCATCGAGGCCCGGCGCGGTGGTGCAGGCGGCCACGACCGCGTCGATGAGTTCGGGGAGTCGGGACGTCATCAGGCCACCGCCGGGGGAAGCTTGTAAGGCTCCAGCAGTTGCAGCACCCGGTTGGGGATCGCGTAGCCGAAGCCCGGTACGGGCTCGGTCACCGAGTAGTCGTCGCCGCCCGCGAGCACCGGCCCGCGCGATGCGGTCTGCGTCCGCCACAGGTGCTGCACGAGCATCCGCGCGGCGAGCGTGATGGTGGCCGGGACGTCGGCGCGCCCGGCCCGGTAGGTGACGGTCCACGGCCCGCCGTGGAAGAGACCGCCGTCGAGGCGCCGGACGATGCCGGTCGAGCCATCGAGATGCAGCCCGGCAACGGCAAGCGTCGCGCCGGCGTCGAGCTGCGGGATAACGGACACCAGCTCGATGGCGGGGACCGTGAGCAGTGCCAGCGTGGCACCGCGCCCGGTCACGGTCTCGGTGATCTCGCGCGGCTCGATGACGCCCACCAGGTTTTCGATGGGCGCCGTGACCCCGTCGATGAACGCGAGCAGCTCGTCGTCGTCGCGGTCGCCGGTGAGGTTGAGCTGCTGCTTGGCGTCGTCCAGGCTGATCAGCGCCATGCCGTCTACTCCTCGGCGCGGGTCTCGGTGCGCCGGGACCGGCCGCCGCCGCGAGAGCGGGCCGCCGCCTTCTCCGTGCGCGCAGGCGCCTTGGGCTCCTCGACCAGGACGGCGCGCACGCCGTCGGCCCACGCCGCGGCGGTGGCGTCGTCCACGTCAACGACCTGCCCGCGGCGCCACGAAAAGGTCAGCCCGCCAACGGACTTCAGGACTCGGATGCGCGGCATCCCGCCCCTCCTCTCCTACTGGGCGGCCCCCGACGCTCGGAGCGACGGAGGCCGCGTGCGGACTCTGGTTACGCGGCGGCGCCGTGCGCGAACACGCGGAACGCGGAGGTGTCATCGGGGGTCGCGTCCAGGCGCAGGAACCCGAAGAAGCCGACCTGGAGGTAGTCGGCGTACCGCTCATCGAGGCGGACCATCTGCCCGCCGGACACCTGCCGCACCACGTAGGCCGCGGCGATGTTGCCGAACCCAATGGACGAGGCGGCCGGGGCCGGGGCGGGAATGCCGTTGTCGATGAGGATCGGGGAGCCGAGCAGGGTCGAGGGGACCCCGGCCTGCAGGGAGGGCTCCCAGAGCGGGCGGCCCTGGTCGTCCTGCAGCTTGCGCACCATCTTCAGTGCGGCGTCCGACATGGCCCACTGGGCGCCCTGCCGGTACGCGACGTCGATGGAGTGCTGGAGGTCCACGAGGTCGTCGTAGGTGACGGCGGCCTCGGCGGACGCGCCGCCGGTGGCCCCGGCGATGGCGTTGGTGAACAGGCCCTCGGGCTGGTTCGTGCCGGTGCCCGTCGCCAGGTGCGCGGCGACCGCCCGGCCGATGCGCTCGCCGAGCTTGGTGGTCAGCCAGCCCTCGATGTTGAACACGTTGTCCTGGACGAGCTGCAGCGACAGCCGGACCAGCTTGGAGGTGTACGTGTACGCGCCGAGCGTCTTCTGCCCGAACGCCACGTCCTGCTCGGTGATCTGGCTGTTCTCGGCGAGGATCGCGCCGACGTTGTTCGTGTCGTCATTCGTCGGCCAGTTCAGCGGGTTACCGCTGCCGGTCGTGATGACGTTCGCCGCGCCGAGCAGGCCACCGTATGCCTTCATCGTCTCGGTGATCTTGGCGAGGGTGTCCGTCGGGATGAGGTACCCGCCGGCCGATCCGGGCGCCGTCGCTCCGGCGCGGATCTCCGACTGGTTCGACATGAGGAGCTGCCGCTGCTCGTTGGTGAGCCCGGCCATGCCGCCGCGGGTGTACGCGGAGAACGCGGCCCGATAGTCGGCCTCGGCCTGCTCGGCGCGGCCCTCCTCTTCGTTCGCCGGGGCAGTCCGGCCGGTCACGACGATGTCGGACCGCTGCACGGTGTCCATGCGGGCGGCGCGCTCCAGGCGCTCGATGTCCTGGGACGCGGCGGTGAGGTCCGCCTCGGCAGCGTCCCACTTCTCGCGCTCCTCGGCGGTCAGCTCGGCGCGGCCCTCGGCCTCCGCGCGCTGCTGGATCTCCTGCATCTGGGACCAGGTGTTGGCCCGCTTCTCGATCGCTCGGGTGAGCAGAGTGCTCATGGTGGCGGTGTCCTTTCACGGCACGCCAGTCAGCCCCGCGGCGACGCCGTGGGGCTGACGGAAGGGTGGATGGGTCAGGCGCGCGGGAGCCCGTAGCGGGCGGCCAGCGCGCTCATGCGCACGTCGATGGGCAGACCGCGGTGCTGAGTGGACACCGCCGGCTCAGCGGGGGACTGCTCACGAGTGGACTCGCCCGGCTCGCGGACGTGCGTCAGGTCGAGGAGTTCCGGCCGGAACTTCGCGCGGGCCTCGATGGCCGCGGCGTCGCCGCGGTGGTCGAGGGCGCGGGCCACAGCCTTCAGCTCGGCCTCGGTGTCGGTGTAAGCCGGGAAGGTGACCGCCGAGACTTCGATGAGGCGGACTTCCCGGATGGTGCGGACGTCGACCTCGACGGGGTCGGCGCCCTCGATCTCGATCTCCTCCGTGGTCCAGTCGTCCTTGATGACGTAGAACCCGAAGGACATGCCGGTGATGTTGCGGTTCTCCACATTCACCGCGAGGTCCTGCACGTAGGACAGGCGGGTGTCGAGGGCGGAGTCCACGGCCAGGCCGTGCCCGTCCTCGGCCAGGCCCAAGGTCCCCGCGGACGCCCGGCTCACGACGTAGTACGAGTCGTGGTCGATCAGCATCCGCGCGTCGCCCTCGGACAACGTCTTCCCGAAGCTACCGGGAGCGATCTCCTCGTAGAAGCCCCAGCGCAGCGGATTCCCGATCGCTGTGCGGGAGTTGAAGACGGCGGCGTATCCGGCGAACCGCTGGGCGCCGCCATCCCCGTCGGCGCGGATGGTGATGTGCGCGGTGTCCAGGGACAGGCGGCGCCGCTCTTCAGCGCCGGTCGTTGTCGGCATCGTCGCCTCCTTGGTCGGCGTCTTCGGCCAGCAGGCGGCGAGCCTCGGCCATGAGCGCGGCCGCGCGCACCGGCGCTGGCACATCATCAGGTGCCAGCGGGTTGGAGCCGAGCGGCGCCATGTACGTGGGCTGCAGGTAGGTGTCGCCCTCGGGCCCCTCGATCGGGGGCAGTTCCTCCAGGGCGCGGATGTCGTTGGCGGACATGACGCCGGTGGAGCGCATCGCCCGGTAGAACGTGCCGCGCGACGACGAGTCGCCGCGGAGCAGGCCCTGCAACCGGTAGTGCGCGTACTCGCCCGGCGGCAGCAACTCCTTGGTGATCCGCTGCTCCGTCGGCGCCAGCCACGTCGGGCCGAGGTCGAACGTGACCCAGCCCTGCGCCTGCTGCTCCAACCCGGTGCCCCACGATGTCGACTTGGCGGTCTCGGACAGCAGGAACAGCGGCACACCGAACATGCGGCTGATCTCGCTGATCTGGAACTCCCGCGACTCCAGGAACTGCGCGTCACGGAGCGGCATGGTGATGGGTTTGAACGAGGCGCCGGCGTCGAGGACGGCGACCTCGTGCGCGTGCTCGATACCGCCGACCTTGGCCTGCCACCGGCTCTTGAGGGCCTGCGCCTGCTCGGCGTTCAGCCGCTGCTCAGTCTGCAAGACGCCGCTGACCATGTTGCCGCGGCCGAACAGCCGCGCAGCTCCCAGCTCGGCGGCCTGCGCCAGGCCGATGCCCTGCCGGGCCGCGGCGATCGGCGACAACCCCTGCAGGCCGTCATAGCCGAGGCCCGGCACATGCAGCAGCTCACGCGGCGTCAGCCGGTGCACATCGCCCCAGTCGTCGGTGATGTAGAAAAACTTGCCCGACGGGTTCTCCACGGACGGCCGGTCACGGTCCACCGCCACGCGATCCGGCGTCACCGGCCACAGCTCCTTGACCTGCCCGTTCGGTGCGCGCAGTTTCTGCAGGTAGGCATTGCCCCACAGGACGCGGTGCACATAGGCGAGCCGCCAGAGTTCGAGCGGCGTCAGCTCAGGGTGCGGATCGGCGAGCAGCACCGACTCCGTCCTGTCCTTCGTCCCGGCCGTGTACGAGTGCAGCGGCAGCGCCGCCGACACCCCAGCGATCACCGCCACCGACCGCCACACCGCCGGCATGTGCAGCGACGTCCGCTCCGACACCGTCACCCCGGCCTCAGACCGGCCGCCACCCATCCACTCCAGCAGAGCCGAGCTGGTGAGCGGCGTCCCCGGATTCTCCGGCGACGCGCGCCGCTCGAACAGACCGAAGAGGCTCACTCGCTGCTCGCCCCCTCACGCTCCGGCGCGGCCGACGTCGCGCTCTCCCGCTCTACCGCCACGACGCCCAGCACACCGCCCAGAATGAGCGCCACAGGCACGGACAGCAGGGCCACACCAACGAGGACCAGGACGACGAACCCCAACTCGGCCAGGGCCAGTACGCGCGTGCTCACCACAACCTCGGCCCCCTCTCATCGTCCACCTCGGCGCCGAGCCCCCACTTGGCCAGCGTCACCGCCACCAGCGGACTGATGTCCACCGAGACGATGCGCCGCGCCCACGCCCACGCATCCCCGAGCGGCCTTTTCTGCGCACCCGCCAGGGCCGCGGCGAGCGGCGCCTGGGCGAGGTGCGACAGTGCCTGCTCCGTGACCGCGTCGTAGAACTGGCCAGTGGCCTGCACCACGTCCCGCGCCTTGGCCTCCACGACTGGGGCGAGCAACTGCGGATCGTCGGACTCGTCATCAGGGTCGACCTTCAGCGCCTCCCGCAGGTCGCCAATCAGCGACGCAGCAGGACTGCCCGAGTCGATGACCCAGCAGCGCGGACCCCACTTCTTCGTCAGCTCGCGCACCCGGTCCTTGAACCAGCCCGTCCCCGGGCGGTGCTCAACGACCTCTACATGCGTGCCCCCGCGCCACGGCCCGGCCACGGCGATAGCGACGTGCGACCGTTCCGGCGTCATGTCGACGGCGAACGACACAGGGTCGGCCGGCGCCGAGTCCGCGGCGGCCAGCGCCTGCCAGGCGTCCTCGCCGATGACCTGCCAAGTGTCCGCCGAGTCCGACGGGTACTCGCCGACGCCAAGCCGCTCACGCTCGAAGATGCCGCCGCTGCCGAGCGACGCCCGTTCGTTCCTGACGTGCTGTTCGCTGATCCGGATCCCCAACGCGGGGTTCGCCGTCGCCCACGCCCGCGGGTCGTCCGGATTGTCGTGGTCCGTACAGGCCGGGCCGCACTCATCACGGTGCGCATCCACCGACCACTCGAAGTACGCCAGCGACGGATCCGGCTTGCCGGACTCCACCGCCACGTCGGCACGCCGCCGCAGCCGCGCGAGCTGCACGCTCGGGGCGCCGATCCCGGCCGAACCGAGGTACCAGATCTGCGGGTTGGGCACCGCGGACATCGTCGGCATCAGAGCGCCCATCGCGTCATCACCGAGAATCATGGCCTCATCCAGGACATTGCAGTCACCGGTGAAGCCGCGGCCGCTGCCGCCGGAGCGGGCCAGGAAGCGAAGCACCTGCCCCGTCACCAACTCGATCGCTTCCTCGCCGGTCGTCCGCCGCACCCGGAGGACACGTTTCCGCAGGTCAGGGCACCCCATGATGAGTTGCTCGATGCGACGGAACGCCACGATCGAGGTCTTGAACTCGTGGGCGCTGTGGAGGATCAGCTTCTCTCCGAGCAGGAACAGGCCCGCCAACTCGCGGGCTTCGATGATCCCGCCCTTGCCGTTCTGGCGCGGGACATTCACCGCGACCTCGAACGCCGACCAGTTGCCGTCCTCCCGCTCCCGCAGGCCCTGATCCAGGACCAGTTGCTGCCACGGGTCCAGCACCAGCCCCGCCAGCGCAGCCAGTTCGGCCGCCTCCTGCCCGCTGGACGAGAGCCAGTTCGTCGGCACGGTCGTCAGCCGCGGCGTCTGCACCCCACGGAGAGGGCCGTCAGGCTCCGCGGCGGCGGGCCTCACGGCGAGCTGTGAGGTCATCGAGCGCATCCCCCTCCTGCGTCATGGGCGCCAGGTCGCGCAGCTCACCGACCACCATCCGCAACTCGCGGGCTACGTTCGCCGCGCCGGTCGGCCCCCTGGCGGCGTCGAGGTGCTCAGCCAGCGTCACAGCGGCAGCCGCGAGACCGGGCGCCGTCGGCTCAACGCCCAGCGCGGAGATCTCTGCACGGACCGCGTCGGACACCTCCCCCATGACCACCACCCCCGTTACAGTCCGTCATCATCAAGCTTAGCTACACAGCGTGATCACGCACTAAAATGCCTCAACGGAGTTCACGCGATTAGGCGAGACATTTTGATCACGCAAAAAATCGGGCGACAAGGGCTTTTGGGTCGCCCGGTACCGGGCCCAACTTTCGACCCACTCTCCCCCCGGAGCCCCGGGGCGCCGGCCGGAACCGATGGCGGTTCGCGCTGTTCAGCGTGTTCGATTGCGCATTGTGACTGAGCGTCGCGGCGGGTCGTGCCCGTGGCCGTGGCGTCGGATCACCACCGACGCGAGGCGTGGGGCATGGCTTCTGGGGTCCTGCCGCGGCGGGCCCGGTACCAGCGGGTGGCTACTCTCCGCATCTCCGGTGCGCGCATCGCCTCGATCCGAGCCATCACTATCTGTTCGCCCGGGTCGACTACGACGATCCGGGCCTGGTGCCGGCGGTACTTGGCCAGGGCCTTCGGGCTGGGCTGGCTGTGGATCAGGTAGACGTCCAGTCGGTCCAGGTGCTGCAGCGCTTCATCGATCGCGGCGAAGCGCGCGCGGTGCGCGACCCGTAGGTGGAGGGGGTGCTGGCACCAGGCTGCGGCACCGGGGCCGGTGAGGGCACTGGTGATGCGGTCGAGGTCGATGACGATGTCCGCGGCGATGGCGTGCGCTTCGATCCACGACGACTTGCCGGCGGCCGGCGGGCCAGTGACGACGTACAGCACGGTACGTCACCTCCAGGTCAGACGCCTTTGCTCGCTGGGAGTTGGGTGTCGCAGTCGGGGCAGAGGTGCGCAACGACCTCGTCGGTCACTGCTGCTCGCACCTCGATGGTGTGCAGGTGACGGCAGGCGCCACGGATGTACTCGGTCAGGCCGCCGAGGTTGGGGATCTCGATCCATTCCCAGCGGGGGTCAAGCTCTGCGATGTCGGCCACGGTCACCACCTCCGCGAGGCTCTCAGCAGCCGTGCGCTGGGGGCGCGGTTGCCCTTGGCCGAGTTGCACCGCCTGTGTGCTGGGCGGGCGTTGGCGGGGTCGAGGAGGGCGCCGCCGCGGCTGATAGGCACCTCGTGGTCGAGGGTGAACGACAGCGGATGCCGGGCGTCCACGTTGTAGGCGATGTTGTGGCCGCAGAGCCAGCAGGGAAGGCGCTGGGAGCGGAGCCATGCGGTCAACCGTCGGTAGGGGCGCCCGTTGCGGGGGTTGCCGGTCATGGGCGCCACCTCCCGGTCAGTCGTCGCCGAGGACCTCGGCGCGTGCGGCGTCGGCCTTCTTGTTGAGTGCGGTCGTCATGCGGAACACGGTGAAGGTGAGCAGCAGGAAGACGACGACGAGCAGGACTTGGGTGATGACGGAGAGCACGGCGATGTTGCGGGTGCCGCTGGCGATGAGCGCCACGATGCCGATGCCCGCGGCCCAACCGAGCCACAACTTCACCTTCTCGGCGCGGACGGCCTTCTGTATCTCGCTGTAGCTGGCCACTGTTCCCCCGGGATGGGTGGGTATCTGAGTGGCCATCATGGCTCGGCTGCGGGGCATGTGGGGCCGGAATACGGGGACACGACGAAGCCCCCGCCGGGGGAACCGTAACGGGGGCTTCGTCGTGCGTGTGTGGCGTCTGGACATGCCGGACGTGGTCTGAGTGTTACAGGTGGTCAGTCCGCTGGTCAAGCCGCTTCGGTGACGGGGGCGGGCTGTAGCTCGGCGAGGTCGACCAGGGTCCGTCCGCGGTGGTCGTGGCCGTGGTGGGTGAGGGTGCCTCGGTGGAGGCGGACGCGGAGGGCGCCGGCCTTGATGCCGGTGGCGGCCTGTGCGGCGTAGATGTCGACGATGACGGGCTGCATGTCTCCATGGTGCCCTTGGTCTTGGCGCTCCAGCGGGCCAGGATGTGGGCGGCGTGCTGGCGGACGAGACGGGGGACGATCTCCTCGGCAGGCTGCCCCGTGGCGGACTCGATCGTGCGGATGTCCTGGCCGAGCTGGTCGGTGGGGGTGAGCGTCAGTCCTTCGGGGCCGGTCCGCAACCAGGGTGCCGCACGGGGCGCCGGATCAGGCGGCGTGTCTGCCCCGCCGGGTGCCTCATCCGGGGCGGGGACCTCCTCGGTAGCCGTGGGGCGGGCGAGGAGGTCTCTGCGCACGGTCTCGCGGGAAACCCCCAGCTCAGCGGCTATGTCTGCTGTGCTCATGTGGAGTTCGGTGAGGTGGTTGACGATGATGCGCCGGACCTCGATGGATAGCACGCTCACAGGGCGCTCCGCTTGCTCGTGGTGGTGCACGGGTGGATGTCGTCTCGGTGGTCCTGGTGGGCGCGGCGTGTGGCGGCGGCGGTGTAGTCGGTGTGGCACTGGGCGAGGAGGTGAGCGACGCGGAGACGTTGCGCGTCGTCGGCGTTGGTGGGGGTGCGGCGGACGATGCCGGCGGCGATGAGATGCCGGGGCGGGGTCGGAGGGGCGGTGCGCTGCTCGGCGTTGAGGGGGCGGGTGCGGTTCACTGGCCACCCCCGCGCAGGTGGTTGGCCTCGTCGGCCAGGCGGTCGAGTTGGTCGAGGTGGGCGCGCGTGGTGTCGGTGAACGCGCGGACTTCCTCGGGGGTGAACGAGGTGGTGCTGCCGTCGATCTCGATGGCGACGACGGGCAGCGGCTCGGGCCGCAGGATGCCGAAGGGGGCCGTCGTGATCCACGCGGTGAGGTAGGTGATGGTCCCGTGCCTGGTGTCGATCTCGGCGGCGATCTCGGGGCCGTTGTGGACGATGTCTGCCTTGAACTGGCTGGTGGTGTGCGGGTCGACGCACCATGCCGGCTCGTCCACCTCGAGGGGCTTGATAACGAGGATGGGCACGGCGACGGTGCGGGGCTCGGCGTTCACAGGCCCTCACCCCGCTCGGCGGCGAGGAACGCGGCCACGATCGGGAACTGGGCGTCGACGGACCGGCAGACGGCCTCGTACTGCTGCTGCTCGATGGCCTGCTGGACGGTCTGGTCGATGGCGCGCAGCAGGATGCGGAGGGACTCGGCGAGGGCGCCGTGGGCCTGGGCCACGTCGGCGGCCTGGCCGTAGTCGACGGTGCCGTAGGTGTCGAGCAGACGGCGGGCCACGATGATGGCGGCGGGCAGCTCGATCGTGATCGACGCGCGTTTGGGCGCGCTAAGGTGCTGGTGGTCCATGAGGAGGTTCGCTCTCTCTCGTGGTCAAGTCCCCGGTTCGGCGTTGACGCGCCTTCCGGAGGCCGGGTCGGGCCCTCGGCCGGCGGTGCAGTCGCCTTCGCCGAGGGGCCTTACTCGTTGGGGTGATCTTGAGTTGTTGAGTTGGATAGCGGTGCAGTCGCCGGTCCGTACTCGTTTATCGCTCTTCGCACGATGCGGACGTCGATCCCGGTTTCCCGGGCGACAGCCTTCTTCGTTCCGAGTTCTCGGACGCCTTCTTCGAACGCTTCGGCTCGTCGTCGGGCGCTTGCCGTGATCTCTTCCCGTAGTTCACGCTGGCGCCGGGTTTCGGCAGCAACGCGCTCGCGCCAATTGGAGGTTGGCACGCAGGCCAAGGTACTAGGACACGCTGTCCCAGTCAACGTGGTCACGCCGCGCCCGTCGCCGCGAACTGCGCCTGCCCCGCGGCGAGTTCCACCCACCGCGACGGCGGCCAGTCCGTACCGCACCATTCGCAGCGCGCCGTTGTCGACCCGGACCGCAGTAGCACGACGGCCCCGCACGACTCGCCGTTCAACTCCGTCAGGCAGTATCCGAGACGCCGAGGTTGGTCCGCCGGGTCCCGCGGGTCGACGATCGAACGGGCCGCCTGGTGCAGGTCGCGGATCTCCTCGGCGAACGCGCCGGCCATCGGCCACGACTCCACTACCCACTCCAGGTTCATCAGCAGCGCCCGGGCCGCGACGACCACCCGCCGCTCGGTGGTCCCGGCGGGGACCGGCTCACCCCACCCGCGGTCGGCCTGCATCGCCGACCGCCAGTCCTCCAGCACCCCGACGATCCCGCCCGGGCCGCGGAGGGAGAACGGGGTCTCGGCGAGAGGTAGGGGCGCCTCGGCGGGTCGGGCGCGGCCCAGTTCAGGGCGGCGCCCGGCGGGGTGAAGGAACGCGGCGAGTGCGTCGTACAGGCGCGGCATCAACTCCAGGCGCCGCGCGGTGGCGCGTGCGCACCCAGGGCACAGGTAGCCGGCGTCCACATCGGTCTCGCACAGTCCGCAAATGTGGCTCATCGACTACTCCGCAGGGATGTTGCGGCCGTGGGTGTCACTGGCGGTGGCCTGGTTGCGGAGCTTGGCGGCGTGCCGCAGGGCGATGCCGCGCTTGCGGGCGGCGGCGAGCGCTACGCGCCGGCGCTTCTCTGCCGCGATGCGGGCGCGGGCCGCGGCTATGCGCTCGGCCACGATGTCGTCGACGTTCACACGGCGGCTCCGGGCGAGGGCTGGTCGCGCAGGCGCTTCACGGCGTCACTGACGCGCCCCGTGGACATGGCGCGCTGCTGTGCGGCAGAGGCGGACTTCACCTTGCGGGCGACGTCGTCGTAGTCGGTGGCGGAGACCTCGATCCAGTAGCCGGTCTCCCGGTACGGGCTGTCGGTGGCGAAGCAGTGGGCGATGCGGTGCGTGGTGCTGCCGACGGGCTCGGGGCCATGGGTGTGCCAGTGGCAGCACCAACGGCACCAGACACGGAGGTCGCGGAACTTGCTGCCGCTGCCTTGGATGTAGCCGGGCAGAACAGGGACGCCGTCGACGAGGCGCTGGGCATCGGGCACGAGACTCTCCTTCAGGGTGGGACATGTGGACAGCGGATGTGGACGTGGACAACGTGGACGGCTGTCCACGTCTGGCTGTCGCGCGTCGCACGAGTGAGATTGAAGTCCGTTTTGTTTATTTATGTAGTGGTTGAAGGAGGGAGGGCTATCGCTGGACATGTGGACGTGGACAGTCGTCCACATGTCCACATGTCCACGTCGCTCACTCCGTCTGGACACAGATCCGGTCGGCCTCGACGAACACCCACTCGTGGGCTTCGGCAACCTCCACGGCACGGCGCAGGAACTCACGGTCGCTGCTGCGCAATCGGCGGTTCAGCTCGCCGAAGGTGATGCCACCGACCGCGGAAGCGTGCTTCTTCACCAGCCGGGCAATGCGCTGCAGAGTGCGGTCCGTGTCCGTCTTGGCCTGGTGCGCACGAAGCTCCTCGGCGACCTTTGCGTCCTGCTCGCGGCGCCGCGCCGCCTCCGCCTCACGTTCTGCCCGCCGGATGAGCGTCGCGCGGACCGCGCATGAGGACTGCCACACGACCTCGGCGAGTTCCCAGTCCTCTTCCGTTGCTTCGGTCCGGCCTCCGTCGAGCAGCGCGAGCAGGGCGGTCAGCTTCACCTTCATCAGGTTCGCATGGCCGTCGAGTTCATCGATCTCCAACTCGCCCCGGTTGCGGGCGACATGCTCAGCCCACAGCATCCGGCGGATCCGTTCAGGCAACACGATGTCCAGTTCGGTGGCGGGCTGCAGCGAGGCGGGGTTCACCGGGAGAGGACCGGGCGAGGCTGGCGGCTCGTCCGGGATCGACGGGTCCGCGGCCCATGCCCACAGGAACCGCTGCGGTGTGCCCGTGCTCGCGTCTGCGATAACCGGCATGACCGTCGCGGGCTGGAACCCGACGACCATGCCCAGGCTGTACGACCCGGCGGCCACATACCGAGTTCGTTCCTCGGATGCGTTCGTCTGGCCGAGGGTCTCGCCGATCGCTGCGCGGCGGAGTGTCTCGCCGAGGACGCTGCCTGGGCGCTCTGACAGGCGGGCCAGGGTCTGGCCCTCGTCGACGTAGAAGTAGGCGTTGTGCCGGACCTGCTTGCGCACCTTCTTCGTGACAGGGTCGCCCTTCAAGGGCCCCTTGGCGTGGATCTCGCCTGTCTCCTCGTCGACCGTGCCCATGAAGGCCTCGGCGATGCCTTCGCCGGAGCCGATGGGCAGGCCGTCCCGGAACTCGGGGTCGAGCGGAGGCAGTAGGGCGCGGGCGACCTTCGTGCCGATCGACTTGCCGCCGCCGGATGCGGCGACGATGGCGGTGAATAGGTTGAGGGAGGCGCGGCCGCCGATTCCGGAGACCGCGGTGATGCGGTGGGAGATCATCGCCGACATTCGGGCGAGCAGTGAGTAGAAGAGCACGTCGCCGCTGGAGCCCTCGGCGTGCGCGGCCTGCCGGATGTGCTGGTGAACGGCACGGCGCGTCCAGAACTCTTCGGGCAGCAGTCCATGGGGCCGTCTGTGGTCGTCGTCCGGGTCTGCTTCATCCTCTGGCGCCGCATCACTGAGCGAGTCCCCGGCCCACATGTCGTCGCCGGGTGGAGTGGAAGCCGCCGTGCGTCGCTGTGACGGCGGTCGGCAGTGCTGCCGGACGCGGGTGAGTACAGCGGTGGGCAGAGCGCGGGCTGGTGCCTGGGCGTCTTGGTCGAACGCGGCGCGCAGTACGTCCAGCGTGGCCTCCCGTTCGTCGCCGCCGTAGTGGAGGTGCGCCCACAAGGTGGGGACGGTGAGTTTCCTTCCGGTCGGCTGTTGCCCGACGGGGAGGCCGGATCGCTCGGACCAGTTCACGGCTACGTGGTCGTCGCAGACGAGGCTGTACTCGCTGTCCGCGGCGCCCTCTGCGCCAGCCGGGCGCAGCCATTTCTCGCGTCCGTCGGCGGCCGCCCCGCGGTACGTCCACCCGGCGGGTTCCAGGAAGTCCCGGAACGTCAGTTCGGCGGCGAGGATGTCGAAGACGCTGGAGCCGCCACCGGAGCGGGGGAATGAGGAACGGCGCGGGGGCGGCGGGGCCACTGTCGTGCGGCCGGTGCGCGCGTCGTGCCGGGCCCGCTTCTCCGCCGCAGCCTTCTCCAACAAGGCGCGGGCGCCCGGCTCCAGGCGCCGGACGGCATCCCGCATCGCGGCCAGGTCCACGGGCTCGCCGGTGCCGGGGAAGCTGCCGGTTGACCGGGGCTCGGCCTTCCGGTTGACGGTGCCGGGGATCCGCATCAGCCGGTCGAGATTGCCGATCTGCGTGTCCCACGAGCAGCCGTGTGAGTAGGCAGAACCGCCGAGCACGGCCTGCAGCCCCATGGTGAACTGTTCGATGGCCGCCCGGTCTTCGTCGCTGCCGATGATGTGCGGCTGATTGAGGACCCAGATCGGGTTGTAGCCGCCGCCGGACAGCCACCAGCCGGAAGGCTCGGGCAGCCCGGAGGCGAGGACGATCTCGCGGACGTGGTCCGCGTCGGCGGGGTGCGGCATGTCGTCGAGACCGGGCTTGTGCCCGGCCGTGCCGAAGTCGCCGTCCGCCCACAGAAACGTCAGGCCGTGGGCCAGTTCCTTACCGCCGCGCCCCTTCGCGGGATGTTCTCGAAGGGTGGTGACCTGGGTGTAGATGCCCTTCGGAAAGCGAGCGTCGAGGGTGGCCACGTACTCGGTGGCCGCGGTGATGCCCTCCTCGTCGGTGGTGAAACGGCGGCCGACCCACCGGTCTGCGTCCGAGCACACGCTGAGCAGGCCGGGCACGCCCTGGAAGTGGTAGGCCAGCGACGCGCGCACCAGCTCCTGGTCGGCGACCAGTTCAGCGGGTGGGGCCTGGGTCACGGGTTCACCGCCGGGAAGTAGTAGACGCCGGTCGGACGGCCGACGCAGCGCGACGTGCGGGGGCAGACGCGCGGTGTGCTCGCGCGCCCGGCGGGATGGATGTGCTGGTGGTCGCAGAACGGGCAGTCGACGACGAGGAGAGCCCGCGGCTCACCGTCCTCGAACTGGGTGTAGCGGTACGCGACGAGGCGGGCCGCGGCGGCGGCCATACCCAGAGCGACCGGAGGCGCCTCGACGTCCGCCTCGGCGTGCTCGGTGTCCTCCCCGAAGATCGGGAGGACGGTGGTGGTGCTGTTCACGAACGTGCTCTCTTCTACGAGCCGGGCGATTGAGGTTCGTGTTCGCGCAGGCCCCGGGCCAGGGTGGTGGTTGGCCCGGGGCGGCGGTGCGCTCCCCGGTCAGCCGGTTCGTGTTCTGGCGAGGGTCTGCGCGTGGTCGGCGGCGTAGCGGCGCATGGCCGTCTGCGCTTCGGTGGCGACGTAGGCCCACCGGGTGCCGGCCGGGAGGTGGATCTCGACGTCGCGGGCGGCGAGGAAGAACCGGGCTGCGATCGCGCTGCCGAGCCCGACAGCGACTCGGAGCGCGTCCTCGCCGACGCGGACGACCGCGGTGTGGCAGTCGGTTGAATGGCGGGTCTGCTCGTACAGGTCCCGGCACACCTCGTCGTGGGTGCTGTACCGGCCGGTGAGGTCGACGGTGACGACGAGCCGAACCGCCGGTACCTCGACGGGCCGCACGGACTGTGGCTGTGGCTGTGGCTGTGGCTGTGAGCCGGAGTCCGGGACGGGCGCGGAGGTGACGGGGCGGAGGCCAGCGGGCCACTCGCCAGCGCGACGACGTTCGGTCATGCTGATGCCCTCCGTACCTCGGGCTGGTGGAACGCGGCGCGGATACGGGCGCGTTGGTCGTCGTCGAGGGGCGGCGCCTGGTCGACGATGCGGTCGATGCGCGCCCAGTAGGCGGCGTTGCGAGCCGGGTCAGCGAAACGGACAGGCCGGGCGGCACGGGCCGGGCGGCCAGAGGATGTGGCCCCGGCCGTTTCGGTGTCAGTCGGGACGGTCACGACGGCACCTCCCAGACGGTCAGGCCGCGGGTGTCGATGACGACTTCGTCCTCGCCGCGCCCGGTGTTGATCGTGAGCATGTGGGCGGGCGGTGCCGTGCAGACCCAGAGCCTGCCGGGGGCACGCCCGGTCACGTTGCCGGCGGCGTACCGGCGGGCGACGGCGACGGACTTCGTCCAGGACCAGTCGCTGCGGCGTTCGGGCACGGATCCGCGGTACAGCAGCGTCGGCTGCGTGGGGCGGGGCGTGCGCTGCCCGTCGATGGTGAACCCGGCGGCGTCGAACAGCAGGCGCCACTCGTCGTGGGTGAGTTCTCGGTCGGGCCGGTCCGCCATGGACCACACGTCGCCGACGAGTTCGGCGAGAACCCGGTCCGTGATCTTTTTGTGGGTGTGCGCGGTCTGAAGCAGCCAGGGCCCGCTGTCGCGCCCGCCCCGGTCGATCAGGCGCTGCAACTCCTCGCCGGTGAGCTGCTCGGCGGCGAGAACACTGTCGTACGCCTCGTGGGCCAGGACGCTCACGGTTTCACCGCCCGTTCGGCCTTCTCGCGGGCGATGAGTGCCACAACGCTGTCGAAGACCGCGGCGGGGTCCCCGTGCTCGACGACGAGTTCGGCGATGTAGTCCAGGCACTCGGCGACGGCCGGGGACACGCTGGTCTTCGCGGACTCGATGTCGGCGAGAGCGCGCACCACCTCTATCTGCTCGTCGACGGCAACGCTGGAGTCGTGCCCGGGCGCGCATTCGGCGCAGAGACCGAAGCGGTTGCCGAGCTTGCCGGTGCGGACGGTGGTGGCGCTGCGCCCGTCGTAGACGCAGATGTGGGTGTCGGTCATGCCTGCGGCTCCCGGATGAGCGCGCGGGCGGCGGCCAGGCGGACCGCGGGGTCCTGGCCGGTGGGGACGACGAGAATGTGCTTGCCGTCGGCGAGGAAGTACCAGGCCACGAACTGGTCGCGGAGGCTTTCGGCGAGGAAGGACGGGTCCCGTTCCTCGACAGTGAGCTGGTGCTCCGCGACGAAGGCCTCGAAGGCTGCGGTCGCGTCGCGCTGGACAGTCGGGGTGGGCGGCGAGGCGGTCGTCACCGGGCCACCTCCGCCCACACCACGTCGAACAGCGGACGGTGCTCCTCCGTGTACACGGCCACCTGCCGCAACGCACCGGAAACGAACCTCTCCACGCTTCCCGGCTCGGCCCCGTACCGCTCCCGGTGGGCGTGCTTGAGGCGCTTGCCGAAGGTGGTGGACAGTGACCGCAGGGCCTCACCCGTGACGCCCTTGTCCTCCAGGTACTCGCCGACCGTCAGCGGGCGGCGGGTGAGGTCGATCTCGGGTTCCTCGCCGAGTGCGCGGGCCGCAACGTGCCGGGCTTTCGCGTCGAGCCACGCGGGGTCAACGATCCCGGACAACAGGGTGAGGACTTCGGCCTGCTGTTTGGCCCGGCCGATGACGGCGTCGTGCCGCTGCTCCGGCGTGGCGGTCTCCTCGATGTCGAGGAGGTAGGTGCGGACCTGGCGGGCGATGTCGGACTCGGTCAGCAGCTGGCCGACGTTCAGGATCGCCCGGCGGGTGAAGACGCGGAGGGCGCTGCGTCGGGATGGGACTGTCAGGCTGACAGTCCCATGGAAGTCACGCAGGGCTTCGCCGCGGAGCGTCGCCATGCCGTTCTCCGTCAGCTCCTCGCGGTTGCGGCGAACCACGCTTTCGATCGCGTCGACTCCGACCTCGTAGTAGGAGGTGACAATCTCGGTGGTGGCGTGGATGCCGTCGGGCAGGAGGGCGACGGCCTTGACCTTGTCGAGCACGTCCGTGCGGTCGACGGTGGCGGCCCGCATGGTGGGGGACTCGGTGAGGACCACCTCGGCGGACGCGGTCGGGGTAGACGGCGACGCTGTCGCCTGTGCAACGATGTTCATGGAGCAGTTCCGATCTCAGTGCATGGTTTTCGTGGGTTGCTCGACTAGCGCCCTGGGCTCGACCCCCGGGGCGTCGTCGCTTTCCTCTGCGGGCGCTGCCAGCTCGACCTTGGCAGCGCCCTGGTCCTGAAGACCGAGGAAGTTCAGAAGGTCGCTGCGCCGTGCGCGGAGCTGCCGACCGACCCGGATGATCGGTATGGGCAGTGCGCCCTCGCGGGCGAGTTGGAAGGTGGTCGTGCGCCCGATGCCGAGTGCGGCGCCGAGGGTGGGCCAGACGTCGAACATCACAGGCAGGTCTAGGGCTTCGGAGGCGGAGAGCGTCTTGTGGCGGACTACGGTGCGTTTTGTCATGCCGCCCCGTTCTCGACGTCGCGGTCGATTAGGTCGTCGACGCTCAGCTCATAGGCCGTAGCCAGGGTGAGCAGGGTGTCGGCGGCGGGCTTGGCGATGCCACGGCGGAGGCGGGACAGGGTGGATTGTGCGACCCCAGTGCGCTTCCAGATGGCGTAGCTGGTGTGGTCCCCGCGTGTCGCCGCAGCCTCCATGAGCCGGTCGCTTCGAAGGAAGAAGGACATCATTAGCTCCTTGCTCGGCAGCTAGTTGCTGTCGATGCAGGAAGTATGCCCCGTTGCTGCCTGCTTCGCAAGTAAGACTTGCTAGGTAGCTAGATAGATGGGTTGCTTGCGAGGTAGGCACGCCGTTACTTGCGCGCTAGCATGTAAGCTATGAGCGAAAACGCGAACACCCGGAGGGCAGAGCAATTTGCTGCTTACATCCGCGAGGCCGCACGTCGCGCTGGCTACGACATCGACTCACCCCGCGGAGGCGGTAAGACCGCGATTGCCCGAGCCACAGGCATGTCTCAATCCTCAGTCGGAAGGATCATCGCTGGAACATCTATGCCGGACCCTGTCTACCTTCAGCCCCTGGCGCGAACTCTGCGAGTGCCTATCGAAGAGATGCTCGTCCTCTCAGGGCTTGTCTCGAGGGAGAGCTTGACGGAAGCCAGGGAGGCGCCGGCGCAGCGCCCATTGTCTCCGCGTGATGCCGCCAACGACTTGGGGATTAGAGACCCGTCGATGGTGGATGCATTCGAAACGATGGTCCGTGCGTTGCTGACCCAGCAAAATATTCGATCGGAAGACGACCGGGAGAGTAGAGGTGACGCCGCGTGAGGTGGCTTCGGCTTGGTGAAACTCAGGGTGAGCAACTGCGAACAGTGGGGCGAGGGTTCAGATGGTGCGCGATCTGGTGCCTCGTAACCGGCCTGGTGGAGGCCGCGAGCTACATCAGAGGTACCAGCGTGAGCCGCGAGATGCAGGTGCTGCCGCTGGCAGTCTGCCTCGGAATGACCCTTCTTTACTTTGCGATCAGTGCCTTTCTGAAGCGGCATAGCAATCGGGCATTGAGCCAGGAAGCTGAGCACTATGCGGAGCAATGGCTCCTAGACGTGCGCAGCCGCAGGGCTGCGTACTTTCTCAAAGTTGCCCTAGAAATACGTGCTGATCAGCAAGCGCTGTGGAAGATGGATGGCTTCCGGATGGGCGTTGAGCAGGCTCACCGTTTGCGGGCGTATGAGGACGTGCCGAGGCAGCGACTACGCCTAGTTCAGGGGGAGTCTGGTGCAGAGACCGCTCGGGGAGAGCGACCGGGGCACGCGAGTTGATGCGGGGTACGGTGCCAGATAAGGCGACTGGTAACTCCTGAATGGGCGGACGTCGGTAGTGCCGCGAAAGAAGAGCAAGGAGGTCTAATGCCAGCATCTCGCCGCGCTGGCGGTATCAGTAAGCGGTGTGTGTTTTTACCGGGCTGTTTCGGTGCCGGTGATCCGGTGAGTTCGGGTACCGGTGGATCTCCGGTGAGTTTGGGAGCCACTTGGTCTGATGGTGTG